>JAICSX010000028.1 GCA_025936675.1 Sphingomonas sp.
CGACATGCTCAAGGGCAAGCAGGGCCGCTTCCGCCAGAACCTGCTCGGCAAGCGCGTCGACTATTCGGGCCGCTCGGTCATCGTCACCGGCCCGGAACTGAAGCTCCACCAGTGCGGTCTTCCGAAGAAGATGGCCTTGGAGCTGTTCAAGCCGTTCATCTATTCGCGCCTCGACGCCAAGGGTCTCTCGATGACCCTCAAGCAGGCCAAGAAGTGGGTCGAGAAGGAGCGCAAGGAAGTTTGGGACATCCTCGACGAGGTGATCCGCGAGCATCCGGTGCTCCTAAACCGGGCGCCGACGCTCCACCGCCTGGGCATCCAGGCGTTCGAGCCGGTGCTGATCGAAGGCAAGGCGATCCAGCTTCACCCGCTCGTCTGCGCAGCGTTCAACGCCGACTTCGACGGCGACCAGATGGCCGTGCACGTCCCACTGAGCCTCGAGGCCCAGCTCGAAGCGCGCGTGCTGATGATGAGCACCAACAACATCCTCTCGCCCGCCAACGGCAAGCCGATCATCGTTCCCTCGCAGGACATGGTGCTGGGCCTCTACTACCTCAGCCTCGAGAAGGAGGATGAGCCGGGCCAGGGCATGATGCTGAGCGACATGGCCGAGGTGCACCAGGCGCTCGCCGCCGGTGCGGTCACGCTGCACAGCAAAATTATCAGCCGCGTCCCCCAGACGGACGAGGACGGCAACACCTACATGAAGCGCTTCGAGACGACTGCCGGGCGAATGCTGCTCGGCGAGACGCTTCCGAAGAGCCACAAGGTGCCGTTCGAAACTGTCAACAAGGTCCTGACCAAAAAGGAGATCGGCGACGTCATCGACATCGTCTATCGCCACACCGGCCAGAAGGAGACGGTGCTGTTCGCCGACGCGATCATGCAGCTCGGCTTCCGTCACGCGTTCCACGCCGGAATTTCCTTCGGCAAAGACGACATGGTGATCCCGAAGGCGAAGGAGAACCTCGTCGAGGAAACGCGCGACCTCGTGAAGGATTACGAGCAGCAGTACCAGGACGGCCTCATCACCCAGCAGGAAAAGTACAATAAGGTGATCGACGCTTGGTCGCGCTGCGGTGACCAGGTTGCAAGCGCCATGATGAAAGAGATTTCAGCGACTCCGAAGCGTCCGGACGGGCGCCAGGCGGACCTGAACTCGATCTACATGATGGCCCACTCCGGCGCCCGCGGTTCGCAGGCCCAGATCAAGCAGCTCGCCGGCATGCGCGGCCTCATGGCCAAGCCGTCGGGCGAGATCATCGAGACCCCGATCATCTCGAACTTCAAGGAGGGCCTCACCGTCCTTGAGTATTTCAACTCGACCCACGGCGCCCGCAAGGGCCTCGCGGACACGGCGCTCAAGACGGCGAACTCGGGTTACCTGACCCGCCGCCTCGTCGACGTCTCGCAGGATGCCGTGATCATCGAGGAGGATTGCGGCACCGACCGTGCGCTCGAGATGCGCGCGATCGTCCAGGGCGGCGCGGTCATCGCGTCGCTCGCCGACCGCGTGCTGGGCCGCACCACGGCCGAGGACATCGTCGATCCGAAGAGCGGCGACGTCATCATTGAGGAGGGAAGCCTTCTCGACGAGGCCATGGTCGCCCGCATCGAGGAAATCGGTCTGCAGGGCGTGAAGATCCGCTCGCCGCTGATCTGCGCGTCCAAGCAGGGGGTCTGCGCTAAATGCTACGGCCGCGACCTCGCTCGCGGTACGCCGGTGAATATCGGCGAGGCCGTCGGCGTCATTGCCGCCCAGTCGATCGGCGAACCGGGCACGCAGTTGACGATGCGGACCTTCCACATCGGCGGCGCGGCGCAGCTCAACGAGCAGTCGAACCTTGAATCGCCGGTCGACGGAACCATCGAGCTTCGCGACATGCCGACGATCGTCGACCCGCGCGGGCGGCACTTGTCGCTGTCGCGCTCGGGCGAGATCGCCATCGTCGACATGGACGGGCGCGAGCTTTCGACGCACCGCGTTCCGTACGGCGCGCATTTGCTGTGCGAGACCGGGCACATCGTCAGCCGCGGCGATCGCATCGCCGAGTGGGACCCGTCATTCAGCCCGGTCATCACCGAAAAGGGCGGAGCGGTGAAGTTCCAGGACCTGATCGAGAACCGGACGATGACGGAGCAACTCGACGAGTCCACGGGCATCACCCAGCGCGTGGTCACCGATGACAATGCCAAGTCTAAGAAGGATACGCTCCACCCACGCCTCACGCTGATGGGCAAGAACGCGAAGGAGGCAGGCGTCTACCGGCTCGCCGCCGGAGCGATCGTGGCGGTCGAGGACGGCCAGCAGGTCGAGGCCGGCGAAGTGCTGGCACGTATGCCGCGTGAAGCCGCTCGTACGCGCGACATCACCGGCGGTCTGCCGCGCGTCGCCGAGCTGTTCGAAGCGCGCAAGCCGAAGGAGAATGCGATCATCGCCAAGGTCTCCGGCAAGGTGACCTTCATGCGCGACTATAAGGCGAAGCGTAAGATCGCGATCGTTCCGGAGGACGGTTCGGAGCCGGTCGAGTATCTGGTGCCGAAGTCGAAGATGATCGAGGTGCAGGAAGGCGACTTCGTGAAGCGCGGCGACAACCTCGTCGGCGGTTCACCCGATCCGCACGACATCCTGGAAGTTCTCGGCGTGGAAGCACTCGCGGAATATCTCGTGAGCGAGATCCAGGAGGTCTATCGACTCCAGGGCGTGAAGATCAACGACAAGCACATCGAGGTGATCGTTCGCCAGATGCTGCAGAAGGTCGAGATCACCGACGGCGGCGACACGACATTGCTCGCCGGCGAGCAGGTCGATCGCCAGGAGATGGACGAGACCAACGCCAGGCTCGAGAAGAAGCAGAAGCCTGCTCAGGGCAAGCCGGTGCTGCTCGGCATCACCAAGGCGAGCCTCCAGACCCGGAGCTTCATCTCGGCGGCCTCGTTCCAGGAGACCACCCGCGTCCTCACGGAAGCGGCGGTCCAGGGCAAGGTCGACACGCTCGAAGGCCTTAAGGAGAACGTGATCGTCGGCCGGCTCATCCCGGCGGGCACGGGCGCGGGCATGAACCGCCTGCGCGTCGCTGCCTCATCGCGCGATACGGCTCTCCGCGCTGCCCAGCGGCGGATGGCCGAAGCACTGATCGCGCCGGACTCGGCCGAGGAGCTTCGCGCTGCCGAGCTCGCGCGCTCGCCGCGTGACGACACCGGAACGGGGGATGATCCGCTCGCCGAGGTCGCTCCGAGCGGCCATGGCCTCGACGCCGACGCGGGCGATTATCTCCAGGATTAACTCTCAGAGATAGCGCAAACAAAAACCCCGCCGGAGCGATCCGGCGGGGTTCTTTTTGCTTAGCGGTTCGTGCTGATCAGCACTTGCCGCCGTGCATTGCGGTCTCGGTGCAATTGGCTGCCGAGTTCACGTCCGCCGCAGCGCCGCGAACGGTGTTGCAGCCGGCAATCGTGAGCGACGCCACAACGAACACCACCGCAACCATCTTCTGAACCATTGTCGCTCCTCCACTTTGAAATCGGAACGACAATGAATCACCGAAACAGCTGTCTGTCTACTGAACCTTTAGTGGCACTGCTGTCCGTTCATCGTGTTCTCGGTGCAATTTGCGACCGAATTCACATCCTTCGCCGCGCCGCGAACCGTGTTGCATGCGGCAAGCGCCAGTGCGGTGCCGACCAGAACGACTGTGGTTACCTTCTGGAACATCTCGTCCTCTCCTCGTTTGAGTGGAGCAACAAACGCTGCGGCGCCGGAACGGCTCCATCAGGCGAGATGATCGCGGCTAGACCGCAACCGGCGCGGAGATGTGCGGGTGGGGATCGTAATTCTCGAAGACGAAATCCTCGGCGTCGTATCCGAACAGGTCCTGCCCGCGATCCTTGATCACGAGGCGCGGAAGCGTGCGCGGCTCGCGCGTCAGCTGCAGCCGCGCCTGCTCGAGATGGTTCGAATAGAGATGGCAGTCGCCGCCGGTCCAGACGAACGTGCCCGGCTCTAGCCCGCATTCGCGCGCCAGCATGTGCGTCAAAGTCGCGTAGGAGGCGATATTGAAGGGAACACCGAGGAAGATGTCGGCGCTTCGCTGATAGAGCTGCAGATTGAGGCGTCCGGCAGCTACCTGCGTCTGGAACAGGCAGTGACACGGGGCCAGCGCCATTTTCGAGATTTCGCCGGGGTTCCAGGCTGTGACGATCTGCCGCCGCGAATTGGGATCGTTGCGGATCAGCTCGACGAGGTTGGCAATCTGGTCGATGTGGTGCCCATCGGCGCTCTCCCAGTCGCGCCACTGCTTGCCGTAGACGGGGCCAAGGTCGCCATTCTCGTCGGCCCATTCGTTCCAGATGCTGACCTTGCGCTCATTCAGCCAGTGGATGTTGGTGTCGCCGCGGAGAAACCACAGCAGCTCGGTGATTATCGAGCGAAGATGCAGCTTCTTGGTCGTCAGCAGCGGAAATCCTTCGGCAAGATCGAAGCGCATCTGGGCCCCGAACCATGACAATGTGCCGGTGCCCGTGCGGTCCTGCTGCTCGACCCCACGGTCGAGGATGAGCTGCATCAGATCGAGATATTGGCGCATGCTGCAGCCAATCTAACGGCTGCCGCAATCGGCTCCAAGACGCGCGGAATCTCCATTGTGGATAAGATTTGGTGCATCCTCGACACTGTTCCAGTGGCCGGAAATCGTCCCTCATTTTAACTGACCGGCATGCGGTATCAGCGTGCCGAACTTCCGCTGAAGCTGGACGGCCTGGCGGCGGCGCGCGATTTCTTTGCGGGCTGCATGGCGGATACCGACCCAACCCGTGAGAACCTTTGGGTCGCTCATGTCGACGAGCAGGCCCGGTGCGTCCATCTCACGCGTCATTGCGGGGATTCCGACGGCGGCGTCTTCCCGATGAGGGCCATCATCGCCGATGCCGCGCAGCACGGCAGCGCCGGGATCGTCCTCGCCCACAACCATCCAAGCGGCGACCCGCGCCCGAGCGACAGCGACCTGCGCTCAACACGCCGGCTGGCGACGGCCGTCGAGGCGCTCGACTGTGCGATTCTCGATCATCTCGTCTTCGCTGGAACCCAGTGCACCAGCTTGAGGCGCTTGGGCTACCTCTAGCCGTTGCAGGGCTTGATTTGGCCCGGCTGCGGCCGCGGCCCGGAAAGCCTGAACGCCATGAGGTAGGTTTCGCCGCCAGTCAGCATCGTGAACTTGACCGGAGTCATGCCGAGCGCGGCGAATTCGCACCTGAGCTCGACAGGCGGCATGCCGTGCTGGCGAACCGGCCGGTTGGCATCGACGACGATCACCAGTCCGCCGGGCTTCACGGCCTCACGCATGTGCCAGAGGAAAGCGTAGGGGCTCTGAACCTCGTGATACATGTGGACCAGGAAGACCCGGTCGAAGGAGCCCGACGGGAGCATCGGATTGTCAGGGCTGCCGAGCTTAACCGCGACATTGTCGAGCCTGTCGCGTTGCACCCGATCCGTGAGCTGCTGGGTCACGTCAGGAACGATATCTTCGGCGAGCACCCTCCCCTTCGGACCCACCACGCGCGCGAGGCGCACAGTATAATAGCCCTGCCCCGCGCCGACGTCGGCGACCCACATGCCGGGACTGACGCCGGCGAGCTGCATCACTTCCTCGGCTTCCCCCAGGCGATCGCGCGCATCTTCGGTCGAGAACGCGCTGCCCACCGTGGGCGCGACATCGCGATGAGCGCTCGGAAAGTGCGAGTCAGCAGGACGAGCCCGGCAGGAAGCCAGTATTGCCATCATGCACAGCACAACAATCCCGCTCGTCCTGAGCGAAGTCGAAGGGCGTATCTGATGCGGTTGTGCCACGCGCCCTTCGACTACGCGCTTCGCGCTCCGCTCAGGACGAACGACTCCGTGGGTCCTATTCAACGTCTTCGACTTCCACGGTCTCGCCGGTGACCCGCTGCGACAGCGCCGCCGCCATGAAGCGGTCGAGGTCACCGTCGAGCACGTCGCTCGGTGCGGTCGACGTAACACCTGTGCGAAGGTCCTTCACCAGCTGATAGGGCTGCAACACGTAGGATCGGATCTGGTGACCCCAGCCGATGTCCGTCTTGGCGGCGTTGGCGGCATTCGCCTCGGCCTCGCGCTTCTGTAGCTCCGCCTCGTAAAGCCGCGCCTTCAGCTGCTTCATTGCCGAGGCGCGGTTCTTGTGCTGCGAGCGCTCGTTCTGGCACGCGACGACAATCCCGGTCGGGATGTGGGTGATCCGGACGGCGCTGTCGGTCGTGTTGACGTGCTGCCCTCCCGCCCCGGACGAGCGGTAGGTGTCGATGCGTAAATCCTTGTCCTCGACCTGGATGTCGATGTCCTCGTCGACTTCGGGATAGACCCAGACGCTCGAGAAGCTCGTGTGGCGGCGGGCGTTCGCGTCATAGGGGCTGATGCGCACCAGCCGGTGAACGCCGCTTTCGACTTTCAGATTGCCATAAGCGTTCTCGCCTTTGACGAGGATCGTCGCCGACTTGATCCCGGCCTGCTCGCCCGAATGGTGGTCGATCAGCTCGGTCTTGAAGCCGTGGCGCTCCGCCCAGCGCGTGTACATGCGCTGCAGCATCTCGGCCCAGTCCTGGCTCTCGGTGCCGCCGGCTCCAGCGTTGATCTCGACATAAGCGCTGTTGGCGTCAGCTTCGCCAGCAAGCAGCGCGGCGACCTTGTCGCGGTCCGCGCGCTCGGCAAGCTCGGCGAGGCTGCGTACCGCGTCGTCGACCATCGCGGCGTCGCCCTCGCTTTCGGCAAGCTCGATTAGCTCGCAGGTGTCGGACAGCTCTCGCTCCAGCGAGCGGGTCGCGCCGATCGCCTCCTCCAGCCGCCGCCGCTCGCGCATGACGTCCTGCGCCGCCTTGGGATCGTTCCAAAGCGCCGGGTCCTCGACCTTGGCATTGAGCTCATCGAGCCGCCTCAGCGCGCGGTCCCAGTCGAGGAAACGGCGCAAAAGGGCGGTCGCGGCATTGATCTGGTCAATATGGGCCTGCGCCTCGGCGCGCATGGTCAAGCCTTCTTCAAGCGTCGGTTCGTAGCGGCCCTATTTGAAGCTGTTCTGTGTTGGCAAGCCAGCAGCAGCCTGAGCACTCGGCTGTGCAGGCTGCGGGGGCGCCGCTGATGCCGGCGCCTGGGCTGAGGACGACGGGTTCTGCTGCGCTTGCTGTTGCTGCTCGATCGCCTGCTGCGCGGCGATGAGAGCCTGCTGCTGCCGCTGCTCGTTATAAGGATCGCCCATGGTCGGATGATCGGTGCGCTGCTGCTCCGTTTGCGGCTGGAACGCCTCCCAGATTACCGGCGACTGCGGATCTTCCTTGGTCGGGAATTCGCCGAATACCGGCTTGCCGCTCGCCCGGTCGATGCGGACCCAGCGGATTCCGGGAGGCGCGACGAACGGCACCTTCGGCTGGTCCTTCAGCGCGACCTGAGCCCACTGCTTCCAGATTGGTGCCGAGATGCGGCCGCCCTGCGCCCAGCCGCCCATCGGGCGCGGATTGTCGTAGCCGAGATAGACGCCGGCAACGATGTCGGGCGTTCCGCCGACGAACCACACATTGGTCGGGCCGTTAGTGGTCCCGGTCTTGCCGAACAGCGGGCGATTGAGGTCGCGGAGCACGGTCGCCGTGCCGCGGATGATCACGCCCTCCATCACATGGACCATCTGGAATGCGGCCATGGCGTCGACCAGCTGGCGAGTCCGGCTCGGCGGCCGCGGCATCGGCCCTCCATCCCAGTCCGCCGAATTGCAATTGCCCATGATCGCGCAGCGGTTGTCGCTCCGATAGATCACTTTCCCGTCGCGATCCTCGACATAGTCGATCGTCGTCGGCTTCACCGACCGCCCGCCATTGGCAAGGATCGCATAGGCATTGGTGAGCCTCAGGACCGTGGTGTCGCCGGCGCCGAGCGCGACTGAAAGATAGTTGGCATAATCGCCCACGCCGAGCGTGCGGGCGGTTGCCGTGATCTTGGGCATTCCGATCGTCGCCGCGGCGCGCACCGTCATCAGGTTGCGCGATTGCTCGAGACCCCAGCGCAACGTGTGCGGCCCCGCCGAGCGGTGGTCGAAGTTGACGAAGCATTTCTGCCCGAGACCCGCGCCCTGCCAGATGCAGTAGGGGGCATCGAGCTCGATCGTCGCTGGAGTGAAGCCGTTCTGGAGCGCCGTCACGTAGACGATAGGCTTGAACGCCGAACCGGGCTGCCGAAGCGCCTGGATTGCGCGATTGTAAGGAGAGCCGACCACGTCGAATCCGCCCTGCATCGCCAGAACGCGGCCGGTATGGACCTCCTCGACCAGCATGCCGCCGGAGATCTCCGGGACGGAGCGAAGCGCGTAATTGTTGCCGCTCGTCTGCTTGACGATGACGATCATGCCCGGCTTCAGCGAGTCGAAGGCGACTCCGCCGACACCGCGCACCGGCATCGCCGCATCGCTGCGCGACAGGGTTCCCGTCGAACCGTTGGTGAAACCGATGGTCGCCTGCGTATCGCCCGTCTGAAGCACGACCGCTTTCGCCCAGTCGGGATAGCCCGTGCCGACCGGTGCCCGATCGAGCTGGCCGGCCCAATCCTTGGACAGGTCGACCTTCATCCCGAGGTCTTTCCAGCTGCTGCCCGCGCCATATTTGACGAGGCCGTCGCGGAGCGCCTGCGCGGCCGCATCCTGCATCATTGGATTCATCGAGCTACGGACCCACAGGCCGCCGGCATAGACGCTGTTCGGCCCATCCTTGGCGTTTTCGCCAAAGCGCTTGATCAGCTCACGGCGGACTTCCTCCATGAAGTAGCCGCCGCGCTGCTGGAACTTCTCATTGCTTCCGTAGCGGATGGTCCCGAGCGGAGTCGCCGCAGCCGCATTCCATTGATCCTGCGTGATGTAGCCGTTGCGGTACATCTCGCGCAGCACATAGTTGCGGCGGTCGAGCGCCTTCTGGGTTGCACGAAGCGGATCGTAGTTCGACGGCGCTTTGGGAAGGATCGCGAGATACGCCGCCTCCGGCAGCGTCAGCTCGTCGACATCCTTGTCGAAATAGGCCCGGGCCGCGGCCTGGATCCCGTAAGCATTGCGGCCGAGGAAGATGGAGTTGAGGTACAGCTCTAGGATCTGCTGCTTGTTCAGCGTGTCCTCAAGGCGGAATGCGAGGATCGCCTCACGCGCCTTTCGACCGACATTGTAGCTGCTGTCGCGAAGCAGATATTTCGCAACCTGTTGGGTAATCGTCGAACCGCCCGCGACGCGCCCTCCGCGCCCGATGTGCGCCGTATAATTGAAGACCGCCTTGACGAAGCCGGTGTAATCAATGCCGTGATGGTGGAAGAAGTCCTTGTCCTCCGCCGAGATGAAGGCATGGACGACCAGCGGCGGGATTTCGTCGTAGGACAAGTCCACCCGCCGTTCGCGAGCGAAGGTCTGGACGGGGTCGCCGTCATAGCCGCGGATGTTGGTCGGTAGTGGTGGCTGATAGGCAAGCAGCGTCTGCGCCGAGGGCAAGCCTGCGCCGAAATAGATCCACATCGCCGCCACGAGGGCGAACAGAGCGGCAGCCGCCCACGTGGTCCAGCGCACCCACCGGCGCGCCCACCAGGGATCAATGACCGAATGGACCCGCCCGTTGAAGGCGACCATATCCGGCAGCGGCCATTGGGGAACGTTCAGGCGCTCAAACTTCATGCGATTGAAGCGTCTAGCCTGTCGGGGAAGGCGCGGAAAGCCGGTTAATGCCGCGAACGGGCAGCAACTTCGGCTTCGATTGCCTGCGCTAGCGCGAGAACCATCTTCGCGCGGGTGTCGGGATTGCGCAGGAGAAGCTCGTCATCGGCATTGCTGAGATAGCCGGCTTCGAACAGGACCGCCGGCGCATCGGCACGGCGGAGGACGTGGAAGGCGGCGAAGCGGTGCGGGTTCGGCCGTAGCTCGACCCTGCCCGCAGCCTTGTTGACGAGCCGCGCCGCGAGGTTCGCGGACGCGCTCATCTGATCACGCATCGCAAGATCGGCGAGTACGGCGTCGACGGTGCCGCCCGCGTTGGCATTGTCGGCGCCGCCATTTTCCCTTGCGGCCAGTTTTGCGGCCTCGGCGTCGGAGGCGACATCCGACAGCGAATAGACGCTCGCGCCCCGCGCCAGCGGATTGGCTGCGCTGTCGATGTGGATCGAGACGAACATCCCCGCATCGAGTCGCCGGGCGACGGCCGCGCGGTCGTCGAGTGTCAAATAGCGATCGTCGTCGCGAGTCATGGCGACGCGGACTCGCGCGCGCTTCACCAGCTCGTCGCGAAGCGCCTGAGCGAGGATCAGGGTCAAGTCCTTCTCGTGCACCTGGCCGGAGACGCTGGTCGCACCCGGGTCGCGGCCGCCATGGCCGGCATCAATGACTACGATCGGCCGGCCCTTCGCTATCGGCGATGCATAGATGCGGTCGTTCGCTGCCGGCGGCAGGTTGACGGTGAGGCTGGACTGCGCGGCGGCGTTGCTACCCCGTCCGGCGAAGGCGAAGACGATTGCTGCAGCGGCGACCAAAGTCACCGCAGCACCGGCAATCGCGCCCTTTCCTCCGAAACTGCTACGCATCCTCGCCCAAGTCATTGAACAGCAATCGCTATGTATCACGCGCTGATGGTTAATGCGAAATTGAGACGCAAGCAGTGACAACTACTCTGCTGGGCTGTTGCGGCGCCAAAGCGGTGATGCTAACCGCAAAGTCAGTCTTCGGCACCCGCCGGAGAATTCCTAGCCGCAGCCCGTGCGATGGCCGGCGGCTTCACGAGGTTGACGCTCGAATGACGCCACAGAACGCCCATCGTCCGCTCCTATGTGGTGCGGCCGGCGCGTTCCCCGCCCAAGCATGCGGGATGGTCCATCGAGCAGAGGCGCTTTCCATTCATCCTGCTCTTGCCAAAGCGAGGGCCATCAGAATTGCGCGCGGCAGCGGAGTATCGCTGCCACGGCGCGCCCGGAGAAATTTCAATGTCCATGCGCATGCTGATCGATGCGCGCCACCCGGAAGAGACCCGGGTTGCGGTCGTCAAAGGAAACCGGATCGAGGAGTTTGACTTCGAATCCGCCGAGCACAAACAGCTCAAAGGCAATATCTATCTCGCCAAAGTTACCAGGGTAGAACCGTCGCTCCAGGCGGCATTCGTCGATTATGGCGGAAACCGCCACGGCTTCCTGGCATTCAGCGAAATCCACCCAGATTATTACCAGATCCCGAAGGCGGACCGCGATGCGCTGCTTCGCGAGGAAGCCGAACATGCGGCCGAGGAAGAGCGCCTTCGCGCTGCCGAGCTCGATGCGGACGAAGCGGATGAGTCCGTTGAGTCAGACGAACTGCCTGAGAGCGACGACGAGGCAGCCGAAGCGTCGGACAATGGCAATGACGAGGGCGATGAAGGCGACCATCCGGCAGAGACCGGAACCGGCTCCAACCGCTCGCCGGTCGACGAATCCGCCGCCGACGAACTGCGCAGGAAGCGCCAGAACCTGCGCCGCCGCTACAAGATCCAGGACGTCATCCAGCGCCGCCAGGTCCTCCTGGTCCAGGTCGTCAAGGAAGAGCGCGGCAACAAGGGCGCGGCCCTGACCACCTATCTCAGCCTCGCCGGCCGGTATTGCGTGCTGATGCCGAATACCAGCCACGGCGGCGGCATCTCGCGGAAGATTTCGAACGGTGCCGATCGCAAGCGGCTGAAGTCGATCATGAGCGACCTCAACCTGCCGAAGACGATGGGCCTCATCGTCCGCACGGCGGGGCTGTCGCGGACCAAGACCGAGATCAAGCGCGACTTCGATTATCTCGCGCGGCTGTGGGACGAGATTCGCGAACGGACGCTGTCAAGCACTGCGCCGGCGCTGATCTACCGCGACAGCGACCTCATCAAGCGCGCGATCCGCGACCTCTATCACCGCGACATCGACGAGGTGATCGTCGAGGGCGACGAGGGCTACAAGCAGGCGCGCGGCTTCATGAAGCTGCTGATGCCGAGTCACGTGAAGCGCGTGAAGCTGCACAGCGAAACGACGCCGTTGTTCCAGCGCCACGGCGTCGAGGACCAGCTCTCCGCCATGTACCAGCCGATCGTGCAGCTGAAGTCGGGCGGCTATTTGGTGATCAACCCGACCGAGGCGCTGGTCTCGATCGACATCAACTCGGGCCGGTCGACCCGCGAGCACAATATCGAGCAGACCGCCTACAATACGAACCTCGAAGCCGCGCAGGAAATCGCGCGGCAGCTGAGGCTTCGCGACATGGCGGGCCTCATCGTCATCGACTTCATCGACATGGAACAGAACAGCCATGTCCGCAAAGTCGAGAAGGCGATGAAAGAGGCGCTGAAGAACGACCGCGCCCGCATCCAGGTCGGCCGAATCTCGAGCTTTGGCCTGATGGAAATGAGCCGCCAGCGGCTGCGCACGGGCGTGCTCGAGGCATCCACCAAGCCATGCCCGCATTGCGACGGCACAGGCCTGATGCGGACTGCCGCGTCGGCGGGCCTTTCGGCGCTGCGAATCCTCGAGGACGAGGCAGCGCGCGGACGCGGCGAGCGCGTTTGCCTCCGCGCCGGAAGGGAAGCGGCGATCTACGTCCTCAACAAGAAGCGCAGCGAGCTCGCCGACATCGAGCATCGCTATGGCGTGTTCATCGAGATCATCATCGACGAGAGCTTCGAAGGCGCCCGGATGACGGTCGAAAGCTCCGGCCCGCGGCCAGTGGCTGCACCGAGGCCCGCGGCTGCTGCGATCGAGGAAGACGACGAGACGGACACCGCCGAGCTCGATGCCGAAGAGGACGAGGAAGAGGAAGAGAGCGAACGGCACGAAGGCCAGGCCGAAGGTGAGCGCCAGGGCAGGCGTCGGCGCCGACGCCGCCGTGGTGGGCGTGGACGTGGGCGACGCGAAGGCGGTGAACCGGTCGAAGACGGCGAATCCGTAGCTTCCGAAGCTTTGGAGGAGCAGCCCGAGCGCGCAGAAGAAACACAAGAGGCTGCTCCCGCCGAAGCCGCTGCTGAGGAACCTCGCGAGGGTGGAAAGCGCCGCAGACGCCGACGTGGGCGCGGAGGTGCTGCTGCAGAGCCGGAGGAGGCTTCGGCCGAGCCGTTGGCAGCCGACAGCTCGCCGATGATCGAGCGGCCAATCGACGAAGAGCCGCCGATCGCCGAGACGGCGCCTGCCGAGGAGTCCCAACCCGTTGCTCCCAGGCGTGGCCGCCGCAAGAAAGCCGCCGCTGAAGCTGAGGTGGCCGTAGCCGAACCCGCACCGGCCGAAGCTCCGCCGGCGGAGACTGAAGAACAGGCTGCTCCGCAGGAAATGCCGGCCCGAAAGGGCCGCTCCAAGAAGGCCAGGGCTGCGGCTGAACCCGCTTCGGAGCCAACACCGCCGCCTGCTGCCAACAACGACACTGCCGATGAAAATGGCGACGGGCCGCGGCGTAGCGGCTGGTGGCAGCGGACCTTCGGCTAGGCGCTCGCGCCCGGATTTAATCCTTGGTTCAGCGGGAAAAATGGTAGAGCGCGGGTGATGAACTCGCCGCTCGCCCGCTTTGCGCGCCTGTTCATGCTGGCGCTCATGCTCGGCATGGCAACGGTCCAACCGGCGTTCGCCCAGCAGGATTCGGGCCCATCAGAGCTGCGCGACACCGAGACCGAGCTGATGTTCAAGCAGATGGCGACGCCGCTGGTCGTTGCCGCTGGGCTCGACCCGAACAACGTCAAGGTGGCGCTGCTCAACGATCCCGAGATCAACGCCTTCGTCGCGACCGGGCAGACCGTCTACGTTCAGTCCGGCCTCCTTGAGGCATGCGACAATGTGAATCAGCTTCAGGGCGTGGTCGCCCACGAGCTTGGTCACGTTGTCGCCGGCGATGCGATCCGGAGTGGTCAGGGAGTGAAGCAGGCGACCGCAATCACCATCCTGTCACTGCTCCTGGGCGTCGCTGCGGCCGCGGCCGGCGCCGGCGATGCAGGAATGGGCATTTTCGAGGCGGGCCAGCGCGCCGCCCTCGGCGAATTCCTCGCCTTCACTCGTGCCCAGGAGGCGACCGCCGACGCGTCCGGCGCGCGCTTCCTGTCGAAGGCGGGGATCAGTGGCAAGGGCATGCTGCAGTTCTTCGGCAAGCTTCAGAACGAGGAATATCGCTACGGCGTCTACGCCAAGGACAGCTTCGATCGCGATCACCCGCTCTCGTCAGAGCGCATAGAGGCGCTTGGTCAGAAGCTCAGGACTGATCCAGCCTACGACAAGCCGATCGACCCCGCGCTTGAGGCCCGGTTCGAGCGCGTGAAGGCCAAGCTGCTGGGCTACATCGATCCAAAGCAGGCAGTTCAGAAGTATCCGGAAAGCGACCAAAGCATCCCCGCCCATTACGCCCGGGCCTATGCTTACCATCTCGGGGGCTATCCGCAGAAAGCGGAGTCCGAAGCCGACGCTTTGCTTGCTAAGGATCCGCACGACCCTTTCTTCCTCGAATTGAAGGGCCAGATCCTGCTCGAAGGCGGCAAGCCGCAGGAAGCCATCGCGCCGCTCCGCGAGGCCGTCCAGCGCTCCAACGACGCGCCGATGATCGCGGCCATGCTCGGCCATGCTTTGGTGGCAACCGAGGATCCGAAGAATTTCACCGAGGCGAAGCAAATCCTCAAAGTCGCGGTCAACAAGGACAATGAGGACCCATTCGCCTGGTACCAGCTTGGGATCATCTATGACCGCGAGGGCGACGATGCGCGCGCCGCGCTTGCGACTGCGGAGCGAAACAATCTCGAAGGCAACCCCAAGATGGCACTGGCGAGCGCAAACATGGCAATGAAGGGCATACCAGTCGGCAGCCCTGACTATCTTCGCGCGCAGGACATCGCCATGGTGTCGAAGGCGGAGCTCGCCAAGAAAGACAAGAAATACCGAGATCCGAAAGACCAATAAGAGTGGATGAAAACAAGCCGGCGCCCACGCGCCAAAGCGTCGTTGGGCCAGCGGTGGTCGGAGGCGTCATTGGTTCGCTGCTCACCGCTGCATTGCTGTTCTTCGCGGCGCCGGGCGTGCTCAGCAGCAGGATCGTCCGGCAAGGCCTTATCGCGGATCCGACTGTTCTCATCGACGCCCGGGATGCCCTGCTTCAGGCGCAATATGCGCCTGTGCTGGAGGCCAACCGCGCAGCGATCGAAACGCCGTTCGCTAGCTCGTGGAAGGGGGCAGCGAAGCCCGACGTCACACTGGTCGAATTTTTCGACTACGCCTGCCCCTATTGCAAGGCGAGCAACCCCGCGGTCGACAAGCTCCTCCAGGAGGACAAGGGTCTCCGCGTCGTCTACCGCGAGCTGCCGATCCTTGGACCCGACAGCGTGACGGCGGCGCGGCTCTCGCTCGAAGCGTCGAAGCTCGGCCGCTTCGCGCAGTTCCACGACACCTTGTGGGCGACCGGACGGCCCGCCCCAGACAGCAATGCCAAAGCTGCTGCCGCGGCGGGCATTGCTCCCGCACCGGCGCAGGACGCCGAGATCGAAGCCGAGCTCAACCGCAACCTGAAGCTCGCGGAAGAGCTCGGAGCGACCGGGACGCCACTCTTCATCATCGGCGATCGGGTCATGAACGGCGCCGTGGGCTATGACAAGCTCAAGGACGCGATCGACAAGGCGCGCGCGAAAGGCTGAGCGTCAGCCGCCGAGCGCAAACATTCCCACCACTGCGGCCGCCATCACGCCTGTCGCCCCCCAACCAAAAACCCGTTGCCAGGGATTGGCGACATAGGCGCCCATTTGGTGGCGATTCCGGGCCAGGAGCATCATTGCTCCCAGGATCGGCACCGATACAGTCCCATTGATCACGGCGCTCCAGAACAGCATTTTGATCGGGTCCACCGGCAGAAAGATCGAGCCGACCGCGATAACCATCGCTGCAACGATCACGCCGTAGAAAGTCCGTGCTTCGCCCGGCTTCTTCTCAAGTCCCTTTGGCAATCCAAACGCCTCGGCGACGGCGTAGCCCGAAGATCCGGCAAGTACGGGAACGGCCAGAAACCCGGTTCCGATGATTCCCAAGCTGAACAGCAGGAATGCGAACTGGCCAGCAATCGGGCGCAGCGCTTCTGCAGCCTGTGCGGACGTCTGGATATCGGTGGTGCCCGCTCCATTGAGGGTCACGGCGGTGGTCAGCATGATGAAGAACGCGATCAAATTCGAAATCGCCATCCCCGTGAACGTATCCGTAGCCATTCGCCTTAGCTCGCGCTTGGCCGTTTGACGCCCTGCGTGCTTCAGGTCTCGCTCGTGCTTCAGCTCCATGTCCTCGACCTCTTCGGAGGTCTGCCAGAAGAACAGGTAAGGACTAATGGTCGTCCCGAAGACGGCCACGACAACGGTGATCCAGCGAGCGGAAAGCTCAAACTTGGGCATGAAGATGCGCTGCGCGATTGCGAGCCAGTCGATGCTCACGGCAAAGACGACGCCAACATAGGCGAACAGCACGAGGGTCAGCCATTTCAGATAGTGAACGTACCGGTGGTACGGCACGAAGACTTGCAGCAGCAGCGAAATTGCCGCTGCGGCAATGGTGAAAGCGATTGCGCCGCCACCCGCTAGCAGCTGAGCCGCGGCGCCCATCGCGGCAATGTCGGCGCCGATGTTGATCGTGTTTGCAATGAACAGCAGCAGCGCGAGGAACACGACCGCAGACTGCGGCATGACGTCGAGCAAGTTCGCAGCTAGGCCCTTGCCTGTGACCCGCCCGATCCTCGCGCTGATCACCTGGACCGCAACCATCAGCGGATAGGTGAAGAACAGCGTCCAGAGCATGTTGGCGCCGAACTGCGCGCCGGCCTGCGAGTATGTTGCAATTCCGCTGGGGTCGTCATCGGCTGCGCCGGTGATCAGCCCGGGCCCGAGGCGCGCCAGGAAAGACTTGCGATCCTTGTCGGCCAGCGAACCCTCCCCCACTCGTAGAGCTGATTAGCTAGCCGGTTCGCCTGCTCCCTTGAAGCCCTGCGCGACGACATACCATTCGCTCGAATCCTTGCGGCTGGCCGGCGGCTTGGCGTGCTTCACGGTCGAAAAGCTGCGCTTCAATTCGGCGACGAGCTGGTTGTCCGCGCCGCCGGCGAGCACCTTTGCGACATAGGCGCCCCCCGGCCGAAGCACCTCGCGCGCGAATTCGAGCCCCGCCTCGACGAGCGCCATGGTCCGTAGATGGTCGGTTTGCTGGTGACCGACGGTGTTCGCGGCCATGTCCGAGAGGACCAGATCCGCGGGTCCGCCGAGCGCGTCGCGGAGCTTGTCGGGCGCACTATCGTCCATGAAATCCATCTCGAGGATCGTCGCGCCTTCAATCGGATCGGTCGGGAGCAGGTCGATGCCGACGAGGCTCGCCTTCGGCGCTTTCCGGCGCACAACCTGGCTCCAGCCGCCGGGCGCGATCCCTAGGTCGACGACGGACTTCACGCCCCTCAGTAATCCGAACCGCTCGTCGAGCTCGAGCAGCTTGTACGCGGCGCGGCTGCGGTAATTCTCGGCCTTGGCGCGCTTGACGTAGGGATCGTTGAGCTGCCGTTCGAGCCACCGCGTCGACGAGACTTTCCGGCCTTTTGCGGTCTTGACCCGCTTCACAATTGCCAGCCGTCGCGCGCCATCAAGGCGCGGAGGATTCCTTCGCGAATGCCGCGGTCGGCGACGCCGAGGTTCGGCGCCGGCCAGATTTCCATGATCGCCTCGAGGATGGCGCAGCCCGCGACAACGAGGTCCGCGCGCTCATTTCCAATGCAGGGAAGCGCCGAGCGCTCGTCATAATCCATGCCGGCGATCATCGCGCTGATCTTCTGCATCGCTTCGGTCGGGACATGCAGACCGTCGACCGCGCGCCGGTCGTAGGACGGCAGCGCGAGGTGGACGCTGGCGAGCGTGGTCACCGTCCCGCTGGTGCCGAGCAGCCTTATGCCATCTCGGTTCTCGGGCAGCATGGTTGCGAAATTGGCGAAGGCGCGGCGGGCGCGCTCGCGCATCCGCTCGTAAGCCTTGATCCGCTCGGGCCCTTCGAGCGCCTCCTTGCCCTCGCTTTCGGTGAGCGAAACGACGCCCCACGGCGCGCTCCACCAGGCACGTATCCGCGGCGTGCCCTCCTCCTGGTCGATCAGCACCAGCTCGGTCGAGCCGCCGCCGATGTCGAAAATCAGCGCCGGGCCGTCGCCCGGCTCGAGCAATTTGTGACAGCCGAGAACGGCAAGACGCGCCTCCTCGGCAGGCTCGATGATGTCGAGGACGATTCCGGTCTCATCGCGTACGCGGTCGGCGAACTGGCGGCCGTTCTTGGCGCGCCGGCACGCTTCGGTCGCGACCGACCTCGACAAAGAGACGTTTCGGCGCCGGAGCTTCTCCGCGCACACGCCGAGCGCGCCAACGGCGCGGTCCATCGCGTCCTGTGCGAGCTCGCCAGTCCGCGACAGGCCTTCGCCGAGACGGACGATGCGCGAGAATGCGTCAATGACGGTGAAGCCGCCCTCGCTCGGGCGAGCGATCAGCAAGCGGCAATTATTGGTGCCAAGATCGATCGCGCCATAGGTCCGGCGCTGTGGCCCGCGCCGATTCGGCGAGCCCTGGTTCGACGGCCCGTCCTGCGGCTGATAACCTTGCCGCGGGACCGGCGCACTGGCGACACCCTGCGCCATTGTAACGCCCGTTTCTGTCCTGCACCGCCCGAGATAGGACGGCTGACTTGGCTCCATTTTAATGAAATTTGGCCCCTTTGGGCAAGGCCGGAGCACCTAGGAGGCGGCGTTGACACCTCACCGAGCGCTTTCTATCTCGCGCGCTCCCAAGCTGCCCCGTCGTCTAATGGTAAGACTACGGACTCTGACTCCGTCAATCGTGGTTCGAATCCACGCGGGGCATCCAATCAAGCTGCATGATCCACCCTCAGCGTTTCGGCCGGGAGCGCCTCGGTCGGACGCGCACCCCAGAGCGCATAGAAGAGCACGTATAGCGCACATCCCGCAGGCACCAGAAAACCCCAATGCAGCCCGTACAGATCGCCGATCTTGCCCTGCAAGGATGCGAACGCGCCGCCGGCAATCGACATGATCAGCAGGCCTGAGCCCTCCTCGGTGAGCGGTCCGAGGCCACGGATCGCCAGGGCGAAGATTGTCGGGAACATGAGTGAGATGCCGAGGCCGACGATGATGAGGCCATACATCGCGGCCGGACCGGTGACGAATACCGCAACCAGCGAACCCGCGACGGCGATGGTCGCGAACAGCGCGAGCACTCGTTCGGGCGCGATGCGGCGCATCAAGCCGGCAGCGGCGAAACGTCCGATCATCATCCCACCCCAAAATAGCGTGAGATAGGTGGCCGCCTGGTCCTGGGGGATGTTGGCAACGCTGGGCTGGGAGACGAAGTTGATGAAATAACTGCCGACGCAGATTTCAGCGAGGACGCAGAGCGCGATGCCGACGCAGCCGAGGATCAGGTTGCGGTGGTTCCAGAGCGACAGGTGCTTGCGCTGCTCAGCGGCGATGCGTCGTGTCGATGCTCCCAGCTCGGGTAGCTTGGCGCGCGCAATGAGGAACGCCAGTATAGCCAGAACGATGGCGACTATCAGATATGGCAATTTGGTGGCCTGAGCGTCGGCCATCCGTTGCGCGTTGGTGAGCTGCGTCCCCTGCGCCACGGTGCCTGCGGTCGTGCGCGCGAGAATCAGGTACTTACCGAAGATGATCGCAAGCACGTCGCCCGTGGTGTTGAAGGCCTGCACCAGCGTCAGCCGAGATTCGGAGCTTTCCGGCGGCCCGATAACGGCGACATAAGGATTAGCGGCGACTTGGAGCAGGGCGATCCCACACGAGACCGTGAACAAGGACGCTACGGTCACGGGGTAGGAAATCAGGTAAGCGGCAAGGATCATGCCGAGCGAGCCGGCGGTCATGACCACCAGCCCCGTGGTCAGCGCCCGCTGATATCCGATGCGCTCGATCAGCCACGCCGATGGCAATGAAGCGAGCAGATAGCCGATGAACCAGACGGACTCGATCAGCCCTGTCTGGAAATAACTGAGCTCGAAGACGCTGCGCAGGTGTGGAAGCAGGGTCCCGTTGATGACGCTGATGAAGCCCCACATGAAGAACAGGGTCGTGAGCAGCGCGAGCGCGGGGCCGTAGCGGGGCGCTCCTGATACGGTTCGATCGGCGCTTCCCTGCATTGCAAGCCCCCAAATGTTAGCGCAAACATCTAGTCAGACTCCGGAGGCCGGCGCAAGCCAATCACAGTGATGAACCTGCTTCGTCTGCTCCAGCACCGCGCCGAGGACGGCACGCGGTCTGTGGTCGCCGCCGACGGCCAATCGGCCCGGCTTGTGGACGGCGTTTCATCGACGCGCGAGCTTGCGATGAAGGCGATCGAAGCGGAAGCGACGCTCGCCGAGACGATTTCGCAGCTCGGGCTCGGCGACGAGATCGACCCCATCGCCGAGCTTGCCGCTGGAAGGCTCCTGGCGCCGATCGACCATGACGATCCCGCGCACTTGATGATGTCGGGAACGGGGCTCACGCACCTCGGCTCCGCCGACGCCCGCGATCGCATGCACCGCATGGCGGCGGCCGTGAAGCAAACCGATTCGATGCGAATCTTCCTCGAGGGGATCGAAGGAGGGAAGCCGGCCGAGGGCGAGACTGGGTGTCAGCCCGAATGGTTCTACAAGGGCGACGGCTCGCAGCTCCTGGGACCGGGCCAGCCGCTAACCATGCCCGATTTTGCGCAGGACGGCGGTGAGGAGCCCGAGCTCGCAGCCATATACCTAATCGGCCCCGACGGAACGCCATGCCGCCTCGGCTTCTGCCTCGCCAACGAGTTCAGCGACCATGTCTGCGAGCGGCACAATTATCTGTGGTTGGCGCATTCGAAGCTTCGTCAGGCGGCACTCGGCCCCGAGCTGCTCGCAGGCCCGCCGCCCGATCATGTCGAGGGCATCAGCCGCATCTGGCGCAATGGATCGGTCGCGTGGGAGAAGCCGTTTCTTTCCGGCGAAGCGAACATGAGCCACAGCATCGCCAATCTCGAGTGGCACCAGTTCAAATATCCGCAGTTCCGGCGCCCGGGCGACGTTCACGTGCATTTCCTCGGCACCGCCACGCTTTCGTTCAGCGACGATTTCCGGACGGAGCCTGGGGACGAATTCGAGATCGAGGCGAGGCCGTTCACGCTTCCGCTTCGCAATCGGCTGGCACAGTCCAATGAGCGGCAGCCGTGCGTAAAAGTGCTTTAGAGGGGGGCGAAGATGCGTTGGAGATTGATGATGGTCGCAGTTGTTAGTGCAGGCGCAATCGCAGGATCCGCAGGTGCCGCCACGGCGAAGCGCGAACCGTTCGGCAAGCTTCCGGATGGCACGCCGATCGAGTCGGTTGTGCTGACTGGGGCGAATGGCGTCAGCGCGCGCATCATGACTCTCGGCGCCACGCTCCAGGCGCTGAACGCTCCGGATCGCTCGGGCCACATCGCGGACGTCACGCTCGGCTATGACGACGCGGCAAGCTACGTCACACACCCGAACTATTGGGGACAGACGATCGGCCGGTATGCCAACCGCATCGCGGGCGGCCGCTTCGCGCTCGACGGCAAGACCTACCAGCTTCCGCTCAACGACAAGACCAACTCGCTCCACGGCGGCACCGTCGGGTTCGACAAGCATGTCTGGCAGATCGTCGACGTCGGCGACGCTGGAGGGCTCGCCAAGGTCGCGCTCCGGCTCGTTAGCCCCGCGGGCGACCAAGGCTATCCGGGAACGCTGACGGTCACGACGACTTACACGCTCGACGACCATGGCTCGCTCACGATCGATTTCGAGGCGAGCACCGACGCGCCCACGATCGTCAACCTCACCAACCACGCCTTGTTCAACATGGCCGGCGAGGGATCGCCAGGAGGAGCATTGACCAACCGGCTGATGGTCGCCGCGCACCGCTTTACGCCGGTCAGCGAAGCGCTCATCCCGACCGGCGAGGTGAAGCAAGTCGCCGGAACGCCGTTCGACCTCACCAGCGGTCGAATTCTCGATGAGGTCGTCCGCGACGGACGCGATCCGCAGATCGTCATCGGCCACGGCATCGACCACAATTACGTGCTCGACGCCGGAAAGACAGCGGAGCCCAAGCTTGCCGCGCGCCTCGAAGATCCGGCGTCGGGCCGGGTGCTCGAAGTGCTCACGACCGAGCCCGGGATTCAGGTCTATACCGGCAACTTCCTCGACGGGACTTTGGTCGGGAAGAAGCGCCACGTGTACCGCATGGGCGATGGCATCGCGCTCGAGCCGCAGGTCTTCCCCGACACGCCCAACCAGCCCGCTTTCGGGTCGGCGCGCGTGGACCCGGGCAAACCCTATCACCACCGGATGATCTACCGCGTCTCCGTCGCGCGCTGAGCCATTGAAGTCGGTGGCGTTCAGCCGCATGATCTTGCGCGTTAATCAACAGAGCACGGCAGTGATCCTGGAGACGGTTCGCGACGCGTAGTCAGGCGCAACTCGCAGGAGGCTTGAGGGGGTGGGACTTCGCGCAAAATTCAACCTGCTGATGCTGGCAGTCGCCATCATCGGCGCAGGTCTGTTCGCCCTGGCAGCCGAGCCGCTGGTCAATGCAGTCGCTCGCGAGGAAGTGCTGCAAGGCTCGCGGATCATGATGGAAAGCGCCGCCGGGGCGCGCAAATACACGTCCGAGCAGATTGCGCCGATCCTGAAGTCTCAAATCGGTCAGCACTTCTACCCGCAATCAGTCTCGGCTTACGCCGCGAAGCGCAACTTCGACGTGATCCACGAGAAGTTCCCAGATTACATGTACCGCGAGGCAGCGCTCAATCCGACCAATCCGCAAGACCGCGCGACGGACTGGGAAGCCGACATCATCAACGATTTCCGTGGTCATCCCGGCAAGGAGGAAGATTCGTTCGTCCGATCGACCGCGACCGGGCCGATGCTCGAGCTCGCGCGCCCACTGGCCAACAAGCCGGCGTGCATGGAATGCCATAGCACGGCGGCGTCGGCGCCCGCGTCGATGGTCGCGCTTTATGGGCCGGAGAACGGCTTTGGCTGGAAGCCCGGCGAGATCATTGGGGCGCAGATCGTCTCCGTCCCGATGTCCGCCTCGGAAGTGCGGGCAGAACATATCAGGCGCCTTTTCCTGGTGCCGTTCCTCGGCTTCCTCGTCCTGCTGTTCGTGTCGATCAACATCCTCCTCCACTTCGTCGTGATCAGGCCGATGGAGAAGATCGCCAGAAATGCGGAGGCGGTGAGCATGGGCAAGATCGACACGCCCGAGTACGAGTATAAGGGCCGCGACCAGATCGGGCGTCTCGCAGCGTCCTTCAACCGCATGCACCGGAGCCTCGCCCAGGCGTTCAGGATGCTCGGCGAGTGAGTGATCCCGGTGCCCTCTCGCAAAGCTATTTCCTGAGCTACTCGCGCGCCGACGAAACGGTCGCGATGCGCTTTGCGACCGACCTCCGCGAGCGCGGCATTCCGATGTGGGTCGACCAGATCGACATCCGACCAAGCGAGCATTGGGACCGGGCGATCGAGCGCGCGGTTCACGAATGCCGCGGCCTCGTCGTGATCCTGTCCCCGCGATCGGTCGAGTCCGACAATGTCGCGGACGAGATCAGCTTCGCGCTCGACCACAAGAAATCAGTTCTTCCGGTGATGATCGAGCGCTGCAGGCTGCCACTCAGGATCACGCGAATGCAGGTGATCGACGCGATTGGCAATTACGAGCGCGCGCTCGAGCAGTGTGCCCAAGTGCTCAGTGGCCAAGCGCCCCGGAGCGCGCGTGTAGCGCCCGAAAAAAGGTTCGAAGATGCTGACGAGATTACGACTGCAAAAGCACGGCTGACGGGCATTCTCGGCCCGATCGCCGCGATCCTCGTCGACAAGGCCGCTGCGCGCGCAGGATCGGTGTCCGAGCTTTACGCGCTCCTCGGGGAGCATATCTCGAACGCAAACGACCGCGAGCGCTTCGTCACGCTTGGCGGCAAGGCGGCAGAATCTCCAAATCCAGCATTAGCATCAGCACCGCCACCGAAGGCGCAGCAATCATCCGTGCCGCAGGCAGAAGCCGACCGGCTCGGCGCGATGCTCACGCCCTATCTTGGGCCGATTGCCGCGGCTGTCGTCCGGCGGGAGAGCGCGGAAGCGGTGTCGGCGGACGATCTTCAACAGCGACTCGCCAATCTCATTCCGAACGAACGCGAACGGGCCGAATTCCTGCGCCAAATTCAGGCGGTCAGTCCCGTCTAGGGGTTCTCAGCAGTGGCGCCGGTTCCTATTTGGCCGCCTTCATGAATTTCACAGTCAATGTTCGCCACGAAGGCGACGGGTTCCGCTTTGACGTCGGCGAGAACGACCGCACCCACTCCTATGTTGTCCCCACTGCGACGCAGCAGGATTTCACCGTCTTCTTTCGCGAGCTCGCCGCGGACTTCGGAATGCGCATGCCGCACGCCTACACGCGCGCGAAGGAACGGCGTCGCGCGGCATTCGAGTGGCGGCCACTGCTGACCGAAAACGTCCATCCGCAAATCCTTGTCGGCTATGGCGACCCTGCGGTCCTCAAGACCGATGAAGGGTGGTGGCTTGTCGCGACCTCGAACGACGCGCCGGATGCCTTCCCCATCCTCCATTCGGCGGACCTCGAGCAATGGGAGCCGAAAGGCTTCATCTTCCCCGCGGGTCAGGAGCCGGCCTGGGCGGCAACCGGCCGCAACACCGCGGATTTCTGGGCGCCGGAAATGGCGAAAGTCGGCGACGAATATTGGACGGTCTACACGGCAAGGCAGCTCAGCAATGCGCTGGCGATCGGCCTCGCGCGATCGTCGTCGCCGCTCGGGCCGTGGATCGACAATGGGACGCCGCTGGTCACGGGAAAGCCGATCGACACGACCGGGCTCGGTTTCGACCCGGCTCAGCCGCAGATGAGCGGCGGCGTTATCGATTCCCACCTGTTCATCGATCCCGCCACGGGTGAGCGCTACCTGTTCTGGAAGGATGACACGAACGGCGTCTGGCCGCGCCCGCTGGCGATGCTGCTGCGCATGCATCCCGAGCTGATCGGCGAGCTGTTCGAAAGCGAGGAGGACCGGCGCACCGCGGCTTTCGCGGCAGCAATCGTTCCCTGGGCGAACACGCAGCGTCCGATGACCCGCTTCTTCGTCATCCAGCCGCTGATCGAGGCCGCGCTCGACAATTGGAACCGGGTTCGAGAAGTCCTCGTCGCTGTCGGGCTCAAGGCCACGACGATCGTCGAAGCCATGACGACCCCGATCCGCTCACAAGTCATTGCCGCCGACGGGCGCTCCTTGATTGGTAACGACACAATCGTGCTGACGAACGACAAGGATTGGGAAGGCCATCTGATCGAGGGGCCGTTCGTCACTTACCAGGAGGGGCGCTACTGGCTGTTCTATGCCGGCAACGATTTCTCGACACCCGCCTATGGAATCGGCGTTGCAGTCGCCGATCACCCGCTTGGACCTTATGTGAAGCAGGAGGAGCCGCTCCTTCGTTCAACCCAGGAATGGGTCGCGCCAGGGCATGCGTCCGTCGCGCCGGGACTGGACGGACAGCCGCAGCTGTTCTTCCACGCCTTCCATCCCGGCACCGGTGGTTACAATGCCTTCCGCGCGCTCCTGACGGTCGGTCTGAGGTTCAACCGGGAGCGCGCGGAAGTCGTGCCCCTTCAGTAGCCGTGGCTGACGGCGCCGCCGCCGCGGATCGCCTCGCTGACTGAAGGATTGCCCCAATAGCGGATGTTTCCGCCGCCGTTGACCGCCGCGGCAAGCGACACGCGCGGCCGAACCAGCAGCTCGCCGCCGCCATTCACGGCCGCAGCGACTTCCTCGGCATCAACCGAGCGGGCATCGATCTTGCCGCCGCCATGGACGGCAACCGCGACATGGTCCTGCGGGCGGAAGCCGCCCGACGTGATGATCGTGCCGCCACCGGAGATTGCTAGCGCAGGCACACGCGGCGACTGGATCTCGATTCTGAGTTGATAGTTGCGCGGGCACTGCTCGTTGCAGGCGTCGATCTTCAGCTGCCCGTCATTGACGATGTACATGTGCGTGAACCGGCTGGAGCCTTCGAGGATCGTCACGCGCTCCGTCGGGCCAGGAACGACGGTGACGTTGCCGCCGCCGCGAAGCTCGACCGAGCGGAACGGGCCAACCGGCACAGTTTCGACCGCAAGCGCGGGGACGGCGGCTACGAGTGCGAACGCGAACAGCGGGAGGGTGGAACGGATCATGGGACGGCCTTTCGAATCGGTACGCTACATATGTAGCGCTACAAATGCAGCGCGTCTAGCCCCTACTTGCAGATGGGCTGCTGCGGCTGCATTGGCACCGCCATGGCCCGGCCGCTCACCGTCATCGGCAGCTACGTCAGCCCCTATGTGCGCAAGGTCCTCGCCTGCATGAACCTTAAGGGCCTCCACTATGAGGTCGACCCGATCACACCCTTCTTCGGCAACGACGAGTTCGAGCGTCTAAGCCCGCTCCGACGCATTCCGGTGCTCGTCGACGGCGATTTCTCCGTGAGCGATTCCTCGGCGATCTGCGCCTATCTCGACGAGGCCTATCCCGGTCAGCCGCTCTTCCCGGCCGATCCGAAGCAGCGAGCGCGGGCACGCTGGTTCGAGGAATATGCCGATACGCGGCTCGGCGACCTCTTCATTTGGGCACTGTTCTACCAGAGGGTCGTCCGTCCCGCGGTCTGGGGTGAGCCTGGCGACCAACAGCGGATCGACAAGGCGCTGAACGAGGATATTCCGGCGGCGCTGGACTATCTCGAGGGCGAGCTGCCGGCTGACGGCTTCCTGTTCGGCGAGATCGGCGTCGCTGACATCTCGATCGCCAGCTTCTTTCGCAACGGCGGTTATGCGGGATTCGCAGTGGATGCGTGCCGATGGCCGCGAACCGCCGCCTTTGTCGAACGCACCCTCGCCCATCCCTGCATCGCCAGCCTCCTTCCGCTCGAGGACGTGCAGCGGAACGCCGACATCAGGGGCCGCCGCCAGGCTTTGCTCGACGCGGGCGCCAAGCTGACAGCCGAGACCATGGGCGTGCGCGAGGCCCGGCGGGGGATGATGCGGCTCTAGCGCCGTCTAGTGATGGTAGCTTGAGATCCAGTGTTCGAGGCGCGTCCTCAGCGACCGCTTCGACGGAATGAACCCAGGCTCGGCCGCGGCAACCTGTTGCGGCGTTTCATAAAGCGTCAGGTTGTCCGGCATCTTCGGCCGATGAGTCTCTCGTCCGCGAAGCAGGTCCTCGGCCGCGGCAAGCGAGCGGTGCACGTCCTCCGCGGTGAACGGTTTCATCAGGCAGCCGAGCGCGAGGTCCGGCATCGGGAAGCTCGGCGCCTTCCCGCTGACGAACAGGCAAGGAACGCCGAGATCGTTGAGCCTTACCGCCACGGAGAACCCGGTCGTGCTTCGCGCAAGGTGAAGATCGAGCAGGACGAGGTCGGGCTCATGCACCTCCGCCGCCGCAATCGCGCCTTCGGCGTCCTCGGCCATGGCGATCACCCGGTACCGCGGATTGTCTTCGACCAGATATTTGAGCGTAACCGCGAGCTGACTGTCGTCCTCGACGATCAGGATATTCAGCACCGGCGATCCTCCCCGAGCCCACGGCGTTGCGGAAAATCCCCCCGGAAATTCCGTCACTTGGCCAGATCGGCAGCTTCGCGCGGATCGGTCCGGCTGCGAATCCCTCGTGAACAGGATTATCGGCAAGCCGCAGGCGCCCCGCGCCGAAGCGAAAAGAGCGCCCCAGGCAAGTGCCTGGAACGCCCTTTCGTTCGTCCTGATTAACTTTGAATCAGGCCCGATAGAAAATGTGCGCGCCGATCTGCTCGACCTCCTGCAGGCTGTGCCGCCACGAAGGAGCGACGTAATCGGCGTGATACCACAGCACGTCGGGACCAACGCTCGGGACCACATTGGCAGACGCCAGTTCGGCGATCGCCTCGGCCTTCTTCCAAGCATCACAGTTCGGGTCCGCATAAGGAAACTGGCCGTTGCGAACGAACGAGAATTGCGCCGGCTGCTTGACCACACCGCACCAGTCGGTCGGATACCGGCCCGAAGCGGCGCGGTTCATCACCACCTTGGCGACGGCAAGCTGTCCCTCGACGCTTTCGCCGCGCGCTTCGAAATAAACGGCAGTCGCGAGGCAATTGGTTTCCTCGTCGAGCGGGGCATTGGTCTCAAACTTCTGGACGAGCGCCTGGAGCGGCCAGCCGCCCTTGAAGAGCCACTCAGCCTCCTTCGCGATCGACGGCGTCAGCTGGACGGTCACCGATTGCGCCGGCTGGACCTGCATCACCGCACCGGTGGGCGTGGTGACTGCCGTCGTCGAAGCGACTGCCGGACGCGCATAAACAGCGGCCGGGTTGGCGCTGGTGCCGAGCGGCTTCGCGGACGTGTCCACGCTCGCTGCGCTCGTCGCCGAGTTCAGGCTGTAATTGATCGGCAGCGCCTGCGCGTTGACGGCGCTGGAGCCCATCGCAAGCATGAAAAGACCCATGATCGCGGACGCAGCGCGACCGCCGACAAGACTTACCACTTCTGTATTTGCCCTTCTCTGGCGGGCGATTTCCCGCTGGAGGCGCTCTTAAAAAGCGCTCTTCTAAATCCAGCGGGGCATCGCCCGTCTTGCGAGCCCGGCGTTTCGTCTCGGGCTCACCGCTCTCAATCGCTTCAACCCAGATATGTTAACGCAAACATGAGTCCAAGCGACCTTCGGTGAGTTGTGCGACTCGCGGGATGGAATCTGGAACTCTTTCAGTTCATTCAGTTTTCTGGAGTTATCCACAGCCGTTCTTGCTCGGCTTATCGCCGGTTTAACTCGCCTCGTCGGCGCGCTAACCATTGCCGTCCCGAAGGGAGACAGACGATTGGCTTATTGGCTGATGAAATCCGAGCCCGAGAGCTACAGCTGGGCCGATCTGGTGCGCGATGGCGGCACCGAGTGGGACGGCGTTCGCAACAACGCCGCACGGCTGCATCTGAGAGCGATGAAGAAGGGCGACGAAGCGTTTCTTTATCATTCGATGTCGGACAAGGCCGTCGTTGGCATCATGCGCATCGCGCGCGAACCGCAGCCTGACCCAAAGGATGGCGCGTGGGTGTCCGTCCGCGTCGAGCCGGTAAAACCGCTGCAGCGCCCGGTTACGCTTGCCGAGATCAAGGCGGAGCCGAAGCTCGCCAAGATGGAGCTGATCCGCCAGTCGCGCCTGTCGGTGGCGCCAGTCAGCCCCGGCGAGTGGAAGACTGTCCTCGCAATGGCTTTGTCCGGTCCCCGATGATGCGCCTGACGTTCACTAAGCGCGATGCGAAGTACGACGATCTGACGATCGAGCGAGAAGCTCGCCCAACGGCGATGATCCGCTGTCCGAAGCAGGGCATCATCCCACATGACATGGTCCACTTCGCGGTCGAGAGCACGCTTGCTCACCGCGGCTTCCTGTCGCTCGTGGAAGATGCGGACGAGCCCGGCTTCAACTTGCGCGGTGGAGAGACCGAAGAAGCGATCGAGCGGCTCGTGGAGTGCTTCCAGGCCGAGATGTGGGGCGGGCGGGTCTCTGCCGAAGAGCTGCTTTCAACTTACGCGCTCGCCTGCGAAGCGAAGGCGCACGGAGCGGCCGCGGTTTCAATCGAGGACGTCGAGGCCGTTCGCGAGCGGCTCGATGACCTTAGCGCCCGCTGGTCGGAAGTGCCGTTGAACGAGTCGCTAGTCCTGGAGCTTGGCTGAGAGTCGGAGAACGGCAGCTCCTTGTCTGCCGCAACCTAACATAGGTCTGCGGCTGGAGGTTTCGGCTCGCCTCCAGCCACGCGACGACGTTCCAGATCTCGCGGTCCGACAGGGAATCGCGCCACGCGGGCATTCCGGTCATCTTGGTGCCGTTCTTGACGATCCAGAAGAGCTGGGGCGCGGTGAAGCGCTGGGTAACATCGAGCAGATAGGGCGGTTGCGGCTCCAGCCCCCCGACCCATTGCTGGCGAGCAACGCCTGCCGCCCCATGGCAGGCAACGCAGTGCGTCTCATACGTGCAGAAGCCGGCGACAAGCTGCGCAGCGCTGGTCCATTGCGGCGGTGCGATTTTGCCTGCGCGCCGATGGACCGAATGGATCATCGTCTCGTGGGTCAGCCAGGTCGTGAACTTGGTATGCGGATGCGACGCGCCGACATTGTAGATTCCGGATTTCACGAACGCGAAGGCGCCGAGCGGGAGGATCACGGCGATCCCGATCGCGGCTCCGATAATCAGATGGACGAGATGCTTACGGCGCACGGCGGCTCTAACGCCGCTCGCGCGATTTCGTTACGCGTCCGTCAGGCGGCTTCGAGCTTGCGCGCTTCGCGCTTGCGTTCGTGCGGATCGAGGTAGCGCTTGCGGATGCGGATCGCCTTCGGCGTCACCTCGACCAGCTCGTCGTCCTGGATGTAAGCGATCGCCTGCTCCAGGCTCATGCGCTTCGGCGGAGTCAGGCGGATGCCCTCGTCCTTGCCGGATGCGCGAAAGTTGGTGAGCTGCTTCGACTTCAAGGGATTGACCTCGAGGTCCTGCGGCTTGGCGTTCTCGCCGATGACCATGCCTTCGTAGAGCATCTCTCCCGGTGAGACGAAGAGAACCCCGCGCTCCTCCAGCGCATTCAGCGCGTAGGCCACGGCCGGCCCCTGCTCCATCGAGATGAGGACGCCGTTCTGGCGCCCGGCGATCGGTCCCTTGTAGGGGCCGTATCGTTCGAAAATGCGGTTCATGATCCCGGTGCCGCGCGTATCGGACAGGAACTCGCCGTGGTAGCCGATGAGGCCGCGCGACGGCGCCGAGAAGGTCAGGCGTGTCTTGCCGCCGCCCGAGGGGCGCATGTCGGTCATCTCGGCCTTGCGGATCGCCATCTTGTCGATGACGGTGCCGGAAAATTCGTCGTCCA
>JAICSX010000037.1 GCA_025936675.1 Sphingomonas sp.
CCACGCACCAGTTCGGGCAAGCTGTCGCGGACCAAGGCGCGTAACCTCTATTTGTCGGGTGAGATCCAGCCCTACGACATCGCCGCCTAAGGTCGATTTCCAGGTCTTAACCTGGATCAGACGTGCGAGCCTAACCACCTAATTTCTACCATTAAATATCTATTTACGCTGCTGTCCTATGTTCGCCGCGCATGTGGGGAGTTGCGTCATGACGCGCGTTCAGGGTTGGTTGCACCGCAAAGACCGCTATCCCGTCTCGATCGACGCGACCGTGCATCGCTCCGACGGCACGAAGGCGCTGGCGAAGCTCACCAACTTCTCCGACGAGGGCTGCCGCATCGAAGCGACCGACGAATTTCGCGTCGGCGAAAAGCTTCAGATCGCGATCCCGCGCATGGGCCATGTGAAGGCGCAGGTACGCTGGTCTTACCCCGGCAACGCCGGAGCGAAATTCCTAATCGAAAGCGACTTCTGATCGCAGGCTGTCAATTGCAGCGGTGAGCCACTGACCCGTGCTCAGGCGGGCCGCTCGCTCTTCCGCGCCGGCGGGAACATGCGCCCGAGCACGCGATCGTGCAGCCGATAGTGATGGTAAAGCGCCGCCAGGGCGTGGCCGAATGCAATAATGACGATCGCCCAGCCGATCTTCTCGTGGAACTCGGAAAGCAGATGCCGCGTCGGACGCGCAAGCGCTCCATAGGGCCCGGGAATTCCGAACAGGCCGAAGAAGCCGACTTCATGCCCTTGCGCCCAGCGCCAGGTGAAGCCGAGGCCCGCCTGCACGACCAGCAGCGCGTAAAGCAAATAGTGCACGGCCTTCGACGCGAGCTTGACCCAGCCGCTGACGATCGCTGAGCGCTGGTGACCTGGAATGAGGCGCCAGATGATCCGCGCGATCACGACCGCGGTAAGGAGCACTCCCAGCGACACGTGCACGCTCTGCAGATTCTCGCGCGTGTCCCGCGAAAAATCGTCCCACGTCACAGCTAGCGCGAACTGTACGACGACCAGCACCGCCGTCAGCCAGTGGAGCGTGATCGCAACATTGTCGTAATTCGTCTTGTCGTCGCCGGCAGCGATACGCGTGGCGGTGTCAAATGCGTTGGCGTCGTTCATTACGGCTCCGCTAGGGGTGAGAAGCTGCAATCCAGCTGAACGGGCTAAGTTCCGACTGCCGGCCGGTGTCCGCAGAAGCAGCATTGGCTATGCTCGGTTTAATCAAGCTGTTAGGTATTTGTCACGGTGGCCCGTGCACCCGAGGGAGCATAGCTCCGGAGCGAACTCAACATGTGCGGCATTTTTGGAGCAATCGGCCGCAAGCTGGACCAGCCGGCCATCAACGACGTCCTAGCGGCGCTCGCTCACCGCGGGCCCGATGGGCGCGGCCTCTTCGAGGACGCGGACGCGCAGGTCACTTTCGCTCACACCAGGCTCGCGGTCATCGATCTCGAGACCGGCGCACAGCCGATGGAGAGCGAGGACGGCGATCTCATCCTTTGCGCCAATGGCGAAATCTACGACTTCGAGCGGATCCGGACTTCCCTCGAGGCGAAGGGCCATCGCTTCCGCACCAAGAGCGATTCCGAAATCATCCTTCATCTGTACCGGGAATACGGTCTCAAATGCTTCGAGCATTTGAGGGGCGAATTCGCCTTCCTGCTTTACGACAAGACGCGCCGCCAACTGACCGCGGCGCGCGACCGCTTCGGGATCAAGCCGCTCTACTTCGCCCGGACCGGTAAAGGCTTTGTGTTCGCCTCCGAGATGAAAGCCATTTTCGCCAGCGGCTTGGTCGAACCAAAGCTCGATGTGACGGCCCTAGATCCCTTCCGCAACGGCGAGGCTCGGCGCTTTCCGTTCGAGGGTATCGAACATGTGGCGCCCGGCTGCTTCATGACGGTCGAGCTCGACACGCTCGATTCCAGCATGACCCGCTACTGGTCTCCGGAAATCGCCGAGCTGCCTTCAGACGCTGCTCCCGAAGCAGAACAGGCCGCTTCGATCGTCCTTGGGGAGCTCGAAGAAGCCGTGCGCCTCCGCCTTCGCGCCGACGTTCCGGTTGGTCTATACCTCAGCGGGGGCGTCGATTCCTCTTTCATCGGCGCGATGATGGAGCGCAACCGAAGCACGCCCCTGCACTCCTTCTCAATTGCCTTTACAGGCAGCCAACGCGACGAGCAGGCATTCGCCCGCCGCGCGGCCGATTTCCTCGGCACCGAGCATCACGAGTTGGCGGTCGGCCGGGCCGAGCTCTGGAAGCATCTCGAGGAAAGCCTGTGGTTCTCCGAGCTGCCGTTCGTCACGCTTGCGCCGGTCGGCAAGTTCCTGCTCTCCGAAGAGGCGCGCAAGTTCGTGACGGTTGTGCTCACCGGCGAAGGCGCGGACGAGGTTTTCCTCGGTTATCGCGGCTATTTCCAGAAGGCGCTCAGTGGAGCGCCCTCCGCGTCCGACACGTCATCCCTGCGCCGCAAGCGGTTCAGGCTCGCAGGGCCTGGCGGAAGAGCACTCGCCAGGCTCTCGCTTCTGCTCGTCGAGAAGAAGCATCGCGCTCGGCTCAAAGCGGCTCGGTGCGCGCCCGCTCCCGAGCCCGCCGCAAACAGGCCGCTGATCAACCGCCTGCAGGAGGCGAGGATCGCGGACATGCCCTATGACATCCTCTGCTTCCTCGGCGACCGCGAGGAAATGGCGCATTCGCTCGAAGCCCGCCTGCCCTTCCTCGATCACGAGCTTTACGACGCCGCCAGGCACATCCCTGCCGCCCTGAAATTCCGCGATGGCGTGGAAAAAGCCGTGCTCCGCGATGCCGCTCGCGGCATCCTTCCCGACGACCTCCGTCTCCGCCGCAAGGAAGGTTTCATGCGGACCAGCGGCGACGTCGATTTGTTCGGCAGGGACCGCGAGTTCACTGCCGCATTGCGCGAGCGATATTTGTCACGGGAAGCCTTCGAGCAGGCGGGCCTGTTCTCCTTCCGCGGCTACCAGGCGCTCGGGCTTCTCGCGTCGGGCCGGCTCCCAGTCCTCAGGCGCGCTCGCGGCACGGCGAACAAGGCGATCATGTTCATCATGCAGATGCACATGCTCGACCGCATGTTCGTCGCGGAGCCGCGCTGGCGGCACGCAGCGCCCCAAGGTTCGGCCCATCGCATCGATAGGGCCGTCGAGGAGCTTGCCGTTTAAACGACCGCGTTGCGGCGGATGACTTCCTTGTACCAGGCAGCGCTGAGCTTGGGCGTCCGCTTCTGCGTCTTGAAATCGACGTAGTGGATCCCGAACCGCTTCGAATAGCCGTCGGCCCATTCGAAATTGTCCATCAGGCTCCACAGGAAATAGCCCTTGAGCGGATAGCCCTCGGCGACGGCGCGATGGAACTGCGTGATGTAGTTCCTGAGGTACATGACGCGGTCGGGGTCATCGACGCGACCGTTGTTCATCGGATCGTCGGCCGAAGCGCCATTCTCCGAGATGTAGAGGACCTTAGGGCCCCACAATTCGCTCACCTGGCGAACGCCCCAATAGGCAACCTCGGGTCCGACGATCAGCCACGGCGACGCCATGTGCGGCGACGAGGGAATATGCGGGATGGTCGCATAGCCTTTGAGTGAATCGTCGGCGCGCGCCCATTCCGGGGCGTAGATATTGAGCGCCACGAAATCGAGCGGGCTTCCGATCGCCGCCATGTCCCCGGGCATAACCTTGGGCGCGTTGGCGCCTTCCTGCTGCAGATATTCGTCGATGTACTTGCCTTCCATGATCGCGGTCAGGAACATCGCGTTCATCTCGCGCGTCGCCTTCTTCGCCGCCGCGATATGCTCGGGCGTGTCGATCACTGGCACGTAGAAGGTCGTGTTGTCGGCGATCCCGACCTGCGTCCCCGGCTTGGCATGGGCGCGGATCGCCTGAACGCCGAGGCCATGGGCGAGCACCCCGTGATGCCGCACCCGGTTCACCTCGGCGGGACCGAGCTTGAGGCCGGGTGCGTGAACGCCGACCTGGTGGCCGAGATCGGTGTAGCAGCGGATCTCGTTGACCGTCATGATGTGCTTCACGCGGTCGCTGATCTGCCCCGCCATATAGCCGGCATAGTCGGCATAGGCCTTCGCCGTGTCGCGGTTCTGCCAGCCTCCCGGAAGCGCCGCCGGCAGGTCCCAGTGGAACATGGTGACGTAAGGCTCGATGCCGTTCTCGAGCAAATTGTCGATCACCCGCTTGTAATGGTCGACGCCCTTGGGGTTCGGCTGCCCTCGCCCCTCGGGGAAGATGCGCGACCAGGCGATCGACATGCGGTAGCTGGAGACGCCGAGGTTCTTCAGCAGCTGGGTATCCTCGGCGAAGCGGTGATAGCTGTCGTCGGCGACATCACCGGTGTCGCCGTTGAACGTCTTGCCGGGCGTATGGGAAAAGACGTCCCAGTTGGTGGGTCCCCGACCGTCTTCCTTCACCGCGCCTTCGATTTGATAGGAAGCGGTCGCCGTTCCCCAGCGGAAATCCTTGGGGAAGCTGAGGTCCGTGGGCTGGAGCGCGTTGGCGACCCCCGCTTTCGCAAAAGCGCCGGCGGCACCGGCGGCGCCGAGCGCCTTGCCCAATTCACGACGACTGATTCCACGCATCGCCCGATCCCCTCTTCTCTCGGGACCGATGGTCAGCATGTGAGCGGGAAGAGGTCAACTGGTTGCATCGCGGCACTGCACCAGCTTACGAAATGAGTACGCCTTACCGAGAGTTCAGGCACCATGTATGCTGGTACGCCAGACAAGATCTACACTGACTTCACGCCGGGATCGACGAACTATGCGGATGAGAACTTCGCGAACACTGTGGCACTTGCGACCATGGAAGCTTTAGGACTCAGCTTGGATCACCATGACCCTACCCTGACGACCGGCAAACAGACGCCGACAGGAGATTGGCAAACCGACGTCATTTGGACTGTGACAATCAATAGAAGATGAGCAATGGACGATTTCCAGAAGAATGCTCAAACTCCAACGTTCCTGGTTTGTGCAGCGGTGATCCTGACCTGCTTACTCAGCTTATTCGAGAGTGCCTCATTCGGAGCAGACCGGCTCACGAACTCTGTATCTAAGACCCGACCGACATTGGACATTTGCACTCGTCATCCCGAGCTTTTCCACGTGCGTGCGCTTACCGCCAGCGAAGGCATGCGGCTCATCCGTCCGACTGGTGAAGTGCTCGCAATCCAAAGGTTTGGGAACGGCGAGGTCGTCTCGGGTGACTGCACACGCTTCATCAAGAGTTTTTCGTACGGCGTTATCTTGAGCAACGGGGCACGTTTTGCGATGAAGGACCTCGCCTTCGTCCCCGCTCCTCCTGCCGCGCCAGGCGCGGGCTTGCCACACAGCCTTTTCGTGCCGCCCCCAAACGTTAGGACCATCGCGGCCGACAAGTTCGCTCAGGGTAAAGGCCGGACCATGGTCTACCACTTCGGCAGCGTTCTTCTGTGATCTGGCCCCACCGGTTCTGCCATCGGCACGCTTCGTTGCGCTCCGCGTGAAACATATCCCTGCACGCTAGGTGAATTGATCCTATCGTCACCGTACCGAATCCATGAGTTCGGCATCGTCCCTGCGCCCGATGCGGAGAGCAATGCCGGCTCGATATGGACGTGGATCACTATCGGCCCTCACCAAGAGGCGCTCGTGAGTTACGACACCCTTTCCAACTGATCGCACTCGGCGATTCCGCCCCGACAGGCGCTTAGGAAACTTTCTTGAGCCGCTGCCCGCGGCGTGCCAGACGCCGCTTTCGAGAGAGGGACTCGTATGCGTCTTCGCCAGTTCGCCTTGTTCACCGCCGCTTGTCTGCTCGCCGCGCCGCTTTCCGCCGAGGCCCGCGTCGAGCCGGCCGTGCAGCCGGGCGGCGACATCCCCGCGCATTTCCAACCGGTCGCCCCGATCCCCAAGGGCGGCGACATCCCGCAGACCTTCACCGCGCCGCGCGGCGAGTTCCAGTACATCCGCCGCGAAGTCAGCATCCCGATGCGCGACGGGGTGAAGCTCTACGCGGTGCTCATCATCCCGAAGCATGCCGGCAAGTTCCCGATCATGCTCGACCGCACCCCCTATTCGGCGGACAAGGGCACGTCGCGCGGCGGCTTCGGGCCCTATCCCGAAAGCATCCTCTCGCCGCTCAATGCCGACCTTGTGCGCAACGGCTATATCGTCGCGATCGAGGACGTCCGCGGCAAGTACAAGTCGGGCGGCGAGTACGTCATGAACCGGCCTTTGAAGGGCCCGCTCAACCCGACCAACGTCGATCATTCGACCGACGCCTATGACACGATCGACTGGCTGGTGAAGAACGTGCCGGAGAGCAACGGCCGTGTCGGTACCTTCGGCACCAGCTACGACGGCTTCACGACGCTCATGAGCCTAGTCAACCCGCATCCCGCGCTGAAGGCATCGGTGCCGATGAACCCGATGGTCGACGTGTGGAAGGGCGACGACTGGTTCCACAACGGGGCCTTCCGCGAGGAGATGATCGGCTACATCTACAGCCAGACCGGGACGAAGAAGTCGGACGAAGACTGGTTCACAAGCAATTACGACGATTACACGACCTACCTGCGCTACGGAGACGCCGCCGCCTACGGCCGCGCGATGGGGATGGAGCAGCTCCCCTTCTGGCTGAGGCTCGAGCAGCACCCCGCCTATGACGAATATTGGCAGGACCAGGCGGTCGACAAGATTCTCGGCTCGCGGCCGCTCACGGTCCCCACTTTGTTCGTCGACGGCGAATGGGACCAGGAGGACATCTATGGCGCGCCGGCGGCGTTCAACGCGGTCAAGAACAGCGACAACGGCAATGCCCACCTCGTCCTCGGCCCCTGGTACCATGGCGAGGAGAATGGCGCGGGTACGTCGCTCGGCCCGTTCGACTGGGGTTCGGATACGGGCAAATGGTACCGCGACCATCTGATGCTGCCGTTCCTCAACGAGCATCTCAAAGGCGGTCCGCCGGCGAACATCGCGCGGGTGACGGCGTTCGAGGTCGGGCCCAACGAGTGGACGCGCCTCAACGACTGGCCCCAGGCCTGCGCCCGCGGCTGCGCGGCAAGTCTGACGCCGCTTTATCCGGCGCCGGGCCACGAGCTCGGCTTCACCGCACCCGCAGGCCGAAGCTTCGACAGCTACGTTTCGGATCCGGCGCGGCCGGTCACCTACCGGATGAGGCCCAATATCCCTCCTTATTCGTCAGGGTCGACGTGGCGGCAATGGCTGGTCGACGACCAGCGCTTCGCCGAGGCGCGGCCCGACGTCCTCACCTATGAGACCGCGCCGCTGGCGACCCCGCTGCACCTCGCCGGAACGCCGCTGGTGCACCTCGTCGCATCGACCAGCGGGAGCGACAGCGACTGGGTCGTGAAGCTGATCGACGTCTATCCGGGGCTCGACCCGCAAAAGCCCGAGCTCGGCGGCTACGAGCTGGCGATCTCGATGGACATCATGCGCGGGCGCTACCGGACCGACCCGGCGCACCCCGCGGCGCTGACTCCGAACGAGCCGCTGACCTACGAATGGGCGCTTCCAAACGTCGATTATGTGGTCGAGCCCGGCCACCGGCTGATGGTCCAGGTCCAGTCGAGCTGGTTCCCGCTCTACGACCGCAACCCGCAGACCTTCGTGCCCAACATCTTCTTCGCCAAGCCGTCGGACTATCGTGAGGCGACGCAGAAGCTGTTCACGGGCAAGGACGGCACTTGGGTGGGATTACCGGTCGTCCGCTGAAATGGCAGGAGTGGAGGGATTCGAACCCCCGGCCCTCGGTTTTGGAGACCGATGCTCTACCAGCTGAGCTACACTCCTAGAGCCGCGGCTGCAGGTAGCCACGCCGTTTCCACTTCGCAACCTTGAAGACTCGCCCAAGCGCCGCTAAGTGACCCGCAGCCCCGCCGGCCCGACAAGGTCCGCGGGGCGCTTTTCTATCCGCAACTCGAGAACGAGCAGAGCAACGTGGCCAAAACCTCCCCCGGCGAATTCATCCGTCAGGTCCGTGTCGAGACCAGCCGGGTCCACTGGCCGACGCGCAAGGAGACCATCGCCACCGCGATCATGGTCATCATCATGACGCTGCTGCTGGCCGTCTTCTTCTTCGGCGTCGACGCCTTCTTCAAGGTCGCGGTCACATATCTCCTGAGCTTCCTGGATTAGGTCACACAAACACATGTCCCGCTGGTACATCATCCACGCTTATTCGGGCTTCGAGAACAAGGTCCGCGACGCGATCATGTCCGAGGCCAACCGCATGGGCCTCACCCCCTTCGTCGAGCAGATCGAGGTCCCGACCGAGACGGTGACCGAGATCAAGCGCGGCAAGCGCGTCGAGGCCGAGCGCAAGTTCATGCCCGGCTACGTCCTCGCCAAGCTCGAGATGAACGACCAGGTCTACCACCTCGTCAAGAACACGCCCAAGGTGACCGGCTTCCTCGGCCCCGGCGGCAAGCCGCAGCCGATCCCCGACGCGCAGGCGGCGCGCATGCTCAACACCAAGGAAGAGCAGGCCCACGCGCCCAAGCAGAAGATCCACGTCGATTATGAGATCGGCGACAGCGTGAAGGTGCTCGACGGCCCGTTCGCGAGCTTCAACGGAATCGTCGAGGAGCTCGATTTCGACCGCGGCCGGGTGAAGGTCTCGGTGTCGATCTTCGGCCGCGCCACGCCGGTCGAACTCGAGTTTGAACAGGTCGAGCGCGTCAAGTGACGCCGAGCGGAAGATGGAAATTGCGCAGCGATTTCCGGCTTCTGTCGAAGAGACGTCATTGACCCGGCCCGCCTGCGGTCGAGCGGCCTAAGCCGCGCTGACCGACAGGACCGACGCGGCGCGGATTTACTCCGCGCCAAGGCATCTTCCCTTCTTCGTTTTTCTGCTACTCTTCGGTCCAAGGGGGGAACGCGAGATGGCCCACGGCGAAAAGTTCGAGCGTCACCGCCAGCCCTGGCGGCAGGACGAGATCCAGAAGCTCCACCAGCTCGCCGGCAAGGGCATGAGCGTCCGCGCCATCGCCAAGGCGCTGACGCGTAGCGAGGAGAGCGTGAGGGACAGGGCGAAGGCGGACCGGCTGAGGATTGTGAAGCTGCGCTAGAGCCACCGAGCGCAGCGCCGCCGACGGCGAGCAACGCAGTCCTGCCGGGGGCAGCACGAGTAGCGCAGGGCGTCGCCGAAGCAGCGCGTAGAGATGGCGAAAGCCGGCCGACGGGTCGGCAAAGCCGATCCCGATCGACGTCACGTCGGATTTACTCCGCGTGACGGCCCCTTTTCTTTTTCCAAGGTGCTCGCCAAGGTGCGGCTGCTCGGTCCGTATTGGTCGAAGGGACGCCTGTGGCGAAAAACTACGTAAGACCAGAGCGCCTGTGGCTCCGGTCGCATCCAGAATATACTGAGAAATGGGTTCAACAACTCATTGCCGAAGACCCGTCGATTCTCGGTCTGGGAGATCTAGTACTCCGTGACCAGGAACGAATTCAGCCGCGAGCCGGTCGTCTCGATCTCCTGCTGCAGGACGTTGAGACGAAACGTCGGTACGAGGTCGAGCTGCAACTCGGCTCGACCGACGAGGCTCATATCATCCGCACGATTGAGTACTGGGATTTAGAACGAAAGCGGTATCCGCAGTACGATCACTGCGCAGTCATTGTCGCCGAAGATATCACAAGCCGCTTCCTGAACGTGATATCGCTGTTCAACGGAACAATCCCACTTATCGCTATCCAGATGCAGGCGTTGCGCATCGGCGAAATGCAAACGGTCATATTCACAACCGTGATGGATGAACTGTCGCGGGGACTAGTTGACGAAGATGAAGACGCGGCAGCTGCGCCGACGGACCGCGCTTACTGGGAAAAACGCTCGTCGAAGGCGTCTTTGGCGTTGGCAGATGAACTCTTGCAGGTGGTCAAACAATTCGATCCGTCGCTCGAGTTGAAATACAATAAGTTCTATATCGGCCTTTCGAGAGAGGGGCAGGCGTTCAACTTTGTCGAGTTTAAGCCGCAGAAAAATCTACTTAAGCTTGAACTCGCATTACCCCAAACGGACGATTTGGATGCCATGGTCGATGGCGCCGGATTTGATGCAATGGAATACGACAAGAGGTGGCGGCACTATCGCCTTCGTCTCACCAAACACGATCTCAGTGGTAAAGCAGATGCGCTGCGTGAGTTGATGAAGCTCGCTTATGAGCGCCGCTCAGCCATGTGACGGCGCGCCGCTCCAGCTACCCTTTTCTTTTGCTGCACTGCCCGTCAAGGTACTGCTGCTCGGCGAATTGAAGCGAGTAGTTTATGGCACATTCGTTTGGCGGGGCGTGGACCGAAGCTAAACTCGAAATCGTCGCCAGATACGCAAAGGCATTTCAGACTGCTTTGAAATTCAAGCCCTTCGAAAGCTGGTACATTGATCCTTTCGCGGGGTCAGGGGAACGCGAAGAGAAACGCCTTTCGGGCGGGCTGCTGGAAAATCGCCCACTCGAGGAAGAAGTACTCACGTTTGCTGGTAGCGCTAAGCTAGCTTTGGAGATCGAACCGCATTTCAACCACTATCGGTTCGCTGATACTAAGTCGGATCATGTAGATGCGCTGCGCAAACTGCAGGCAGCTTATCGAGAGCGCGACATCCAGATCTTCCCGGGGGATGGCAACCAGTGCGTCAGGAAGATTGTCAGCAACGAGCTTTGGACCCGCCCGCAAACGGCTTGGAAGCAGCGCGGAATCATATTTCTTGATCCATATGGGTTGGACGTCGCGTGGGAAACGCTTCGCATTATTGCCGAAACCAAGAGGCTCGACGTCTGGTTTCTTTTTGCCGCCAAGGCAGTCCGTCAGCAGCTTGGGCCAAGCTTCGATAGAGTTGATGAAGGCAAGGCTGCAGCGCTCGATCGCTTCTTTGGAGAGAGTACCTGGCGGAACGAGTTTTTCAGGGCAATTCCGAGCCAGACGAGCTTTCTCGATGATGAGTCGGACCAAACAGAAACAGCAGTGAATCTGCAGGCCATTGGAGAATACGCAAAGACGCGATTTGAGACGATTTTCTGTTGGGTATCGCAGCCGAAGCCGCTGACAGTGCGAAATGTGCCAGACTATTTCCAACTGTACTGCATGACCAACAACCACTCGGAGAGAGCCGTAGACCTGATCAAGAGGGTACATGCCGCCGTCCTCAAAGTGCATGAGCCGGCATCTCATCATAAGTCCGGCCGTTAAGGGTTCGTCCCGTTGCTTTCTTATTTGTCCCACCCCACTGCTTGAAAAAGAAGGCGGTACCGTAGGCGCGGCACCGGTTTTCGATTTCGTGAACCCACTCCCGTTCCATCAGACGCGACTTAGGTCCCGATTCACCGCCGACAATCGCCCAGTCGATGTCTGTAAGGTTCACTGCGCCGACGGGGCCGATCAGCGGCTCGAATGAAATGAACCGGATGAAGCCCGGTATTGCTCGAAGAGATTCGATCCTGTGCAGTACCGCAGCATCTTCCACACTGGTGCCGATCCAGATGTTCGGTGCCGAACTGAAGGCTGCTAACAACTCGCGCATGCGATGAGGGCGCTTGGTGAGAACCTGATACGTGTGACGCGGCGTCTCAGTCATCACTCGCCACACGCGGGCAATGAATTCGTCAGGCACGGACGGATGAAAGAGATCCGACATCGAATTGACGAAAACCTTACGCGGCTTCCGCCATTTGTAGGGCGCACTGAGCGATTTCACGTCGAGCGCAACTTTGCCCGTCCAAACCGCTCGCGTGCCGCTTTTCCTTGTCAGGCCTATGTACTTTTTGCTGCCAATGGCAGCGAGCCGCGCAGCCATTCTCATTGCATAGCAATTGGAACAGCCCGCACTTTCGATTGTGCAACCCGCGACAGGATTCCAAGTAACGTCAGTCCACTCGATCTTCGACGCCTGTGCCACTCTAGCCTCCGGTTCGGCATTTTGAGAATCTAACAGAATCAGGTTGTTAGCAAGATGTTCACGAAATGATCCGCTAAGTGACTCAGAAGATTGGGGAAGTCACGGGAGTAAATCCCGTGACGTCAGTCGGGCTCAGTTGCACTGACCCGCTGGCCGGCACTCAATGGCTCTACGCGCTGGCTCCCGATTGCTGCGCACTCGCTCACCTGCGCTCGGCATTTCCTGGCACTTTCCTAATAGGATTTGGCGTGCTTGGCTTGGCCGCATGGCCTCGCCGCAAGTCCGCTCTCAACGACCCCGCGAATCTTCCGAAAGCCGCGACGACACCGCGAACGTTCGCCCGCTTAAGTTCACAGCAAAAGCGCTGCTCTCCGTGAACTTAGTGAACTTAAACGCACCCCAAGAGGGGATACTGCCCGCCGGCAAAGCTGCCGAACGTCGGAATTGGCCGGAAAAATGGGATGTTGAAGGTCAAATTCGCCTGGAAACGACGAGGTTTGGAGTGCTTAGCGGCGCATCGCGTCGGCGAGCGCCTCGGAGAGGGTCGCCAGCCGATAGGGCTTCAGGATCACCGGCCTTCCGCCGCTGCCGCCTTCGACGATGTCCTGGCTGTATCCGGTGGCGAGGACGACGGGGAGCTCGGGCTGCTCCTTGGCCAGGACCTCGGCGAGCTTGAGGCCGCCCATGCCGGGCATGACGACGTCGGAGAGGACGATGTCGAAGCGGCGCTTGCGAGCGATCGCCAGCGCTTCCTCGCCGGTGGCGGCGCGGGTGACTCGGTGGCCGAGCTCGGTCAGCAGGGTCTCGGCGAAGGCGGCGACGTCCTGGTTATCCTCGACGACGAGGATGGTGGCGGGCGGCTGGGCTGCGGAGCCTGTTTCCGCGGCCTCTGCGGGCTGGGTCGCCGCGCCGTCGATGCAGGGTAGGACGAGGGTGATGGTGGTGCCCTTGCCGGGCTCGCTGGCGGCGCGGACCTCGCCGCCCGACTGGCTCGCGAAACCATAGACCTGGGAGAGGCCGAGGCCGGTCCCCTGCCCCGTGCCCTTGGTGGTGAAGAATGGTTCGAAGATGCGGTCCATGACGTCCGGCGCCATGCCGCCGCCGCTGTCGGAGATCTCGAGCGCGACATGGTGCTTGCCGGCCTCGTCGAGGCCGAGGTCGCGGGTGCGGATGGTGAGCTTGCCGCCTTGGCGGCCGGTCGCGGCCATGGCGTCGCGGGCGTTGGAGGCGATGTTGAGGATCGCCGACTGGAGCTGGGCGCGGTCGACCTCGACCCGGCAGGCGACGGGCGAGAGCTCGGTAACGATCTTGACCCGCTCGCCCATCGTCCGGTCGAGGAGGTCGTCCATGTCGCGGACGAGTTGGTTGAGGTCGAGCCGCTCGGGCTTCAGCGGCTGGCGGCGGGCGAAAGCGAGGAGCTGGCTGGTGAGGCTTGCGGCGTTGGTCGCGGCCTGGACGATCGCCTGGGCGAAGCGGATCCGCTTCTCGTCGGCGAGCTCGGGGCGGGTCAGCATGTCGGCCGAGCCCTGGATGACGGTCAGCTGGTTGTTGAAGTCGTGGGCGATGCCGCCGGTCAGCTGGCCTAACGCCTGCATCTTCTGGCTCTGGCGGAGCTGGTCCTCGGCCTTGGCGCGCTCCTCGATCTGCTCGTTGAGGAGCACATTCGCCTGGGACAGCGCCTCGGCGCGGCCGGCGAGCTCGCGATTGACCCGGCGCAACTGGTTCTGGGCGAGTCCGAGCGCGACCACCACCAGCGCGGCGAGGAGGAACAGGCCGAGCAGGATCGCATAACGGGCGATGGTCCTCGAGCGGAGGTCCTTGTCGATGTCGAGATAGACCGTGCCGATATGCTGGCCCGACTGGAGAATCGGCGACTGGACGCGGATCGTGTTGTCGCCCGCCGCCGGAAGGTCGGCGATGGTCGCCGCGACCGGCTTGCCCGAGCGGTCGTAGCCGGCGACGCGGCGGCCCTCGCCGTCATAGACTCCGATCAGCCGCACCTGCCTGTTGACGTGGAAGGCGTCGACCGACTGCTGGGCGGCGACGGGGTCGTGGAAGTCGATCGCGGCGGCGGTCGAGGCGGCGAGGATGTCGGCGAGGCCCTGGGTCTGCTCGACCCGCGAGCGGTTGTAGGTGTTGTTGAACTGGGTGACGACGAACACGCCGCCGAGCAGGATCAGCAGGGCGATGCCGAAGATGGCGATCGGGATCGACCGCCAGCCGCTGGCGACCCGTTCGCGCGGGCTCATTGCTTCACCCCCAGCGCGAGGGCGAGCAGGCGCGAGCTGATGCTGAGGCCGCGTTGCGAGGCCGCGGCCTGGTCGATGAAGAAGCGAACCCGTCCCCCGCTGACGACGAAGTGGATGATCCCGCGCTGGTCGCCCTCGGACGCATCGGTCACCGTCAGGACCGGCTTCCGCCCGATCGCGGAAAGGAGCGACGTGACGCCCGCGCCGTCGACGAACGCGATCTGGCACGCGCCGGCGCCCGCTGCGCTATCCATCCGCCGGACGACGATCCGTCGGCCATCCACCAGTTGCGAGCGCGCGGCATCGTCGAGCTGGCCGTCGAAGGGGTCGTCGCCAATCACGCAGAGGACGAACGGATCGCCGCCTTTCGGGGTCGCCGTGACGGGCCACGTCACGTAACGGGCGAAGCGCGGCAGGAACTGCGCCTTGATTGCCGTATCGGTCGGCTGCGCCAGTGCGGGGGACGAAACGATCGCCCCCGTTAGTGCCGCCATCGCGCAGACTGTTTTGCGCAGCCTGCCCATGATCAGCGGCGCCACTCCACGCCGGCCATTAGCGTCCTCGGGATCGCGTCGCCGCCCGGATGTTCGACGTGCCGCTTATGCAGAAGGTTGGCGCCGGTGAGGGTCAACGCGACCTGGTCGGAAACATTCCAGGCGAGGCGTCCGCCGAGCTCGGCATAAGAAGGCACGTCGGAATGATGCAGGCTGCCATATGCCCGAAGGTTGACATCCAGCGTCACCGAACCGCCGAGGTCCATGCTCGATCGCAAGGTGAACCGGTGCGACGGGTCGAGCCCGTCCTGCCAGGTTCCGACCGGAGTTAGCGTGGCGCCGGGTTTGAAGTGGAAGTGTTCGCTGAGCAACGTCGCGCCGGCTGACAAAGTCCACCACGGCAACGGGCTCATGCTCGCCCAAGCCTCAATGCCATAGCTGTGGCCGGCGAGGTTGTTGGACCAGTGGAGATTAAGAACGCTTGCAGGGCCCGCCCCCGCTTCCACCGTCCGCAGGTCATCGTAGTGATGATAGAAGCCGGTCAGCGAGAAGCTAAGCGCTGTCAGAGGCTGGGCGCGGAGACCAAGTTCGTAAGCGGTCAGCTTCTCCGTCCGGAAGTCGGGATTGCCGCTGAGCGAGACAATCGTCCCCACGCGCTCCTGCACGTCCTCGTCGAACGGTGTGGGCGACCGCACCGCGTGCGACACCGCGGCCCACAGCAGCGTGGAGGTCGCCGGCTTGAACGCGAGCCTGACATCCGGAAGCAGGCTCCATCCGACATAAGGATCGCGCTCACCCTTCAGGCCGGCGGTCACGCTGAGTGCCTTCGAGACGGCAATCGTGTCCTGCACGAAAAGATTACCGAGGAACAAATTGCGGCTCGCGGGCGCAAAGAACAAACTCGACGTTCCGTCGATCTTATAATCGACGATCCGGACGCCGCCTCCCCAGACGAACTGGTTTCGGGTGCCCAGCACGAAGCTGTGCTGCGCGTCGACGTCATAGGTGTTCGCGAAGAAGGATCCGTTGTCGGGATGATCGGCCCGTCGGAAATGATCGTAGAAGGCCTGGACCTGGAGCTGCTGATCGTCGCCGTCATCGCGGTTCCAGCGCGCAACGAGATTGTGTCCGGAGATATTCTCGTGCGCCGGGCCGGGCTCATTCTCGCGTCCACCGAAGATGTCGCCCTGAAGCGTTACCGTGTCCCGCTTTCCCGGAGTCCAATCCACGCGGAAGCCGCCGCCGAGGCGATGCCAGCCGTCCTCCGCCGACCGATCGCCCGGTATGAAAGCCGAGTCCTGCCTCAACCAACGACCGTACACGCGGTAGCTGAGATCGGGCGCCGCCTGCCCGCCGAAGCGAATGCCGGCGACCTGCCGTCCGGTTCCAGCTTCAGCCTGCGCATAAGCGCCGGCAGTAGAGCCCGCATTGCGCGTGATGATGTTGATGACGCCGTTGACCGCATTGGCGCCCCACAAGGTCGCACCCGGACCGCTGATTACCTCGATGCGCTCGATGTCCTCAGGCACAAGATCGGGAAGGTCCCAGTAAACTCCGGAGAAAAGCGGCGTGTAGACGGTGCGGCCGTCGATCAGGACAAGCAGCTTGTTGGAAAAGCTTTGCGCGGCCGAGTCGCCGCTAAGGCCTCGCGCCGTGACTACCCAATGCGCCGGCGTTTGCTGATAGACTTGGAGGTTTGGCGCGAGCCGCAGGATTTCCGGGATCGTGACCGCGCCGGAGCGGACGATCTGCTCATGGTCGATGACATAGATGGACGCAGGCGCGGCGCTCAATGGCTCCGGGCGCTTCGACGCCGAGCGGACCTGGATATTCGCAAGCTGTTCAATCGAGAGGCTGGAGAGATCTTCCGGCGACGAGGGCCGATCGCCCTGGTCGGCAAATGCCGGCGACCCCGAAACGCAGCACAACGCGAGAAAACCTGCCCCAACAGTCAACCGCATTTCGCTCCCCACCCCGCCGCGGCCGAACTCTACTGTTGGCGTACGCGGACGTCTCTTTAAAAAGTTAACCCATCAATGCGCGAACGCCCCTCAATCGCGCTGGTTGCGCAGCAGAAGGGGATTGGCTTCGACTGTTGCTGCTGGAGCGCTTTTTCGGCGGTCCGGACGCGAAACCTGTCGCGACCGGACCGCCCCGTTGGGCAACGGTGGTCTCTTCTTATGTTAGCGTTCTCAAGAGGCAATCTTTGCACATCTAGAATTGACGCTGGTCAATAGCATTGAAGCCGGGCCGACTTTAAGGCGGCCACCGTGTCGGACGAGGTCATCGCTAACATTCGGGCGCGAATCGCTCAGTGTCGCCGCCTAGCCGACATGATTACCGATGAGCAGGCGGCCGCCATCCTTCGGCAGATGGCCGACGACGGCGAAATCGACTTGAGGCGCCTCGAAGGGCGCGCCGGGCCGGTTGACGATTAAGCGTTCGCGCTAGGCGTCGCTCACTTCGCTCCGCGCGGATCGTCCTTCGGGTCGACGTAGACGATCTGGAACGGCCCGGTCCCGTTGACCTGGACGTCGACCGGATCGGTGGTGAACACATAATGGTTCATCCCCGACTGCATGGTGACGTGATAGCCCTTGGCGAGCGAGCCGACGTTGGACTTGTCGAGCTTGTCGCCCATTCCGTAGGATAGGCTGCCGGCTGAGACGACGCGCACGATCTCGTCGGTCGGATGGTGATGCGGCGGCACGGTGTAGTTGGCCGGCATCTTGATACGGACGACGAACGGACCGCTCTTCGATGGATCGCCGTACACCACGGCCATCTTCGCTCCGGCCGGAAGGCCCGCGCCCGTCGCGTCCATCCACTTCATTCCCTTCGCCTGCGCGGGCGAAGTGGCGGTGGTGGCGGCGAGCAAAGTCGTTACGGTTAGAAATGCAAAGCGATGCATATCAATCCCCTCATGCATCACCTTCCCCGCGCCGCTGTTAGCACAAGTTGCGAGGAGCGTGCATCTGTTGTAGGGGCCGCGCCTCCAGCGAAACCTGGGACCTGTGGGAGGTGAGCCTGACGACTCGCCGCTTGAACCACTAAACTTCAACCCGGGCGAAAGTACCACTTCCGCCCGAATGCGAGAGTGAAATGGCAAAGAAGATTACCGGCTATATCAAGCTGCAGGTGCCCGCGGGCACTGCGAACCCGGCGCCGCCGATCGGCCCTGCGCTGGGCCAGCGCGGCGTCAACATTATGGAATTCTGCAAGGCGTTCAACGCCGCGACTCAGGAGCTCGAGAAGGGCGCTCCGATCCCGACGGTGATCACCGTCTATGCGGACCGTTCTTTCTCCTTCACGACCAAGACCCCTCCGGCCTCGTTCCTCCTGAAGAAGGCGGCGCGAATCCAGAAGGGCTCGTCGGAGACGGGCAAGTCGAGCGCCGGGACGATCCGCCGCTCGCAGCTGCGCGAGATCGCCGAGGTCAAGATGAAGGACCTCAATGCGAACGACCTCGACGCCGCGTCGAAGATCATCGAAGGCTCCGCTCGCGCGATGGGCCTCCAGGTTGTGGAGGGCTGACGAGATGGCGAAGCAAACGAAGCGGCAGAAGAACCTGGCTCCGGTCGACCGCGAGAAATTCTACGGCGTCGATGAGGCAATCTCGCTGGTGAAGAGCAATGCAACGGCGAAGTTCGACGAGACTGTCGAGGTTGCGCTGAACCTGGGCGTCGATCCGCGCCACGCCGACCAAATGGTCCGTGGCGTCGTCAACTTGCCCAAGGGCACCGGCAAGACGGTCCGGGTCGCTGTGTTCGCTAAGGGCGCCAAGGCCGATGAGGCGAAGGCCGCGGGTGCCGATGTCGTCGGCGCCGAGGACCTGATGGAGACCATCCAGGGCGGCCAGATCGATTTCGACCGCGTCATCGCGACTCCCGACATGATGGGCGTCGTCGGGCGCCTGGGTAAGGTGCTTGGCCCCAAGGGCCTGATGCCGAACCCGAAGCTTGGCACCGTAACCATGGACGTAACCAAGGCGATCACAGACGCCAAGGGCGGCCAGGTCGAGTTCCGCGTCGAGAAGGCGGGCATCGTCCATGCCGGCATCGGCAAGGCGAGCTTCTCCGAAGGCGACCTCAAGGAGAATTTCGAGGCCTTCATGGACGCAATCATCAAGGGCAAGCCGTCGGGCGCCAAGGGCAAGTTCGTGAAGAAGCTCAGCGTCTCCTCGACGATGGGCCCCGGCGTGAAGATCGACCTCACCGAGGTCGCCGGCGCTTAAGTTCCGGCACTTGGTCGAATGGAATCGCCCGGTCGTAGCAAAGCTGCGGCCGGGCCTTTTCTTTGGTTAAGGTGCGCGCTAGCCAGCAGGCGCGTCGCATTCTCTGCCGCAACCTGAGGGACAATTCATGAAATTTGCCGCCGCTCTCCTTGCGTCCGCCGCGCTCGCGCTCGTCGCGCCGGCAACGCTCGCCGCCCAGCCGCCCACGCAGCACGACACGGTCGATCCGACGCTGCCGACCCAGCTGCCGCGCACGGCGATCCCGCACCATTATTCGCTGACGGTCACGCCGCATGCGGACCGGCTGACCTTCGACGGCAATGTCGCGATCGACCTAGAGGTGGTCCAGCCAACCGACACATTGGTGCTTAACGCGGTCGACATGAGCTTTGCGCATGTGTCGCTTTCGCCCGTCTCCGGCGCCGCGATCCCGGCGACGGTGACGATGGATGCGGCAACGCAGACCGCCTCGCTGCACTTCGCGCGCACGCTGCAGCCTGGCGCTTACCGATTGACGATCGACTACACCGGTAAGATCAACCAGCAGGCGAACGGCCTGTTCGCGCTCGACTACAAGAACCCCGCCGGCGCACAGAAGCGCGCGCTGTTCACCCAGTTCGAGCCATCGGACGCACGGCGCTTCGTTCCGAGCTGGGACGAGCCAGATTACAAGGCGACATGGCAGGTTTCGGCGGTCGTTCCCGCCGGCGACATGGCCGTCAACAACATGCCGGTCGAGAGCAGCACGCCGCTGGCGGGCGGCGTCAAGCGCGTGACGTTCCGCCAGACGCCGCTGATGTCGAGCTACCTCGTCTTCTTCGGCACGGGCGAGTTCGGCCGGATCACCAAGATGGCCGGGAACACCGAGACGGGTATCGTCATGGGCCGCGGCAATGAATCGAAGGCGCACACCGCGCTCGACGCCGAGGCCGAGATCCTGCCTTACTACAACCAGTATTTCGGAACCCCCTACCCGCTTCCGAAGCTCGACAATGTCGCGGGCCCAGGACAGTCGCAATTCTTCAGCGCGATGGAGAATTGGGGCGCGATCTTCACCTTCGAGCGCGTGCTTCTCGACGATCCCGCGGTCACTACCGAGCGCGAGCGCCAGGGCATCTTCGGCACCGAGGCGCACGAGATGGCGCACCAATGGTTCGGCGACCTCGTCACCATGGCCTGGTGGGACGACCTCTGGCTGAACGAGGGCTTCGCAAGCTGGATGGCGACGAAGGCCACTAGGCATTTCCACCCAGACTGGGGCGCGGAGTTCGGCGCGGTCGGCGCTCGCGAAGGCGCGATGGGCCAGGACTCGCTCCAGACCACCCACCCGATCGTCCAGAAGGTGCGGACGGTCGAGCAGGCCAACCAGGCGTTCGACGCGATCACCTACTCGAAGGGCGAATCCGTCCTCAACATGCTTGAGGCCTATGCCAGCCCCGAAACCTGGCAACGCGGAATCCAGGCGTACATTCGCGCGCACCAGTACCAGAACACGCGCACCGACGACCTGTGGCACGCCGAGGAAGCCGCGGGCGCCAAGGGCCTGACCCAGATCGCGCACGAATTCACGCTACAGCCGGGCGTCCCGCTGATCCGCGTCGGCGCGGTCACCTGCAACGGCGGCCAGAGCACGGTCACGGTCCAGCAGGACGAATTCTCGGCCGATCGCAAGCCGGGCTCGTTCACGCCGCTAAGTTGGCATGTGCCGATGCGCGTCGGCGTCATCGGCGGGCAGCCGGTCACGGCCGTGACCAGCGGCCGGCAGACCCAGGTGACGGTCCCGGGATGCGGGCCAATCCTCGTGAACTCCGGCCAGACCGGATACTACCGCAGCCTCTACCCGATTGCGGCGGCGGACCAGCTTCGCGCCAACTTCACGCGCATCGACCCCGTCGACCAGTTCGGGCTCGTTGCCGACCAGATGGCGCTGTCCGAATCCGATTATCAGCCGATGAGCGTCGGACTCGACTTCGCGAGCGCGATCCCGGCGTCGGCGCGGCCAGAGCTGCTGTCGCTCGGCAACGGGATCTGGACGGGCCTCTATCGCGATTTCGATGGCGATGCGGCGACCCAGCGGCAGATCGGAAGCCTGATCCAGCAGCGCTATTCGCCAGTTCTGGCGCAGATCGGCCTGACTCCCGCCGCGGGCGAGCAGCCGACGGTTACGACGCTCCGTCCGCAGCTCATCCAGAGCCTCGGCTACGTCGGCAATGCGCAGGTGAACGCCGAAGCCAGGCGCCTGTTCGAGGCGCTGCAGACCAACCCGAACGCTGTTCCCGGCGGTCTCAAGGCGACGTGGCTCGGGATCGTCGCGGCCAATGCCGACGCGGCGACCTGGGACCAGCTCCATGCGATGGCGCGCAACGCGTCGAGCGCGACCGAGCGGCAGAACCTCTATTCGCTGCTTGGCGCGGCGAAGGACGAGGCGCTGGCGCGGCGAACGCTCGATCTCGCGCTGACCGATGAGCCCGGGAAAACGGTGAGCGCCGGCATGATCGGCGCCGTGGCGCGGGCGCACCCGGATCTCGCGCTCGACTTCGTCCTCGCGCACTGGAACGAGGTACAGAAGTTCGTCGACCTTTCGGCCAAGTCGCGCTTCATTGGCCGCATCGCGTCGGGCAGCCACGATCCGGCGACGATCGCGAAGCTGCAGGCCTATGCGGATGCCAACATCGCCGCGACAGACCGCAAGCCGATCGACCAGGCGATCGCGATCATCAAGGTCCGGCAGACGACCGAGCCGAGGATCAAGTCCGAAACCAAGGCGTGGCTCGCGACCCGTGCCGGCGCTACACCGGTGCGGAGCGGCGCCGAACGCGGTTGAACCGAAGCTAGATCTCCATGAGGTCGCGTCCGACGATTATCTTCCCAGAGAAATAGCGTCGGACGCCAGCTTCCCACACTGCGTCGGTGATATCGGGAAATGCTGGAACTAGATGGGTCAGAACAACTGTCTTGACCCCCGCGGCGGCGGCAACCTGACCGACCTGTTCGGTTGTCGTATGCGCCTTGAGGAGATGATCGCGCAGCGTCGTCGTGTTCGTGTCGACGATCCGGTCGATTGCGCTCAGCAGCATGGCTTCATGCACCAGCACGTCCGCACCGCGGGCAAGCTCGATCAGGTTCTTGCTGGGCGTCGTATCGCCTGAATAGACGATCGAACGATCGGGCATGTCGAAGCGATAGGCTAAAGCCGGGACCGTGTAATGGCTGACTTCGGTGCAGGTGACCCGGACCGGCGGCCCGGCAATTACAATCCCGCCCCTGGAGAGCTCGTTCGTCGCGACGAGCTTAGCCAGATCGGGTCGGCCTTCCTCGCGGATGCGATAGGCGATGTCGGGCGCACCCGCCGCGAGTTCAGCGTCGACCACCTGCCGCGCCGGGGGAGGTCCATAGACCGTCACCGGCGTCATGAGGCCGGAACCCCAGGCCAGCAACAGCAGCGCGCCCAGGCCCGCCATGTGGTCGGAATGATGATGGGTGATGAAGATCGGCCCGAGATCCTTGAGATCGACCCCTGCAAGCACGAGCTGACGCGCGGTGCCGTCGGGGCAATCGATCAGGTATGGCTTGCCGTTGACGATCAGGACCGCGGAAGCCGGTGCTCGAGACTTGGAAGGGGTGGGGCCGCCCTTCGTGCCCAGCAGGATGAGGCGGCTTCGCGTCGCAGGAGGTGACGCCATCGACGGTCGGGCGATACCTGCCGCGACGGCAGCAATACCACAGGCGATCGCTTCACGCCTGCTAACAGAGAACACGGCTAATGCCCCTCGTCATGCCTCAACCGTATCAGCGCATCTGCTGACGGCATAGCTGGGAAGTCAAACGCGGTTGATTGTGCGTCGAATTTCGCTATAGGCGCGCGTTCGCGGGAGCTTCGGCTCCCGCAACCGTCCGAGACAGTCGCTGAGGCCAATCTCTTACGAGAACCTCTTAATTTGCGGCCTAGACGGGGACAGGAATCATTCGAAGCGCCAGTCGCGCTTCGTCGTGCGTTGCATATGCGCAGCGCCAGCGATCCCCAGCCCCACGGACACGGAGTGCTTTGGCGCTTGCGCCAAAGCTTTTGTTGAAACTCGTTCGGGAGCGATCCCGGACGAATTTTTGGAGTTGGCATGGATCGATCGCAAAAAGCCGATCTGGTCGACGAGCTGAAGAACGTCTTCACCGAGACGAGCGTGGTTGTGGTCACCCGCAATCACGGTCTCACGGTGGCGCAGTCCACGGACCTGCGCCTGAAGATGCGCGACGCCGGCGCCCAGTTCAAAGTTGCGAAGAACAGCCTTGCCCTGATTGCGCTCGAGGAGACGCGCTACAAGCCGATC
>JAICSX010000013.1 GCA_025936675.1 Sphingomonas sp.
ATCGCGAAGGGTCGGAAAGCTGCAACGGGAACCGTCGAGTTCACCATTACGGACGTGGCCGCCGGGGGAGAGGTCGTCATCGTCGGCTAAAGCTGTAACTAGCCATGAACGGACGCCTGCGGCCCCACAATGGCTGGTGACCCCTACGGGACTCGAACCCGTGTTTTCGCCGTGAGAGGGCGACGTCCTAGACCGCTAGACGAAGGGGCCGTGCTTGAAGCGAGGCGGCCATATGTGGACTGATCGCGCGCTAGTCAATCAGCCGCGTTGACGTCAGGGCTAATCGCGCTCGCTTAGGTAGCGCATCAGCTCGGCGAGCGTAGATTCCATTTGATCCTGCATCTGACTGACGAGCTCGTTCTCGCGCATCCCGACATGGTCCAATGGCTTTGAATAGCTATCGGAAAAAGCCTGGAGGTCGGCAGCGTCGAAGACGCCCTTCGCGACTAGTTTGGCGAGGATCACAAGAAGCCCGTTAGTGTTCGCAATGGTTCCGGCAACAAGTGCCTCATCGACCATCGACAGCCTCTTGTCGGGGTCGGCTACCTCTTCATCGATGGGAATCATCACCCGGATCATGGCGGGAAGTACGCGTCGTGCAAGCCAAAGCTCCTACCACTGAATGAATTGTCCAAGGACCGACCACGCCTTGGCCTTCTCTTCGAACGGCCGGGTGTTCGCGGCACTCGACGAGGGGAGATCGATTAGCTCGAGTCCAGGGGGCGCTTCTCCGATCAGCTTTCTGCCGGCGGCCGCCGCCGTCGACCCATTGAACGCGACCGCACGCAGGTCAGTGAAGTCGTAAAGCAAATGCTCGATCCGATTATGCTCGGCCTCGCGGATCTCCTGGTCGAGGCTTCCCGGCCGGGTTGCCGATGCAATGACATCCCAGAGGCCGATGCGGCGCTCGGCGAGCCGGGCGAGACGTGCTTCATAATCGAGCGCTGGCAGCTCGTCTCCGATCGCAAGTCCGAGTAGTCGCCAGAATTGGTTGGTCGGATGCGCATAATAACGCCGCTCGGCAAGCGATGCGTCGCCCGGCAAGCTCCCAAGCACAAATACCCGCGCGTCTTTCCGAGCGACGAGCGGCAGTCCCACTTTGACGCTCACCAAATAACCCCTACACCGCTGCGCCGTGCCAGCTAGAGACCTTCGCGTCGCCCTCTTTTCGGGCAATTACAATTATGTGCGTGATGGCGCCAATCAGGCGCTAAACCGGCTGGTGGAATATCTCCTCCGCCAGGGAGTCCAGGTGCGGGTCTATTCGCCAACCGTCGAGCATCCCGCCTTTCCACCGACCGGCGATCTCGTCGACGTTCCTGCGGTACCGGTGCCGGGACGCTCCGAATATCGCCTTCCGCTGGCGCTCCCCGCGCGAGTCCGGCGCGACCTCGAGAAATTCAACCCGAACATCGTTCATATTTCGAGCCCGGACATCGTCGGTCATCGGGCCGTTACGTGGGCGCGCAAGCAAAAGATTGCCGCGGTCGCGTCGGTCCACACCCGCTTCGATACCTATCTCGCTTATTATCACCTGCAGGCACTCGAGCCGGTTGCTCGCGGAATCATGCGGCGGCTCTATCGGCGATGCGAGGTCGTGCTTGCCCCGGCCGAATCGACTGCGGCTATTCTGCGTGCGCAGCGGATGAACCGCGACATCACCATTTGGGCGCGCGGCATTGACCGCGAGCAGTTCAACCCAGAGCGCCGCGACATGGAATGGCGCCGGAGCCAGGGCATCGCCGACGACGAGATGGTCATCGCCTACCTCGGCCGCGTCGTCATGGAGAAAGGGCTGGACGTCTTTGCCGATGCGGTCCGAACGTTCGCGACGCTCGGCCTCAAATATCACGTGCTGGTGATCGGCGAAGGGCCGGCGCGGCCCTGGTTCGAACAGCAGCTTCCCGACGCCGCCTTCATCGGCCAACAGACGGGTGCGGACCTCGCCCGCGCGGTGGCGGTTTCCGATGTGCTACTCAATCCTTCGATCACGGAAGCGTTCGGGAACGTCACGCTCGAAGCGATGGCCTGTGCGGTGCCCGTCATTGCCGCGGACGCGACCGGAGCGAGCAACCTCGTCAGGTCGGGAATAACCGGAACCCTGGTCGACGGGACGAGCCCGGAAGAGTTCGCCGACGCGCTCGCCGCTTATGCACGCGACCCGGATTTGAGACGTCGCCATGGTGAAGCAGGGCTCGCCATCGCGAAGACGATGGATTGGGATACGATCAACTCAGCCGTGATCCGCGCCTACCGCCACGCAATCATTAAGCGTGAACGGCTGACGCGGATGACGGGCGGCTAGTTACTTCAGACGTTCGATTTTCTGAGCGAGCTCGTCGATCAGCGCTGCGAGCTCGAATTTCGTTTCTTCGGTGATCTCACCCTGCTTGACGCGGTGGCTGATCGCGACACCAAGATTGCGCATCGCGCGCCAAATGGGCGACGCCCCCGCCGAGGAGTATGAAGGGCTCATGCCCTTCAGCCGTTCGATCAGCTCGGTGGCTTCTTCCTCATTCTCGTCAAGGTGAGCACGGCCCGCGTCGGTGATCTGGTAAGGCTTGCGCGCACCCTGGCCACCCGCTTGCTCGATGAAGTCCATTTCCTCGAGCATGGTCAGCGTCGGATAGACGACTCCCGGGCTCGGAGCATATGCTCCGCCGGTCAGTTCCTCGACCGCTCTGATGAGATCATAGCCATGCCGCGGTTCGTCTGCGATCAGGCTCAGAAGCACTAGCCGCAGCTCGCCGCTCTCAAACATCCGCTTGCGGCCCGGATATCGGCGCCGGCGGTACCCACCCTCGCTCTCGCCGTCGCCAAAATCAAAGCTGAACGGGCCCCAATTCCCCCGCCAATTGCGCGGGCTGGCGAACAGATTGACGAAGTCACCAAAGCGGAACGCGTGGGAGCCTTCGCAGTCGAAGGGCGGCTCAGGCGGCATCGGCGGCGTGGGGGGAATCGGCGGCTCTGGCGGGCGGCCGTGATGATGACGGTGAGGCATCGACTCTCTCCTTTTAGATGTGTCTGAGATATATCTCAGACACATCTTTGACAAGCTGGTACGTGCATTTTCCTGCGGCCGTCCTATTCTTGACCTGCGATGCCCGATCTCTTTGCCGACGAGGAGATTCCGACCCGTCCAGCGGACGCGCCGACGGCCGGCGCCCCGCTCGCCGATCGCCTGCGGCCCAAGTCGCTCGCCGAGGTCGTCGGCCAGGAGCATCTGACCGGTCCTGACGGCGCAATCGGCCGGATGGTTGCGGCGGGCAGGCTTGCTTCGATGATCCTTTGGGGGCCGCCGGGCACCGGCAAAACGAGCATCGCCCGGCTTCTTGCCGATGCGGTGGGCCTGAGGTTCGTCGCGATCTCCGCGGTGTTCTCGGGTGTCGCGGATTTGAAGAAAATCTTCGCCGAAGCGCGGACCGCCGCTCGGGCCGGTCAGCAGACCTTGTTGTTCGTGGATGAGGTCCACCGATTCAACCGGTCACAACAGGACGGATTCCTCCCATACGTGGAGGACGGCACCGTGACTCTCGTCGGTGCGACAACCGAGAATCCGAGCTTCGAGATCAACGCGGCCCTTCTCTCGCGCTGCCAGGTCTTGATCCTGCGGCGTCTGGACCATGATGCCCTTGAGGATCTCGTGCGCCGCGCCGAAGCGCTCGAGGACCGGTCGCTGCCCGTCACGCCTGAAGCGCGCGAGGCGCTGATCGCCAGCGCCGACGGCGATGGCCGCTTTCTCCTTAACCAGGTAGAGACCCTGTTCTCGATCGACATCGAGCAGCCGCTCGGCCCCGCCGAGCTCAGCGATCTGCTCCATCGCCGGGTGCCGGTCTACGACAAGGACCGCGAAGGCCATTACAACCTTATCTCGGCGCTCCATAAGTCGATCCGCGGGTCCGACCCGCAAGCCGCGCTCTACTATCTCGCGCGCATGCTCGTCGCGGGCGAGGAGCCGCTCTACCTGCTCCGCCGGCTCACCCGCGCCTCGGTCGAGGACATCGGCCTCGCCGATCCGAACGCCCTCCTGCAATGCCTTGCAGCCAAGGAAATGTATGATTTCCTCGGCTCACCCGAAGGCGAGATCGGGATCGTCCAGGCGTGCCTTTACCTCGCGTCCGCGCCCAAATCGAACGCCACTTACATCGCGCAAAAAAAGGCCTGGAGCGCGGCGAAGGAGACGGGTTCGCTGATGCCGCCGATGCACATCCTCAACGCCCCGACGAAAATGATGAAGAATGTCGGCTACGGCAAAGGTTATGCCTACGACCATAATGCCGACGAGGGCTTTTCGGGACAGGATTATTGGCCCGAAGGCATGGAAGCGCAGAGCTTTTACGAGCCGACCGACCGCGGCCTCGAGGCGCGTATCAGGGAACGGCTGGACTATTGGAACGAGCGGCGCAAGGAGCTGCAGCGAACGCAAGGGGAGTAAGGTCCTATGTACGACCAGAGTGCCTATTGGCAGGCCCAGCTGATGAACTGGGGACCCAAGATTGTGATCGCGATCCTGATTCTCGTCGCGACGTGGGTCGTCGCACGGGCGGTCAAATGGGTGCTCCAGAAAGCGATCGACCGAACGCCGGCGCTGCGCAAGCACATGACCGGCGGCCCCGAAGAGACGGTCGGCCACCAGATCGGCACCATCGCCAAGCTGATTATTTGGCTGGTCGGAATCATGGCTGCGCTGCAGTTTCTCGGCTTCCCGCAGATCCTCGCGCCCATCAACGAGCTCGTGAACGAAATCTTCGCGTTCCTGCCGCGGCTCATCGGCTTCGGGCTGATCCTGTTCGTCGGATATGTCGTCGCTCGGCTCGTGCAACGGCTCCTCGAAACCGTCCTCGTTGCGGCAAACATCGACGGCTTGCTGGCGCGGGTCGGCATCGGCTCGACCGAGGGCACAGTGCGTACAGACCCAAAGTCAGTGCCTCCTGGAGCGGTTCCGGGAGCGACCCGGGCTAGCATCGCCCGCGCCGCAGGCGTCCTCGCCTTCGCCGTCATCATCATCCAGATTGCGATCGCCGCGCTTCAGGTCCTTGGGATCGACGCGATTTCCGGCCCGGCGATTTCGATGCTCAACGAAATCTACGCGGCACTTCCACGGATTCTTGCCGCAGCGCTGTGGATCGGCGTCGCCTTCATCATCGCGCGGTTCCTGAAGACGATCATCGAGGCGGTGCTTCCGCCGACCGGCTTCGACGATGCGATTCGTTCGACCGGCGTCCTTCCGTCGACCGCCTTCCCGTCGCGGATCGTCGCCAACATCGCCATGATCGCGGTCATCCTGGGCGCGTCGATCGAGGCGGCGCAACAGCTCGGCGGCGACCAGATCGCGATTTTCCTAGCGCAGGTGACCGCGCTCGGCGGCAAAGTGATCTTCGGCACGTTGATCATCGTCGTCGGGATCTTCCTCGCGCGGATCATCGCCAATCTCGTCGGGAGCGGCACCGGCGAAGGAGGCTATGCCCAGACCATCGTCCGGTATGCGATCATTGCCCTGTTCACCGCGATCGGCCTCACCTTCATGGGCCTGGCCGACCAGATCGTGATCCTCGCGTTCGGGCTTATCCTCGGCTCGGCGGCCGTCGCGACGGCGCTTGCGTTCGGGCTTGGCGGCCGTGACGCCGCGGCACGCACGCTCGAGCAGTGGGTCGAACGCGAGCCACCCGCTCCGCCGCGGCCGCCGCGCCGTCTTCGCCAGGCGCCGCCCGAGGACGAGCAACCGCCGCTCGTCTGATGACCTTCGACGAGGCAGTCGCCTTCGCGCTGAGCCTGCCCGGCACGGAGCGCGGCACGAGCTACGGGAAGCCCGCCGTGAAGGTCGTCACGAATGGACGCGCCTTCCTGTTCCCTAGCCACGAGGCAGACACCTCTTTCGGAGTGGCGATGGATCTCGATACGATCGAGATCCTGAAGGAGACCGATCCGGAGAGCTTCTGGCAGTCGCCGCACTATGTCGGTTGGGAAGGCGTGCTCATTCGTTACGACAGCAAGGATGAGGAGCGGGTGCGCGACGTGATCGCTCGCTCGCGCGACTTGGTCGCCGCGAAACCACCGCCCAAGAGGCGCAAGAAGAAGTGAGGCGCTTCAGCTCCTTCGTCGCCATCGACTGGTCTGGCGCAAAGGGGAAAAGGCACAAGGGCATCGCCATCGCCGAAGCGCGCGGAGAGGCCGCGCCTCGGCTGATCCGCCCGGGCCACACGTGGTCGCGTGAGGAGGTGCTCCAATGGCTGCTCAAGCGAGCCGCGAAGGAGCCGACCCTGTTCGGCTTCGATTTCAGCTTCGCCCCGCCGATCGTCGAGCGCGGCGAATATCTGCCCGGCGAATCAGACGTGCCGCGGACTGCGCGCGAATTTTGGGCTTATGTCGATCGCAGATGCGACGACGAGGATCTGGGCGCGGCGAGCTTCCTGGAGTTCGCGCACCGGCGGCACTTCTATTTCGGAATCGCCGACGGAGTGAAGGCGCGGTTCATGCATTTCCGGCAGTGCGACGCGCGGCTGAATGCGCAGGGCGGCCGCAAGACTGCCAGCGCTTATGACGCCATCGGCGCGGCGCAGGTTGCAAAGGCGAGTTTTTCGGGAATGCGCTTCCTTCGCCACCTCGACGGAAAGGTCGCAATCTGGCCGATGGACCGGGTGCCGGAGCACGGAAGCGCGGTCGTCGAGATCTACACGCGGATATACCTCCGCCGCGCGGGAATGAGCGGAAAGAAGCTGCGGACGCATGCCGAGCTCAATCTCGCGCTGCAAGGACTCGGCAGCAAGCCGGTGCGGTTGAGGTTCGAGCCCAACGACCACCAGACCGATGCTTTGGTCACGGCCGCGGGGATGCGGCAGCTCGCAACGACCGAACCGCGCGCCTTCGATCCCGAAGGTCTGACGGGTGAAATCGCGCGCAGCGAAGGCTGGACGTTCGGCGTGCTATAGTTAGAGAGGCGTCGCGGCGAGCCGGCTTAGCACAGTGGTAGTGCAGCGGTTTTGTAAACCGAAGGTCGGGGGTTCAAATCCCTCAGCCGGCACCGCCCTTGAGCAGCCATGGCCAGCCCGGCGACTTCACGGCAAGATGGCGCACATGCTAGGGAACGCCGCCAAACGTATCCGCTTCGAGTTGCTTCGGCGGCTGAACAGATTCCGGCCCGGCTTCCATTTCGCTCATGCTCCCATCGCGGGCCGGCGCAGGGTGGCCTACCGCACGTCCGCAGGGGGCGAGAGAATCTTGGACCTGAGAGAGGGAACGACCGACCTCACGGTTTTCCGCGAAATGTTCGTCGACCGGCCCTACGACATCATTGGACTGAAGCGCCTCGGCGATCTCGAGCGGCGCTACCGGGACATCTTAGCGCAAGGAAAGCGCCCCCTGATTGTCGACGCTGGAGCGAACGCCGGCCTTTCTGTCCTTCACTTCCGGGAGCAATATCCCGAGGCGCTCATCCTTGCGCTTGAGCCGCAGAAGGAGAATTTCGCCGAGCTCGAACGCCATTTGGGAAGTGATCCGCTGTGCACCCGACTCCAGGCAGCGCTCGCGCCTTGTGATGGCCATGTGACCATCGTTGACGCGGGTGAAGGCGAGTGGGGGTTCAGGACAACAAAGTCGAAGAATGGGGTTCCGGCTTATGCGCTCGCATCTCTTATTGAAATGGCCGGTCCGGATGTGGAACCTTTCGCGCTTAAGGTCGACATCGAAGGCTCAGAGCGCGACGTGTTCGACGACGTGAAGACCGTCGATCTGTTCTACCTGATCTTCGTCGAGCTCCATGATTGGCTTCTACCCGGACAGCGCACTTCGCAAAGCTTCCTCAAAGCCGCCGCCTCGCTCGACCGCGACTTCATCGTGCACAAGCACCACGTCGTGAGCATCAGAAATTAGGCCGGCTAGAGATCCAAAGCCTTGAGGACCCGTTCGGTCATCGCCGCGCAATCGGCGCCCGCGAACGGGAAGGTACCCGTCAGCACCGAGCCGAGATCCGGCGCTAACATTTCCTGGAGCTTTCGACGGCCGCGGAACAGCCGAGTCTTCACCGTAGCGACCGGTACATCGAGGATCGCTGCGGTTTCCTCGCTGCTCAGCCCTTCGATTTCGCGAAGCACGAAGACCGTGCGGAAGGCGTCCGGCAATCCTGCAACCGCTTGCTCGAGCAGTTTCCTGATCTGCTCCCGCGCGACCGCGACGTCGGGCGTGTCCGCCTCAGAGCCGCGCATCAGCGCCTCGCGATAATCGTCGAGCACGGCAACGCCCTTCCCTTCGAGATGACGACGGCGGCGCTCTTCGGCCCGGCGGCGGCCGAGCGCCTCGTTGATCACAATTCGCGTGAGCCAGGTCGATAGCGCCGAGCGGCCTTCGAATGTGCCGATCGCGGCGAAGCCGGCCAGATAGCCCGCCTGAACGCATTCCTCAGCCTCGGCACGATTGCCAAGGATGCTCCAGGCGGCCCGGAACAGCCGCTGGTTGTTGGAGCTGATGACATGGGTGATCGCGCCGCGATCACGGCTCGCGCAGAGGCGCGCCAGTTCGGCGTCGCCAAACGCGCTGTAATCGAGTGCGATTGAGGTCGGTTCGGCCATCTCACTTCACCTGAAGAGTGCCGCGCATATTCGGATGATAGCGGCAGATGAATGGAATGGTGCCGCTTTTCTTCAGCACGATCTTCCCCGCCTTGCCCGGCATGAGGTCGACGTCGAAACTGTGGTCGGAGGCGGTCGCGGTGTGGCGGAACATGTCCTTGTTCACCCAGATGATCGCATCGTCCTTGTGAAGCTGCGCAGGCAAGGGGCCGAACTTCAGCTTGTCGATCACGATCGTGTAGCTGTGCGGGGCCGCCGCTGCCGGCCCTTGGACAGCGCACAGCAGCAGGGCCCCGACGCTCACGGCCAACAGGGGGCAATGCCGCGAGCGGGCGATCATTTCAGCTCCTTGGCGACCTGCTCGGCATGCGCCTGATGCTCCTTGAAGAGCGTCAAGCCAGTCTCGAGCAGCGACTTCAGTTCTGCATTCTTGGCCGAGGGAATCAGCACCTTTTCGAGCGCGCCGTTCACGGTCTTGTGAAAAGCAACCTCGTTGTTCACATACTCGCGATCGAACGCGACACCGCTCATCTTGGCGAGCTTCGCGCGTTCCGCCTCGGCAGCCTTGGTCAGGCCCTGACTGGTCGGATTGTCGGCCGGCGTGACCTTTAGCTTCTTCACCAGCGCAAGCGCCTTGGCGTTCACTGCGCCGTGGTCGCGCACCATCTCCTGGGCGAAGGCGCGGACAGCCTTATTGTGCGACTTGGCGAGCGCCTGCTTGCCCGCGGCAATGTCGAGATTCCCCGCCGTATAGGCGATATGCGCGATCTGAGGATCCGTGGGCGCGTCGGCGGCGGCTACTGCAGTCGACATGCCGAGAACTGCGGAAGCGATAATTGCGGACCTGAACGTCATTCGATTCCCCCTTCACGAAGGCCCCTTCATTGGGGCGGTACCCGATTTGATGCCGGCTTCTCGGAAAGGTTCCCGCCTACCGGTCGCTGTGGCCTCAGACCTCGACTTCGACCCACATCGGCGCGTGGTCGCTGGTCTTGTCCCAACCGCGCGGCGTCCGATCAACTCCAGCCGCCTTGAGGTTCTTGGCCAGCGGGGGGCTCAGCAGGGCATGGTCGATCCGGATCCCCGCGTCGCGCTCGAACGAGTGCCGCCAATAATGCCAGAAGGTGAACATGTGCTCGTCGGGATGGAGCGTCCGCAGCGCGTCGGTCCAGCCCTGTCCGACAAGCTCGCGATACTTCTGGCGAGCCTCGGGGGCGAAGAGCGCATCCGTGAGCCAGCGTTCCGGCTTGTACACATCCTGATCCGTCGGGATGACGTTGTAGTCGCCGATCAGGATCGCAGGCACATTGCCCTCGATCAGCTCCTGCGCACGATCCTTCAGCCGGTCGAGCCAAGCGAGCTTATAGTCGAACTTCGGCCCGGGCTTCGGATTGCCGTTGGGCGCATACATGTTGCCGACGAGAATCCCGCAGACCGCCGCCTCGATATATCGGCTTTGCTGGAGATTGGGGTCATCGGGAAGCGAACGCCGTGTCTCGACGGGCTCGCCGACGCGCGAGAGGAGCGCGACTCCGTTCCAGCTCCGTGGCGGCTGCCCGTGCCAGATCGCCGAATAGCCGAGGGCGTCGATCGGCTCTCGCGGGAAAGCCTCGTCGGTGCACTTCAGCTCCTGAAGGCCGACAATGTCGGGCTGGAATTGCTCGAGCCAGCGCGTGAGGATGCCCAGGCGCGAGTTGATTCCGTTGATGTTGTAGCTCGCGATGCGCAAGCGCTGCTTCTTTGCCATCGGCCGTAGGAACCGTCGGGCAGGCAAAGTGTTCTACCGGCGTTGCTTCGGGACCACCGATTCGTGTCTCCGGGGCGGACGCGGGCATCAGTCCTCGCATCGGCTCTGTTGATGGCGCGACTCACTGGACCTGGAGCACGGGGAGCCCCGACGGGTGACGAGCCTGCCGGGGCTTCCTTTTCGCGAGTCGCGCCGAGTCCCACAGCCTTATCCACCGATTCGCCCACAGAAATGTCGAGCGGTCGACAGATTCTGCTGGAACTACCGTCGGCAATCTGTATTGTTGTTCTCGTGCTTCGGGAGTCGAAAGACAAACGAAGCATGGAACCCCGGCAACTTCGGTTGCCGGGGTTTACTCGTTTATGGGCCTACGATTTCCGCGAGCCCGGCCGCTAGAGATCCTTTGGACTCGCGCCCTCCAGCTTCAGCCGCTTCGACCGGTCCTGCAGCGGATATTTGTTTCCGTTCGCGCAGTTGAACAGCAGCACGCGCTCGTCCTTGCGCACCAATCCTTGCGCGAGCGCCTTGCGCCACGCAGCCAGCACCGCGCCCCCTTCGGGGCAAAGCAAAAATCCATCATCGTGCGCCGCATTCTCGACAGCCTTGAGAATCGCTTCGTCTGACACCGCAATCGCCGCGCCGGCGCTTTCCCGCACAGCGCGGAGGATGAGGAAGTCTCCAACGGCCTTGGGTACGCGGATCCCGGTCGCGACGGTCGCTGCATTCTCCCACCGTTCCGCGAATTCTTCCCCCTTTTCGAACGCGCGCACCATGGGCGCGCAGCCCTCGGCTTGCACCGCGTACATGCGCGGCCGCTTCGGCCCGATCAGGCCAACCGCCTCCAGCTCGTCGAACCCCTTCCACATCCCAATCAGGCCCGTACCGCCGCCCGTTGGATAGAAGATCGCGTCGGGGACTTCCCAGCGGAGCTGCTCGACGAGTTCGAAGCCCATCACCTTCTTTCCTTCGAGCCGATAGGGCTCCTTCAGGGTCGAGCAGTCGAACCACAGCCCCTGAGCCGCGCCCTTTCCGACCAGCGCTCCGCATTCGTCGATCTGCCCGTCGCCGACATAGACCCGCGCGCCGAAGGCTGCGGTCTCGGTGACATTGATCTCCGGAGTCTCGGCGGGGCAGATGACGATGGTCTCAATGCCTGCACGAGCGCCGTAGGCGGCAAGCGCCGCCCCGGCATTGCCGTTGGTGGGCATCGCTATCCGCTGGATTCCGAATTGCTTGGCCATGGTCACTGCCATTGCCAGCCCGCGCGCCTTGAACGAGCCGGTCGGAAGGCGCCCTTCATCCTTCACCAGCAAGTTCGAAGCGCCCTCGCGCGCGGCAATGGTCGAAAGCGCCACGATCGGCGTTTCCGGTTCGCCGAGGCTGACCGGCTCGCCATCGTTCGGCAGCAGCTCGCGCCATTTCCACATGCCCGGCTCGCGCGCCGCGAGGCTCTCGCGAGTGAGGGTGCCCTTCGCTGCCTCGGTATCGTAGCGGACCAGCAGCGGCTTTCCGGCGCGGCTGAGATTGTGGACCTGACCGGCTTCGTAACACTCGCCGGTCAGCGAGCATTCTAGATGCGTGACGTTCATATGGCTTAGCAATCGTGGTGGTGGGCGGGGTGGCTTCGTTCGACCTGTAGCGTGCAATGCTCGATGCGGAAGTGCTCGTGCAGGATGGCGCGGGCATTTTCGAGCAGCTCATCGGGGTAATCGGCAAGCGCAGTGACAATGTGTGCCGTCAGCGCAGTCTCGGTCGTACTCAGCGGCCAGACGTGAAGATCGTGCACGGCGTCCACTCCATCGAGGGCGGCAAGTGCGGCTTCGACCCGGTCGAGATCGATTCCGATCGGAACGCCGGCGAGCGACATCCACACCGATTCCTTCAGGAGCCCGATGCTGCTCCATAGGATCACCAGCGCGACAGCGATGCTCATCACCGGGTCGACCCATTCCTGACCCGTGAAGAAGATCACCGCACCGGCAAAGACGACGGCTATCGACACCAGCGCGTCGGCGGCCATGTGCATGAAGGCTGCGCGCACGTTGAGATCGTCGCGCCCGCGCACGAACAGCATGGCGGTGAGGCCGTTGACGAGGATCCCCAGCGCCGCGACGATCATCACGGTTTCCCCGTTAGTCGGCGCCGGATGGAACAGGCGCCGCACGGCTTCGCCGCCGATCGCTCCGATTGCAATCATCAGGAACAATGAATTGAACAGCGCGGCGAGGATCGGCGCCTTCTTGAGGCCATACGTGAATCGCGGCGAGGCAGCCCGCCGCGCGATCACCGCAGCTGCCCAGGCGACCACGAGGCCGAGCACGTCGGACAGGTTGTGGCCCGCATCCGAGATCAACGAGACCGAATTAGCGTAGAAACCGAAGATCGTCTCGATGGCGACGAACCCGAGGTTAAGCGCGATGCCCAGGGCGAACGCTGTCCCGAACGAAGCTGGTCCATGAGCATTGGAATGCGCGTGCGCGTGTCCATACTCGTGCGAATGGATGTGGCCATGGGAATGCCCGTGCGCGGTCATTGGCATCGACTAGCCGACGTAGCTGGCTAATTTCAAAGCACAGTATAACATTAGCTGGTCGGGAGACGCGGCGGGGCGGTCCGCGACCGGATAAACAAAACGGCCCGACAGGAGAGCACGCCTGCCGGGCCGCCGCATGTGTGGAACCTCGCTCGCGACGCAAGGTGGCGAGGCTCCTGAGCACACCCCTAACGAAAGTTAGGTACGGCTGTCCAGCCCAAAACGTATTTTTTTTGCGGCGAAACGAAAGAGGCGGTCCGGGGAAGGGTCCGGACCGCCTCAGGGTTGCGCGCTCGGGGAGGAGAGCGCGCGGCGCAGCTTGTTGACTAGAGATCGATGCCCGCAGCGATCGCCTCGAGCTTGCGGACCCGTTCCTTCAGATCCGCCATCTCGATCCTTCCGCCGGCGGGCGGGAGCCCGCGTTCGCCGATCGTCTGGGTCAGCTCCATTTTCTTGAGCTCGAGCCAGCCGTTCCACGCCTTGAGACCAGCGAGCCCTGCTCCGGTGAGTCCGACGATGACGCTCGCGCTCAGCACTGCAATCGTAATCGGGTCCATCACTTCTCCTCCTGGCGGAGCGCTTCGATCTCGCGCGCCAGCTCGTCATTCTGGGTGTTGATATGATGGTCGATCGCCATCAGCCGGCGGTCGGTTTCGTCGAAATCGTGGACCATCGAATGGGTGGTCGGCCGCCGTTCGGCGACCTGCCCCATGCGGTCGAAATCGCTCATCCGGCGCTCGCCTACACTCGCCCTCTTTTTCTGCACGGCGAGATAGATCCCGATCGCGGCATAGGCGATCAGCGTCAGCTTGAAGCTGATCATAATCGCGGCAGCGACGAACCCAATCCGGACAAATGTCGGATCGATCCCGGTCATCCCTCCGATCGTCGAGCAGACTCCGGCGACCTTCGCGTCCTTGCGGTCGAGCGAGTAGGGATAAATCTTGCGGGCCATTGTCACTTTACCCTTCCTTCCGTTCAGTTGGCGCGCGCTTTCAGCGCGGCTTTCATGGCTTCCAGCTCGGCGTCGATTTTTTCATTGGCGCGAAGCTGGTCGATTTCGTCTTCGAGGCTAGTGATCCCCAGCGCATCGCAGCGGCCTTCGGCGAAGTCGGCGCGGCGCTCGAGGATGTCGAACTTGGAAAACGCATCCAAAGTCCGGCTGCCGTTCATCGCCTCGCGGGCCTTGGCGCGAGTCAGCGCGCTTTCAAACCGCGCTGCGATCGCATTTTGCCGGGCGCGCGCTTCGCTGAGCTTCGCCTGAAGCTTCGCGATGTCGCCCTCGTAGCCGCGGAGCACCTGCTCGAGCTGCGAAAGTTCGTCGCGGAGACCTTCGGCCATCTCGGCCGCCTTCTGTCGCTCGACCAACGCGGCCTTCGCGAGGTCCTCGCGGCCCTTGGACAGCGCGAGCTCGGCCTTGTCGGTCCAGTTCGCCTGCAGCTCGTTGAGCCTTACCTCGGAGCGGCGGATCTCCTTGATGTCGGCGATCGACCGGGCGGCCGTGGCGCGAACCTCCACCAAAGTCTCTTCCATCTCCATGATGATCATGCGGATCATCCGAGCCGGATCTTCCGCCCGGTCGAGAAGTTCGGTCATGTTCGCCGCGAATATGTCACGAGCGCGGCTGAACACGGGTCCGCTGAGCCAGCCGGCGATCGGCGAGAGCCGCGATGAAGCGGTCTCTGCTTCCTTCACCAGCACCGGCGTGCGTACCGGGACCTTGGCTTCAAGGATCTCGAGTTCAGGCATTTGCGCTGACCTGGACGGGGCTGGCAAGCGCCTGGGCGGGGCCAACGGCTGCGCCGACCGCGACAGTGCTCATGACGAGCGCCGCTGCGATGGCGACCAGGGTCCGGGTGAACTGAGACTGCGAATGCATTTTAAACTCTCCTTTTCGACCTCGCGGGTTTGATTGCTGGTCGATGAACATTACTAATCAAGGAGCGTGCCAATCCCGGAAAACTGCCAAAAACGAGCTTTGCGCGTCGCGAATGGCGGATTTTCCCAACCAAGAGTTGGCGCGAAATCCCAAGCGATGATTGGGAACATTCACCACCCGAGCCGCGCTGAAGCGGCGGATCTTTTGATGGAGGTGAGGCGATGATCGGCAAGCTGTTGGGTGCGTGGATCGGCGACAAGGCCGCGGGCGAGCATGAGGGCGCGAAGGGAGCGATCCTCGGCTATGGCGCGGCAGCGCTTGCGAAGCGCAGTGTTCCTACGATCGCGGCGCTCGCGCTCGGTGGCTGGGCGTTCAAGAAGTGGCGCGACAGACGGCGCGCCGAACCGTCTTATCCTTCGGAAGCTTCGCCTTCCTGAGGTTCATACTCGCTGTCGGTGGCGCCGGCTGCGCCGGAGGCATTTTCGAAATAGGGCTCGACGCTGCCCTTGAGCTTGATCGTCATCGGCTGCCCGTAGCGATCGCGGCTGCGGCCGGCGGCGACACGAATCCAGCCTTCGGAGATCGAATATTCAATGACGTTGGTCTTTTCCTGGCCGTTGAACTTGATGCCCACGCCGCGGCTTAGAAGCGCCTCGTCATAATAGTCGCTCCTGGGATCGAGCGAGAGACGGTCAGGCGGTGCGTCTGTAGCTTTGTCGGCCATTGCGCGGCCCTAGCTTGCAGCGCGCCAGACCGTCAATCAGCGCAGTCCGACGCCAATGTAAAGTTTACTTGTCATCGACAGTTGCCGCGCTCGCGAGTCCGGACTAAGCGGCGCCGCGGGAGAGTATGAGCGACAAAGATCCAAGCCTGCGCCGCAATGCGCCAAAGCTCGCGCTGCACGTGCCCGAGCCGCACTTCCGACCTGGCGACACCCCGGACTTCTCCTCGCTGAAGGTGCCGGCCGCCGGAAGCGCCCCGCGCCCGGACACCAGCGCTGCCGCCACCGACACTCACCCGCTCACGACGGCGCTCGTCCGGGTGCTCGGTGACGATAACAAAGCGGTCGGTCCCTGGGACCCCAAGCTCGACCCCGACGCGCTCCGCAAGATGCTGAACGACATGGTCACCGTCCGCATCTTCGACGACCGCATGTACCGCGCCCAGCGGCAGGGGAAGACCAGCTTCTATATGAAATGCACGGGCGAGGAGGCGATCGCGGTCGCGGCCGCCGCTGCGCTCGACCGCGAGGACATGCACTTCCCGACCTACCGCCAACAGGGACTGCTCGTCGCGCGCGGCTATCCGCTTACGGAGATGATGAACCAGATCTACTCCAACCGCGGTGACAAGCTTCAGGGCCGCCAGCTACCGATCATGTATTCCGACCGGGAGCACGGCTTCTTCTCGATCTCGGGCAATCTTGCGACCCAGTTCCCGCAGGCGGTCGGCTGGGCGATGGGCGCGGCAATCAAGGGCGACAGCCGCATCTGCATGGGCTGGGTCGGCGACGGGGCGACCGCCGAAGGCGACTTCCACTGCGCGATGACATTCGCGGCGGTCTACAACGCGCCCGTCATTCTCGCCGTGGTCAATAACCAGTGGGCGATCTCCAGCTTCTCCGGAATCGCGGGCGCCGAGCGCGCGACCTTCGCACAGCGCGCGGTTGGCTATGGAGTCGCCGGCCTGCGCGTCGACGGTAATGACGCGTTGGCGGTTTACGCATCGGTGAAGTGGGCGGCCGAACGCGCGCGCTCAAACGGGGGGCCGACCCTGATCGAGTTCTTCACCTACCGCGCGGAAGGCCATTCGACCTCCGACGACCCGTCTGGCTACCGGCCGACCAATGAAGCCAAGGCCTGGCCGCTCGGCGATCCGATCGAGCGGCTGAAGGCGCATCTGCTTGCGATCGGAGAGTGGGATGAGGAACGGCATGCGGCAATGACGGCCGAGTGCGACGCTGCGGTACGCGCTGCGCAGAAGGAGTCGGAAAAGGTCGGAATCCTGCCCAATCAGGGCAAGGAGAATATCGGGTCGATGTTCGACGACGTTTATGCGGACGTGCCCTGGCACCTTGCCGAACAGCGCAAGCAGGCGCTCGAGGAAGGCGGCGCCTGATGCCGAGCCTCAACATGATCCAGGCGCTCAACGACGCGCACAAGGTCATGATGGCGCGTGACGAGGACATCGTCGTGTTCGGCGAAGACGTAGGCTATTTCGGCGGCGTCTTCCGGGTCACGGAAGGGTTGCAGAAGCAATTCGGCAAGACCCGTGTCTTCGACGCCCCGATCAGCGAGGGCGGCATCGTCGCCACAGCGGTGGGCATGGCCTGTTATGGGCTGAAGCCGGTCGTCGAGATCCAGTTCGCCGACTACATCTATCCGGGCTACGACCAGATCGTCAGCGAGGTGGCGAAGATCCGCTATCGGACGGCCGCTGAATGGACGATGCCGATGGTCATCCGGACTCCCTATGGCGGCGGCATTTTCGGCGGCCAGACGCACAGCCAGTCGCCCGAGAGCCTGTTCACGCACATCGCCGGCCTCAAGGTAGTGATCCCCTCGACACCCCACGACGCAAAGGGCCTTTTGATCTCCGCGATCGAGGATCCGGACCCGGTGATCTTCTTCGAGCCCAAGCGCATCTACAATGGGCCGTTCGATGGCCACCACGACCGGCCAGTGAAGCCGTGGGCCAAGCACCCGGCGAGCGAGGTGCCCGAGGGTCATTATACCGTGCCGATCGGCAAGGCCGCTATTGTACGCGAAGGTGGCGACCTTACGATCCTCGCTTACGGCACCATGGTCCACGTCGCGCTCGCGGCCGTCGAGGAGCAGGGCCTCGACGCGGAAGTGATTGACCTTCGCACTCTCGTCCCACTCGACCTCGATACAATCGAGGAATCGGTGAAGAAAACCGGCCGCTGCCTCGTTGTCCACGAGGCGCCGCGGACCAGCGGGTTCGGAGGCGAGCTCGTCGCGCTCGTCCAGGAACGCTGCTTCTATCACCTCGAAGCGCCGGTCGAGCGGGTCACGGGCTGGGACACGCCTTATCCGCACGCCTATGAATGGGCCTATTTCCCGGGACCCAAACGCATGAAGAAGGCTCTTGAGAAAGTGATGGCCGACTGATGGCGAGATATGAATTCAAGCTGCCAGACATCGGCGAAGGCATTGCCGAAGCCGAGATCGTCGCCTGGCACGTGAAGGTCGGCGATACGATCAGGGAAGATCAGCAGATCGCCGACATGATGACCGACAAGGCGACCGTCGAGATGGAATCGCCGGTTGCTGGCAAAGTCGTTGAGCTCGCCGGCGAAGTCGGAGACCAGGTGCCGATTGGCTCAGTGCTTGCGGTGATCGAAACGGAGGGCGCAGACCGCGCTGCTGAGCCCGTCGCCGACAGCAAAGACGAGCGACCGCTCGCCGATGGCGCGGTTGAAGCGACGCCTGAGCAGGCGGAAGAGTTGCCTGTTGTCGCGGCGGATGTTGAAGCCGTCGCTCCAAAGCCGGCACCAGCGCCCCGCGTCGAGCCCGAAGTCGCGGTGAAGGAACCTTCGGGAACGCACGCCCTCGCCTCGCCGGCAGTCCGTGCCCGCGCCCGCGATCTCGGAATCGACCTTGGGCAGGTCAAGACCACCAGCGACCGGATCCGCCATTCGGACCTCGACGCCTATCTGCTCTACAATGGCGGGAGCGTCGCGAGCCGAGGCTCAAGCGCTCCGCGCGGCGACGAAAGCGTCAAGGTCGTCGGTCTTCGCCGCAAGATCGCCGAGAACATGGCCGAGGCCAACCGGCGAATCCAGCATTTCACCCTGGTTGAGGAGTTCGACGTCAGCGGGCTCGAGGAAACGCGCAGGATGATGAACGCGGATCGCGGATCGAACCCCAAGCTGACGCTCCTGCCGTTCCTGATCACCGCGCTCACCCGCGGGCTGGCCGAATGGCCGATGCTCAATGCGACCTTCGATGACGGGGCGATGGTGATCACCCGCCATGGCTCGGTCCAGATGGGGGTCGCGACGCAAACCCAGAACGGGCTGATGGTTGCAACCATCCGCGACGCCCAGGCGCGGTCGGTTTGGGAGCTCGCGTCGGAAATCCTGCGGCTTTCCGAAGCCGCCCGCACCGGCAAGGCGAGTCGCGAGGAACTTAGCGGCGCGACCTTCACCATCTCCAGCTTGGGCCCGATGGGCGGCATCACGTCGACGCCCGTCGTCAACCCGCCTCAGGTCGCGATCGTCGCGGTCAACAAGATCGAGGACAAGCTCGTTCCAGTCGATGGCGATATCGAGATCCGCAAGCGCATGAACCTGTCGCTCTCGTGCGACCACCGGGTGGTCGACGGCTGGGACGCGGCAAGTTTCATGCAGACGCTCAAAGGTTATATCGAGAACCCGCTGCGCCTGCTGTCAGCCTGAACGAGCCTATTTCTGCGGCGCCGCGGCGGCCGTCGCCGAATAGGTCCAGCTGGTGATCTTCCAGCCGTCGGCGCCATGCTTCATGACGAACGTCATGTTGCTGGGCTCGGCCATCTTGGTGCCCTTTTGAACGAACCGGTATGTCGTCGGCAGGACGACGTAAGCAGTTGAGCCATCGCTGCTTACCTGAAGCGGCTTGCCATAATCTACGCGGCCGCCGCTCACGCCATTCGCCTGCGCATCCTTCACGTAATCCTCTAGCCAATGCTGTGCAGAACCCGCGCCCGACCAGGCATGCGGGGCGAATTCGTCGACGATCATGGTGTCGTCTGCCTGCGCCGATACCCAGGCCTTTGCGTCGCCAGCATTGAATTTGTCGATGATCGAGGTGACGAACTTGGTTGCATCGTCAGCGGGAGTGGCCGCCTGAGCAAGTGCAGGCGCTGCGAACGATGATGTGATCGCAGCGGCAATCAGGATCGAATTGTGCATACGAAGCCCCCTTCGCATCGGCCAAGGACGCGTACAGGAAGCGCGCGGGCCGGAGCACGCGAGACGCGCGCAACTGCGTCCGGCAATGAGAGCGAGTCAAGTGAACCTAGGTGCGGGCACCCCGGTTCTTCCGGACGATCGCGATGATGATGAGCGCGAACGCCGCTAGCCTGAAAAGATAGATCGAGCCCCGCTCCTCCGTCGGAATGTTGGCAAGCGCGAGGATCGACTGGCCGATGCCCATCAGCACGAATGCCAGCGCGAAGGCGAGAAACAAGGCGTCGCGCGTCCGCCGCCAGAAGCGCAGGAAGAACAAGGCGCAAACGAAGAAGCCGAGCGCCACGGCGCCGGACAGGAAGTCGTACACGGTCACGTAATCACGCATCTTCGACTTCCCAGATGAAACCCCAGACGAGGGACACGATTGCAGCAAGGGCGAGCAGCAGCCGGACCAGACGCAGGTCGACGTCGGAGGGCCAGACCACCAGATCGAGAACGAGCGCCAGATTGTTGGCGGCGAGAAAGCCGAAGCAGATGCTGCTCCACAGCAGAAGCCGAGTCCCGTTTTGCAAATAGCTGCGGCCGAGAAGCCATGCGCAGGCAACGCTGGTCGCGAGACACAGCAGGTAGACGATCGTTGGGAAGACGTCAGCCATCCTCGTCCCTTCGAAGCTTGAATGCATCGGCGAATGCAATGGCACTGCTTGCGCTTGCAGAAATAATCGCCCGACGAACCTTGTTCGGACGACTTCGGTAGAGTTCTTCGGCGCGGTCGACACACGCGCCGACTTCTGCGTTCACGGGCACATAGCTCGCCCCGGCCTCTTCAATCGATACGAGTCCAGCCGCGACCAGTCCGTCCAACGCTTTCGCGACGACCAGGTCGCTCGCGCGCAAGGTGCTAACTAGTTCGTCGCGCGGCCAGGGGCGCAGTTCTTCCTTGAGCGCAAGCAGCAGTTCGAGCGCCCACACCGAAGGAAAGCTCGCAGCGACGAATCGCAGTATATCTTCGTCGGAGCGGCTCACGCGCTCCGGTTCGTCACCGATTCATGCATCTTGCGATCCTACGAAGGCGATGCGGCCACATCAACCTTCGATAAGGGTCGATCTTAGCCGTCGGGCTATTTTTTGCCCAGTTCGTGCCAGCTCTTCTCGTGGACCTCGACGCCATGCTTCTTGGCCGCCGCCTTGATCCGTTTCCAGGCCTCGTCGCGTTCTGAATCGCTCACGCCTTCGACCTGGTCGAAGCGCGCAATCGCGTTGCGGACGTGCTTGGCGTCATTGAGCGGTTCCTTGCGCTCCTTCGGGAATGCGTAATCGCTGTTGCTCATTTTCTCGCGGTCTTTTGCGTCGAGTTCGCTCATCATTACTCTCCTTTGGCGGGAACAACGTTTGTTTCCCGCCCTCGGTCCCTGAACTTGAGGCGCGTCAGGCTGCAAGCCGCACGGTCTCGCCGAGCGCCAGGCTGATCGACTGCTCGCGCTGCTCGACGCTGATGCTGAGGCCGTCGGCAGTGACGAACTCGGGCTCGATGCCGATGAAGTTGAAGACGCCGGAGAGATAGGTCCGAAGGTGCTCGCGCGCGGCAGCTGGGGAATTGCCATCATAAAAGCCGCCCCGCGCGAGCGCGATGATGACCCTTTTGCCCTTGGCAAGACCTTCCGGCCCGTTCTCCGTGTAGCGGAAGGTCGTTCCGGCAATGACGATCCGGTCGATCCACGCCTTGAGCTGGGTCGGCAGCGTGAAATTGTACATTGGCGCTCCGATGACGATCGTGTCTGCGGCGAGGAATTCGTCCAGCACCGATGTGTCGGCGAATGCATCGAGCGTCAGGTGCGGCAGCGGCTCGCTGACCAAGTCGCGGGTCACCAGGGTCGCTGCAGGATCGGCGTTGAGAAGCTTGTCGACGATCGAGCGCGAGATCGCCCGGCTGGCGCTGCTCTCGCCATTGATGCTGGCGTCGATATGCAGGATGGTCACTATTGCCTCCTAAGTATTGATTTGTTACCTAGGCACCGTAAATAACCACCATGAAATCGCTCGCAAGAACGCACTTTTCTGTATTCGATGAACAAATTTGTGAGCAGGGAACAATGAGGTAACCGATGAAAGATCCCAGCAACCCCGTATGCCGGACGATCAGCGGGCTGCTTGCGCGCATTGGCGATAAGTGGACGGTTCTAGTCGTCACAACGCTCGCCGCTGGCAGCAAGCGCTTCAACGAGCTGCGTCGCGAGATCCCTTCAGTGTCGCAGCGAATGCTCACGCTGACCCTCCGCAACCTGGAGCGCGACGGGCTTGTGAGCCGGACTGTGACTCCGACCATTCCACCCCGCGTGGACTATGAGCTTACCGAGCTCGGGCGGTCGCTTTTCAGGCCGCTCCACGCGATCGAGGAGTGGGCGCTTGCCCATGTCGAGGACATTCACTCGGCGCAGATGACCTTCGATGCGGAGCAGGATGCAAAGGCGGAGGCGGCCTAGAGCCGCAGCACTACTCGCCCGCTGATCTTCCCCGCTTCCATCCGTTCGAACACGTCGTTCACCGCCTCGAGCGGTTCGACCGACACGTGGGCCTTGACCTTCCCTGAAGCTGCGAACTCGAGCGCTTCGGCGAGGTCCTGACGCGTTCCGACGATCGAGCCGCGTAGCGTGATGCGCTTCAGCACGACTGGAAGCACTGGTGTAGGGAAGTCGCCTGGCGGAAGCCCGTTCAGGACCACGGTTCCCTTGCGGCGTGCGACTCCAATCGCTTGCGAGAAGGCGCTGATCGATACAGCGGTGACGAGCACGCCATGCATCCCCCCGGTCTGCTTGATCAGGCCTCTGACAGCGTCTGGATTGCGCGCATTCACCGTCACGTCCGCGCCAAGCTCGCGCGCAAGCTCAAGCTGAGGCTCATGGACATCCAGTGCGGCAACCTGGAAGCCCATGGCTTTCGCATATTGGACGGCGACGTGGCCGAGCCCGCCGATACCGGATATGGCGACCCATTCCCCGGCTCGCGCCTCGGTCTCGCGAAGGCCCTTGTAGGTCGTCACGCCGGCGCAGAGGATCGGCGCAATTTCCTCGAGATTGGCGTTCGCGGGCAAATGTCCAACGAAATCGCCGTTCGCTAGTACATATTCGGCATAGGTGCCGTTGACGCTGTACCCGGTGTTGCGCTGCGACGGGCACAAAGTCTCCCAGCCGGTGTCGCAATATTCGCAATTGCCGCAGGCATCGTGCAGCCAGGGAACGCCGACCGTGTCGCCTTCCTTCACATGAGCTACTCCGGCGCCGACGGCGGCGACATGGCCAACGCCTTCATGCCCGGGCACGAGCGGGAGCTGCGGCTTCACCGCCCAGTCGCCGCGCGCGGCATGAAGATCCGTATGGCAGACGCCCGTCGCGACGAGCTTGACGACGATCTCGCCCGGTCCGGGCTCCGGCACCGGTAGCTCCTCGATCGACAGCGGCTCGCCGAAGCTGTGGACCACTGCGGCACGCATTTTCTGGACCACGCCCACTTTCCTCCGCTTTTCGTCCTTACCCGCGTCGTCTAGTCGCGGGGGCATGCTCAAGCCTGTAGCCATCGATATCGACTCCTTGAAGGCTCTCGACGAGAGGCTTCGGTGGCTGAGTGCGTGGACCATTCACCATGCGAACCATATCCGTGAGAATACGGATGGCCTGAAAGTCGGCGGGCACCAGGCGAGTTGCGCCTCGATGACGGCAATCATGGCCGCGCTCTACTTCCACGCCCTCGGGCCGAACGACCGCGTCGCCGTGAAGCCGCACGCCGGGCCGGTGCTCCACGCGATCCATTATCTGCTCGGCTCGCAATCGCGCGAGGTGCTCGAGAATTTCCGCGCGCTCGGCGGTGCGCAGAGCTATCCGAGCCGGACCAAGGACAAGATCCCCGTCGATTTCTCGACCGGCTCCGTGGGGCTCGGAGTGGCGATCACGCTCTTTGCGAGCCTGGTTCAGGATTATCTCACGGCGCACGGCTGGATGGACGAAGAGGATCGCGGCCGCTTCGTGGCGCTGATCGGCGACGCCGAGCTCGACGAGGGCAATATCTACGAAGCGATCATCGAAGGCGCGAAGCACGACGTCCGCAACCTGTGGTGGATCGTCGACTACAACCGCCAGAGCCTCGACGCGACCAGCACCGACCGCATGTTCGAGCGGTTCGATGAAATCTTCCGGAGCTGCGGCTGGCGGGTGGTCGAGCTGCGCTACGGCAAGAGGCTGCAGGCTGCACTCGACAAACACAAGGCGCTGAAGAACTGGTTCGAGCAGCTGTCCAATGCCGAGCTGTCCGCGCTGCACTATCAGGGCGGTGCAGCGTGGCGGGCGCGGATTCAAGCCGAGCTCGGCAAAAAGGCCGCGGCTTTTCTCAAGGAGCGTGACGATGCGGCGCTCGCATCGCTGTTCAGCGATCTCGGCGGCCATTGCATGGAGACGCTCACGCAAGCCTTCGACGCTGCGCAGGACGACGCCCCGACCCTCTTCATTGCTTGGACGATCAAGGGCTTCGGCCTGCCGTTCGCGGGCCACAAGGACAATCACGCGGGGCTGATGAATCCGACGCAGATGGCCGCGCTGCGCGAGACCATGGGCGTCCGCGAAGGCCATGAGTGGGAGCCGCTCGAAGGCGTCGGCGACAATGCACGGCCGGGCGTCGAAGCGCTGCTCGAGCGGACGCGAATCGCGCGCGAGAAGCGGAGTCGCGTTTTTGGGCAGGTTTCGGTTCCGGCGATCGCCGCGCCGGCCGGCGACGAGCAGTCGACCCAGGCCGCGTTCGGCCGAATGCTGCTCGAACTTTCCAAGGCCGGCGGCGAATTAGCGGATCGGATCGTCACTACGTCACCGGACGTCACGGTGTCGACCAATCTCGGTGCGTGGGTGAACCAGCGCGGCCTGTTCCGCCGAAGCGAAATGCCCGACATCTTTGCTCAGGCAAAGATTGCATCTGTGCAAAAATGGAGTGGCGGCAACAAAGGTCAGCACGTCGAGCTCGGCATTGCCGAATCCAATCTGTTCCTGATGCTTGCGGCCGCCGGACTGTCTGGCGACCTGTTCGGCACGCGGCTGTTCCCCATCGGAACGCTATACGACCCCTTCATTGCCCGGGGCCTCGATGCCCTCAACTACGCTTGCTACCAGGACGCGCGGTTCCTGCTGGTCGCAACGCCGAGTGGGATCACGCTTGGGCCGGAAGGCGGCGCCCACCAGTCGATCAACCCGCCGCTGATCGCGCTGGGGCAGCCGGGACTCCGGCATTACGAGCCTGCATACGCGGACGAACTCGCAGCGATGATGGAGGAAGCGTTCCGCCTCATCGACGATCCGGCCGGTGAGAGCACCTACCTCCGCCTGTCCACGCGCAGCATCCAGCAGGTCGAACGCAAGGATGAGAGCTGGCGTAAAGGCGCGCTCCAGGGCGGCTACTGGCTTCGCGAACCCTCAGATGGCGCCGAGGCCGCGATTGTCGCGATGGGCGCGGTCATGCCCGAAGCGCTGGCCGCCTGGGAGGAGTTGAGCGAGGACGTACCGGGCCTCGGCCTCCTCTCCATCACCTCGCCTGACCTGCTCCACCGCGGCTGGACGGCGGCGCAGGCGGCGCGCTGGCAAGGCGAGCGCAGGCCCAGCCACATGGAGCAGCTGCTTTCCCGGCTTTCGCCGAGAGCCGGTCTCGTGACGCTCGCCGACGCTGCTCCAGCATCGCTGTCATGGATCGGCGGCGTGGTCGGTCAGCGCGTCGCGCCGCTCGGAGTCGAGAAGTTCGGCCAGACCGGCAGCCTCGCCGACCTTTATGCGACGTACCGCCTCGATGGCGACGCGATCACTGAAGCCGTTGCCGAGCTACTGCTGCCCGCTTAGGAGGCGTGGATGGCCGGGCGTTATTTCGACGAATGGCAGGTGGGCGACCGGGTGGCGCATGAGCTGACGCGCACGGTCACCGAAACAGACAATCTCCTAATCACGACGCTCACCCACAATCCACAGCCGCTGCACCTCGATTACGAGGTGGCGGCGAAGACCGAGTTCAAGAAGCCACTGGTCAACAGCTGCTTCACCTTCAGCCTGCTGGTGGGGATCAGCGTCCACGACACGACGCTCGGCGTGCTCGTCGCCAATCTCGGGTTTGACAAGGTGAAGCTGCCAAAGCCCGTGTTCGCCGGCGATACGCTACGCTGCGAAAGCGAGTGTATCGACCTTCGCGAAAGCAGGTCGCGGCCGAATGCGGGGATCGTCACCTGGGCGCATCGCGCATTCAACCAGCGCCGCGAGCTGGTGTGCGAGATGACGCGCACCGCGATGATCCTCAAGAAACCGCAATGACGCAGCCCCGCTCCTGGCTGTTCGTCCCTGCCGACAGCGAGCGGAAGATCGCGAAAGCACTCGAAAGCGATGCCGATGCGGTCATCTTCGACCTCGAGGACAGCGTGGCACCTGCGCAAAAGGCCACCGCACGTTCGATCCTGAAGGGGCTGCCCAAGCGATCCAACGGCCCGCAGTGGTGGGTCCGCGTGAATCCGCTCGGGAGCGAATTTCACAAGGAAGATCTGAAGCTGATCGGAAGCGCCTACGTGCATGGCATCGTGCTTCCGAAGGCCGAGGGCGGCGCCGACGTGACTCAGCTCGCTCACCGCACCGGCAACATCCCGATCCACGCCATCGTTACGGAAACCGCGGCGAGCCTTTTCGGCCTGCTCTCCTACCGCCAGCCAAATTCGCCGCTCGCCGCCATGAGCTGGGGCGCGGAGGATTTGTCGGCGGCGCTCGGCGCCTCGTCCAAGTATGACGCAAGCGGTGAGCTAGCTTTCACCTACAAGCTCGCACGTTCGCTGTGCCTTGCCGGTGCCGTCGCCGCCGAAGTGCAACCGGTCGATGGCGTGTTCGCCGATTTCAAGGACGAGGCCGGGCTGCGCGCCGAAGCCGGAGCCGCGGCGCGCGAAGGCTTCACGGGGAAGCTTGCGATCCACCCGGCGCAAGTGCCGACAATCAATGCCGCATTCACGCCTTCCGACGAAGAAATCCGCCATGCCGAGGAAATCGTCGCCGCGTTCGAGGCACATCCCGACGCGGGTGTCTTGTCGGTAGGCGGCAAAATGGTCGATCGCCCGCACCTTGTGCAGGCCAGGCGCGTTCTCGAACGGTCCAGCAAGGAGTGATTGATGGCGGAAGTGGTGCATCCAGTCCCATCCGACTTCAATGCGCGCATCGGTCCGCCCGAGCTCGCCGCACTTCACGATCTCGCCGACTCCGGTCCTGACCGCTTCTGGCTGGAGCAGGCGCGGCGACTGACCTGGAGCAAGTTCCCGACCAAAGCGGGTGATTGGTCATTCAACGAGGATGATTTCCACATTGGCTGGTATGAGGACGGCGAGCTCAACCTCTCCGTGAACTGCCTCGACCGGCACCTCGCGGAACATGGCGATCGCATCGCCCTCCTCTTTGAAGCCGACGAGCCCGGGCACGGCCACAGCCTCACCTACCGCCAGCTTTACGAAGAGACGTGCCGCCTGGCGAACCTGCTGAAGGAACGCGGAGTCGGTCGCGGCGACCGCGTGATGATCTACATGCCGATGATCCCCGAAGCCGCCGCCGCGATGCTCGCGTGCGCCCGGATCGGCGCGATTCACTCGGTCGTGTTTGGCGGCTTCTCGCCCGAGAGTCTTCACGGCCGCATTGTCGACTGCGACGCCTGCGCCGTCATAACCGCCGACGAGGGAGTGCGCGGCGGCAAAAAGATTCCGCTGAAGCGCAACGTCGATACGGCGCTCGAGCAGCGCGACGTCCCGACGGTGATCGTCGTCACGCGGACGGGCGCGGACGTGCCGATGAAGGAAGGCCGCGATGTCCGTTACTCCGATGTACGCGACCGGCTTTCCACGGATTGCAATCCGGAGATCATGACAGCCGAGGACCCGCTGTTCATCCTCTACACCTCGGGATCGACGGGAAAACCCAAGGGCGTGGTGCACACGACCGGCGGCTATGCCGTCTGGGCAGCGACCACGTTCGACTGGATCTTCGATTACCGGAAGGAGGACATCTTCTGGTGCACCGCCGACATCGGGTGGATCACTGGCCATACTTACGTGGTCTACGGTCCGCTCGCGATGTGCGCGACGAGCGTGATGTTCGACGGCGTTCCCAACTATCCGGACTTCGGCCGCTTCTGGGAGACCGTCGACCGCCTCGGAGTGAGCATCTTCTATACCGCCCCTACCGCGATCCGCGCGCTGATGCGCGAGGGCGACGAGCCGGTGAAGCGCTACAGCCGGGCATCCATCCGTCTGCTCGGAACCGTAGGCGAGCCGATCAATCCCGAGGCATGGGAATGGTACTGGCGCGTGGTCGGCGACAAGCGCTGCCCCGTCGTCGACACATGGTGGCAGACCGAGACCGGCGGCATCCTCATCTCGCCCTTCCCCGGAGCGACGGACATGAAACCCGGATCAGCGACAAGGCCACTACCGGGCGTGAAGCCGCTGCTCGTCGATGCGAACCATAACGTCCTCGAAGGGGCTGCAAGCGGGAACCTTTGCATCTCGGCCTCCTGGCCGGGCCAAATGCGGACGGTGTGGAACGATCACGGCCGTTTCTTCGAAACCTATTTCAAGGCTTATCAAGGGCTGTACTTCACCGGCGACGGCTGCCGACGCGACGAGGACGGCTATTATTGGATCACCGGCCGCGTCGACGATGTCATCAACGTCTCCGGGCATCGCATCGGCACCGCCGAAGTCGAAAGCTCGCTCGTCTCGCATCCGAAAGTCGCCGAGGCCGCTGTCGTCGGCTTTCCACACGAGATCAAAGGAACCGCGATCTATGCGTTCGTGACCCTCAACGCCGGCGAAGACGGAAGCGACGAACTTCGCAAGTCACTCGTTCAGGAAGTCCGGACCGATATCGGGGCCCTCGCTGTGCCAGAGAAAATCCATTTCACGCCCGCGCTTCCCAAAACCCGCTCGGGCAAGATCATGCGGCGGATCCTGCGCAAGATCGCCGAAGGGGAAACGGGCGGCTTCGGCGATATCTCGACGCTCGCCGATCCGACCGTCGTCGACGCATTGGTCGCGGGCCGCCAGTGAAGCTTGCCGCTGCCGCTCTGCTCTTTGCCGCAGGGGCCTCTCCGACACCTGCGGACCCTGGGCCGAAGCTCGACATGACCGGCTTCTTCACGGGCAAGACTCACGCCGACAATGTGATCAAAATCGCGCTGCATGGACCGCACAAGCTTATCGTCGACAGCATCGGCGGTCATAACAAGGAAGGCGAGTTCGTCCTGATCGACACGGTGCAGGAGGAAGGCAAACCGGTGCGAAAGCGGACTTGGGTCATGCATCCGGTCGGCGCCGATCACTTCACCGGCAGCCTCAGCGACGCGACCGGACCCGTCGACGTCGTGGTGCGCGGCAATTCAGCGACAATTACCTACATCATGACCGACGGGCACCTGCGCATCACGCAGGAGATTCAGCTGCAGCCGAACGGAACCCTATCAAACCACGTCATCGCAAAGAAGTTCGGTATCAAGTTCGGGCAGGTCGACGGGACGATCCGGAAAGTCGACTAAACCTCAGCCTGAGCGCTTGACGAACAGACCTTCGAACTGGCGCAGCTCCGGCGCCGGAATGTCGGACACGGCCGCGAATCGAAGTCCGTTGCGGCTCCATTCGGTGACAGCGAAGCCGTCCTTCGCGAACGAGCGTTCGGACGTCTCCTTGGCGGGCCAGACATAGAGGTTCACGGTGTGCAGCCTCCGGTGATAGACGATGGCGGCAACAGTCTTGCCTTCTATCGAATCCAGCCTCCCACCGGCAAGCGGAAAGCCGACGTCGGCAAGCTCCGGCACCGGCGGCGAGAAGTCGATCTTTCCATTGAACCAGGGCTTCACGATGTGCTGATTGGTCGTCTGAACGTCGGTCAAATGGCCGGGCTGCAGCGAGCGCACGTGGCTCGTTACGATCTCCTGATCCTGAAGCGACTGGCTGCCTGGCGGAACGAACGCAACGAAGGCGAGCGTTGCAGCCAGCGCTCCGGCGAGGCCCGGACCGAGCCACGACGGAATCCGGTTCTGGTTGGCCGCTTTGGGTGAGAGTTCGGGAAGCGAGGCAATCCGGCCGGCGAGTGATCGCGGAGCCGAATAACGCACGCCCTCCGCGGCGAGCAGGCTCCGCACGGCCTGGAGCCGCTCGAGTTCTTCGCCGCAGCCGTCGCATCGCGCGACATGCGCTTCGACCAGCGCTGTGTTCGCAGCGTCGAGCTCGCCGTCGATGAGCCCGCCGAGCAGTAGTTCCTGGTCAACACAGGCGGGCATTATTTGAGGCTCCTTGATTGTTCGCCGTCATGGATCCGCGCCGGCAGGAGTTCCTTCGCGAGCATTGCGCGGCCGCGCGACAGGCGTGACATCACGGTCCCGACGGGGACCGCGGTGACTTCGGCGATCTCCGCATAGGAGAGTTCCTCGAGGTCCCTCAAGACCACGACTTCGCGGAACGGGTCCGGGATCGCCTCGATCGCTGACCGTACGCGATTCGCGTCAGCTTTGCGGAACACCTCCTCCTCGGGCGTCGGCGCCGGGTCCGGATGTTGGTTCAAAGCAGCAGCCGCCTCTTCGCTGAGGCTGCCCTCATGGACCACTAGCGAAACGGTTCCGCCGCGGCCGGAAAGCGCCGTCCGACAGCAATTCCGGACGATCATGAACAGCCATGCTCGTGGGCTTCCGCCGCGATATTGTCCGAAGCCCCGGAACGCGCGCACCATCGCATCCTGCACCACGTCTTCACTCAAGACCGGGTCGCGCGTGAGATAGCGCGCGAGGTTATAGGCACCATCGAGATGCGGAACGATCAATCGCTGGAATTGCTGAGCCTGGCCGGCGCCGGGGGGGTAACCACCCGGCGCCGCGCCATTGTCGGCCGCTCGCCTTCGCGTGAAGAGAGAGGGGGCAATCGTCCTCACGAGCTCGCGGCCTCTCCTTGCCTCACGCCTTGACGACGATTGTTCCCGTCATGTGCGGGTGCAGGGAGCAGAAATAGCCGAATTGTCCGGGCTTGGCGAAAGTGAACGAGAACTTGTCACCGCTATCGAGCACCTTCGACTTGAAGACGCCATCCTTGGAGACGACCGTGTGGGGTATGTCGTCGGCGTTCGTCCAGGTGACGGTCGTGCCCGGCTTCACCGTCGTAACCGGCGCCTTGAAGGTGAAGTTCGCGATTTGAACCGAAGCCGCCGTGGGCGCAGGCGCAGCCCTCGTCATCGCGGCCACGGTCGCCAGCATCAGGCCGGCCGTCGCGAGCGTCGCAATTTGGAAGCTCAGCATCTTGAATGCGCGAGTCATGGGAAATCCTTCAGGCGGAGAGGGCGGAGTCAATCAGCGCGATGCGGTCGTGGCCCCGCACGAACACCGCATCGGTGATGCCGAGCATGGAGTGGAGCTGGCCGGCCGGCACTTTAAGCGGCCCGGGCGATGGCGCGGTTCCTGGCGCAGGCTGCGGAAAGGCCGTCGATCGCGCGGTGTGAAAGGCGACGCGCCCCTCCACTTTCTGCGTGATCTGGTGGATGTGCCCGTTCAGCACTGTGACCGACCCGAATCTCGCGAGCAGCTTCAGCGCCTGCGCTGCGTCGTCGGTCCCCCAGCCCCAGTCGGCGTAGACCGTCCACAGCGGGATGTGCGCAAAGACGACGATCGGCTGCGATGACGGGCGGCCAGCAAGATCCGCCGCAAGCCATTTGAGCTGCTCGCCGCCGAGATTGCCCATGCCGCCGGGCTTCAGGTCGGCAACATTGACCAGTGCGACGAAATGCACGCCGCGGTGGTCGAAGCTGTACCATCCAGCGCCTTTGCTGCCCTTGCCGAAGCGCTGGAGGAAAGCCTTGCCGCCGTCGGGATCGAGCATGTCGTGCTCGCCGGGGACGAAGAAGACCGGCAGGCCGAGCTCCTTCAGCATCTGGTCGGCGTCGTCGAATTCATCGTCGCGCGAGAGCTGGGAGACGTCGCCGGTGTGGATGACAAAATCAGGCCGTTGCGGAAGCGCCTTAACCTTGGCGATCGCTTCACGGAAGGTGGCGCGTGCATCGGCGTTGGGCGGTTTGTTGAAGCCGATGTGGCTGTCGCTGATCTGCGCGAAGGTGAACGGTGCCGCCGCGCTCGGGCGAGGCGCTGCCAAAGCGGCATCGAGGCCGATCGAGCTACCGATGCCGCCCTCAAACGCGAATAAGGCACCAGTGCCGGCCCATGCCATGCATTTCAAGAATCCGCGGCGATCGCCGCCAATATCATCGAGCATCTCGAGCCCTTCCGTTGAGGCGTTCGGATGCAATGACCGGCTGAGCCGCGGCTTTATTCCCGGCTGGCGAAATAGAATTTCTGGGCTATCCCTGACACGGGGGATTCACGATGGCGACGATTGCGGAGCAGCAACGGCACAAGCCCTGGTCCATGGCGCGCGTAGTCATTGCGTCGTCCGCGGGCACAGCGTTCGAATGGTACGACTTCTTCATCTTCGGGAGCCTTGCGCCCGTCATCTCGAAGGTCTTTTTTGCCGGGCTGGAGCCGACGCCAGCGCTGATCGCGGCGCTCGCCCTGTTCGCAGCGGGATTCGCTTTCCGGCCCTTGGGCGCGCTGATTTTCGGAGTCGTCGGCGACAAGCTCGGCCGCAAGGGCGCGTTCCTGATCACCGTCACGCTGATGGGAGCTTCGACTTTCCTCATCGGCTTTACGCCGACCTATGCGCAGGCCGGTTCGACGGGACCGACACTGCTCATCATCCTCCGCATCCTGCAGGGCATCGCGCTTGGCGGCGAATATGGCGGCGCGGCCATCTACGTCGCCGAGCACTCGCCTGCGGCGAAGCGCGGCGCATCGACGGGCTGGATCCAGTCGACGGCGTCGTTCGGCCTGCTCGCTGCGCTGATGGTGATCGTCGCGACGCGAAGCGCGATCGGCGAAGACGCTTTTGCCGCCTGGGGCTGGCGGGTGCCGTTCCTCGTCTCGGCCGTGTTGCTCGTTATCTCGGTCTACATGCGCGCCAAGCTCGCCGAGAGCCCCGAGTTCGCGCGCCTGCGCGAAGAGGACGACATCGCCCATGCACCCCTGCGCGAAGCGTTCGGCCAATGGAAGAATCTGCGGCGCGTACTGGTCGCCTTCTTCGGCATCATGTGTGCCCAAGGCGCGGTCTGGTACTTCACCTTCTTCTACATGCAGGTGTTCCTCGAGAAGTCGCTCGGGCTTCCAAGCCAGACCAAGGACCTGCTGCTGATCATTATGACGGTCGTCAGCGCGCCGCTCTATGTCTATTTCGGCTGGCTCAGTGACCGGCTCGGCCGCAAACCGGTGATGGTCGGCGGAATGGCGCTTGCCCTCATGCTCTACTTCCCCGCGTCGCACTGGATCGCGAAGGCTGCCAACCCGCAGCTGATCGAAGCGCAGCAATCGACTCCGATCTTTGTCGACACCAATCCGGCAACCTGCTCGGTCCAGTTCGACCCCGTGGGCACCGCCAAGTTCGTGACCGCCTGCGACATCGCCAAATCCACGCTGGTCACCAAAGGCATCAACTTCGCGACGCGCCGATCCGGAGACGGCCGGACTTACGTCACCATCGGAACCGAGCGCGTGGCGGTCTCGGGCGGCGAGGGGCTGAATGGGGGTGATGTGAAGGCGCTCAAGGCGAAGACATCAGAAGCGATCGGCTCTGAATTGCAGGCGGCCGGCTATCCCAAATCCGCCGATCCCAAGCGCGCGAACACCACCTTGCTGATCGTGATCCTGCTCGCGTTCGTGGTCGCCTCGACTGCGCTTTACGGACCGCAGGCCGCGGCGCTTGTCGAGATGTTCCCGACGCGCGTGCGCTATACCGCCATGTCCTTCCCGTATCATGTCGGAACCGGCTGGGTCGGCGGGTTCCTACCGGTGACGAGCTTCGCGCTCGTCGCCATTACCGGGAACATATTCTCGGGCCTGTGGTACGCGGTCATATTCACCGGCATTTCGGTGGTCGTATCGCTGCTGTTCCTTAAAGAAACCGCAGGGCGGCGCCTCCAGGAGGTCTAACTTACGGGGCCCAGTGGATGTCGATCGGCTGCTCCGCTTCGGCGAGCACCCGTCCGATCGGACGCTTCGAACTCTGCCCGTCGGCGATCGCCTGCTCGAGCACTGCGCGCTTCTCGTCGCCTGTGATTGTAATCAGCACCGTGCGCGACGAGAGGATCGACGCGCGCGTCAGCGTCACTCGGGGGACCGGCGCTTCGGCCGGAAGCGGATCGGGCATCACACCGACCGCCCGCCGCGCCTTCGGAGCATCGAGCGCCGCCTGAAGGTCCGGCCCCGGGAAAATCGAGGCCGTGTGGCCGTCCTTCCCCATGCCCAGCCAGACCAGATCCGGCGGCCACGGCAGATCCTGCAGCCGCGCGTCCGCCGAATTCCCTGCAAGCTTGTAGTCGGCGATGTCGGCCGCGATCGGAATGACGCAGGCGCCCAACGGAAGGAACGCCCTGGCGAGAGAGCGGACATTGCTCCGCTCATCCTCCATCGGGACGAGCCTGTCGTCGGTGGGGATGATCGTCACCTTCTTCCACTGCAGCTTCTGCGCGGCGAGCTTCCCGAACACCGCCGGCCCTGTCGTGCCGCCGGGCACGGCAATTAACGACGCGTCGCGCGCGTCGACCGCGCTTTCGATGATGAACCCGACGTCTCCCGCAACCGCGTCGGCGAGCTCGTCAAGGGAGTCATACTCCCACCATTCTGCTTCGATCATGCGAATCCCTGCTGCTTAATGGGGCGCTGGTTGCGCGTATCCGAACCAACCTGCAACTGCTTGCCCGCTTCGGTCGAGCGCCGGCCGGAAGCGCAGCCGATCGTGTGCGAGGTTGCAAATGGTCGAATCGATTGCCGCGACGCCGCTTCCGCGATCGACCGTGCATTCAAGGACATAGCCACGCGCGTCGACTCGGAGGCGCAGGAAAATTGTCGCACCGCGCGGCCACTCGTCGATCAATTCGCGAGGAATGTCGCGCCCGCTGAGCACCGGCGTGACGAGATGTGGCGGTTCGGCAATCCCCCCTCCGCCACCGCCTGGCCCGTTGCCGCCCGAGCCATTGCCCGTTCCGTTTCCGGTGCCGCCCGCGCCGGTGCCGGGCCCACGCACATCCGACGCGCCCTGGGTCGGAGCGGTTCCAGTTCGGGGCGTCTCCGTCGCGGCGATCTGCTGCACGGGCGGCGTGACGATCTTGGGCTTCGGAGCAACGACCGAAGTCGCCTCGCTTTTGATGTTCTTCGGCGAGGATCCGCCTTCCTTGAGCTTCGGTCTGGGCTGCTGCTCGGCCGGCGGAGGCGGCGGCGGTGGTGGATTGCTAAGGTTGAAAATGCTGATCGAATCTTCTGGCGGAGTTAGCCAGTCCATCTTCCCCGACAAGTTCAGCAACGCGAACAACAGGGCCGCGTGAATGGCGATCACCGCTGCGATTGCGCCGCTTCGGTCGCGCGTGCTGATGTCTGGGCGGTAAGCCACGGTTGGTCAACGCCAACAGCGGGCGTGCGTTGCGCATGTGCGCATATTGGAAGCGCAGGGCGCATGCGACGTCGCCCGGCGCTCATTCCTTAAGTCAAACGTGAATTAGCGGTGGCCGCTTGCCTTTCGTCCGCCGCCGTGGCTGGCCTTGCCACCCTTGCTGGCGATCTCACGCTGCTTGGCAGGATCCATTGCCGCAAATCCGCGCTTCGAACCGCCACTTTTTGTTGCTGCCATGCTTGTTCTCCTTGGCTTGAATGGCCGCTGGCAAACGCCGTTTTTTTGCTACGGTTCACAATGCTGATGGATGTTAGGCAACTGTTGTCCGAGCGGCTATTTTTGCACTAACAAATGTTAGCTGAACGTATCAGCAGGAACCCGAAACAGGCTCCAAGAATTGTGCAGTGTCGGCAGGCTACTCAGAAGCTCTGGGAAGCTGTTGCCAGCGGCTTTCACGGGGGCGTGATGCGGCGAGTAACAGGCGCGTTATCCATCGCACTTCTGTCGGCGGCAGCGGTTGCGCTCACTGGCTGCCACCGCTCTTCTTCACCCAGTTCATCAGCACCGATCGCGGAAGCTCCGCTACCTGCCGGCAATCATGCGCTGCCGCCAGCCTCCGCTGCACCGGCCGACGACGGCAATTGGGTGATGCCCGGAAAGAATTACGCGGCGACCCGCTTCTCCGCGCTCAACCAGATCACGCCGGCGAACGTCTCCAAGCTCTCCCTTGCCTTCACCTTCTCGACAGGAACGACCAAGGGCTTCGAGGCGCCGCCGCTGGTCGTGAACGGCACGATGTACGTCGTCACGCCGTTCCCCAATTACCTCTACGCGCTGGACCTCACGAAGCCCGGAGCGCCGACGAAATGGGTGTTCAAGCCGAAGCCCGCTGCGGCGTCGCAGGGCGTCGCCTGCTGCGACGTGGTCAATAGGGGCGCCGTCTATGACAACGGCAAGATCTTGTTCAACACGCTCGACGGTCAGGCCTTCGCGGTCGACGCGAACAGCGGCCAGATGGCGTGGCATACGCAGCTCGGCGACATCCAGAAGGGCGAGACGATCACCATGGCGCCGCTGGTTGCCGGCGGCAAAGTGCTGGTCGGCGATTCAGGCGGTGAGATGGGCGTCCGAGGCTGGATCGCGGCGCTCGACGAAGGCAGCGGCAAGGTCGCGTGGAAGGCCTACAACACGGGGCCCGACAAGGACGTTTTGATCGGCGCCAGGTTCAAGCCCTTCTACGCGATGGACCGCGGGAAGGATCTCGGTGTCTCGAGCTGGCCGCCGGATGCCTGGAAGATCGGCGGAGCGACAGTTTGGGGCTGGATCAGCTACGACCCGGAAACGCACCTGATCTTTTACGGCACATCGAACCCGGGGCCATGGAATCCGATGCAGCGGCCCGGCGACAATAAATGGTCTTCAGGCATTTTCGCGCGCGACGTGAATACCGGTGAGGCGGTCTGGTTCTACCAAAGCTCGCCGCACGACCTGTTCGATCATGACGACATCAACGAGATAATCCTGGCTGACATTCCGTGGGGCAACGGGCGACGTCCGGTCCTCTTGCGTCCGGGCCGCAACGGCTTCTTCTACGTCATCGACCGCCGCAACGGGCAGATCCTGAGCGCTACGCCCTACGGCTACATCAACGGCTACAAGGGCGTTGACCTGAAGTCGGGCCGGCTGATCCCGAACCCCGACAAGGAGCCGAAGCCGGGGCGTGTCACGCGTGACATCTGCCCCGCTTCGCCAGGAGCGAAGGACTGGAACCCGGCGGCATTCAGCCCCGTCACAGGTCTCGTCTACATCCCGCACATCAACCTGTGCCAGGACGAAGGGCACATGGAGGCGAACTACATCTCAGGCACGCCCTATGTCGGCGCGGACGTGAAGATGTATGCCGGCCCCGGCGGCAACCGCGGCGTGCTCACCGCCTGGGATCCCGTCAACCGACGGCCCGTATGGGAGATCAAGGAAGATCTGCCGCTGTGGAGCCCGGCGCTCGCGACGGCCGGGAACGTCGTCTTCTACGGAACGATGGACGGCTGGTTCAAAGCCGTCGACGCGCGCAACGGCAAGCTCCTTTGGCAGTTCAAGGCCGGCAGTGGGATCATCGGGCAGCCGATCAGCTACCGCGGGCCTGACGGCCGGCAATATATCGCCGTGATTTCGGGTGTCGGCGGCTGGGCCGGTGCGATCGTCTCCGGCAACATGGATCCGCACGACCCGACCGGCGCGCTCGGCTTCGCGAACGCGATGAAGGACCTGCCGATGAAAACAACGGCGGGAGGCATGCTCTATGTCTTCACTCTTCCGCGCTAGCTGCCTTGTTGGCGCCGCGGCAGCGTTCGCGATCGCGGGATGCGACCGCGAGGAGCACCACAGCCGCGCAAAGCCGATCGGCGAAACAGTCCCGGCCGGTGAGAGCCCCGACACGATCTTCCCCGGAAGCAGCAGCGCGCCGCCGCTTGATCCGCGCGCGGCTCTCTATGACAATAACGCGAACGCCATCGCGCAGGGGCAGCAGCTCTATCTGCAGATGAACTGCGTCGGCTGCCACAGCCACGGCGGTGGCGGAATGGGGCCGCCACTGATGGACGATCAGTGGCGCTACGGCGGGCGCATCGACCAGATCGCAACGACGATTGCTGAAGGGCGACCGAACGGCATGCCGTCGTGGCGCGGCAAGCTGACGGAGGACCAGATCTGGGACCTCGCCGCCTACGTCCGGTCCCTCTCCGGCCTACCGAGCAAGGACGCGGTCTCGAGCCGGTCGGAGTCGATGAGCGCTGGAACGCCTCAGACCCTGACTCCACACGCCGAGCCCAAGAATTCGGACGCGCCACAGCAATGAAGTGGCGCGCGCCCGCGATTACCGCCCTCATCCCGCTGCTGCTCGGCGCATGCCAGTACCAGCATTATCAGAGCGACTTCGGCCGCGGCGGCGTCGAGGACAACCAGTTCCTGACTTTATTCACGATTTTCCTGATCGTCTGCGGTGTCATGTATTTGTTGGTGATCGGCTTCCTGTTCGCAGCGATCGCGCGCCGCCGTCGCCTTGAAGCGAACACTGTTGAGACGGGGCGGCACCACCGATCGGATCCGCTGATGAGCACGACGCTCATCGGCTGGGGTGCGTTGATCGGAGTCGGCCTGGTCGGCCTCGCAATCGCGAGCTTCTTCACCGACCGCTCGATGGCCAAGGCCGCGACTGGCGAGAAGCTGTCGGTCACCGTCACCGGCAATCAGTGGTGGTGGGACATCGTTTATAATTCCGCGGACGCGTCGAAGACCATGCGCACTGCCAACGAGCTCCATCTCCCAGTCGGGATTCCGACCCGCATTATTCTCAACTCGAACGATGTGATCCACAGCTTCTGGGTACCGAGCCTCGCCGGCAAGCAGGACCTGATCCCCGGCCGCGAGAACGACATCACGGTCGTTCCGAAGAAGGTCGGAATCTATCGCGGGCAGTGCGCCGAATATTGCGGGGCGCAGCATGCGCACATGGCGCTGGTGGTCGTCGTCGATTCCTATCCCGACTTCGTCAAATGGTGGGACCATCAGCTGCAGCCGGCACCTGCCCCGACAACGCCGCTCGCGATGGCCGGTTACAAATATGTGACCAGCGGGCCGTGCAGCGCCTGCCACAATATCGGCGGCACGCCGGCGGGCGGTCTTGTCGCTCCGGACTTGACCCATCTCGCCAGCCGCAAGAGCCTGGCGGCAGGCACGCTGCCGATGAGCGAAGGCAATCTCTACGGCTGGGTCGAGGACGCGCAATCGCTGAAGCCGGGCGTGAAGATGCCGACCATCGGCATGGCGCCAGACAAGCTGCACGCCGTCGTCGCTTACCTTGAGACCCTCAAATGACCGACATCCGCGCGGACAGCTTCGACAGGATGCCCGCCGACGAACGCGAGCGCATTCGCGTCGAAGAGGAAAACCGCCGGCTCGCTGCCGAGCGAAAGAAGATCGTTCGCGACGGGCCCAGGCTCAAGGGCGCGAAGCTCGCCGCGCGGCTCGAAGCGACCTGGCGCCGGCCGCCAGGAATTATCGGGTGGCTGGCCTCTGTCGATCACAAGGAGATTGGCCGCCGCTACATCATCACCGCCCTGCTGTTCCTCGCCCTTGGCGGCGTGCTTGCGTTGGCGATGCGGATCCAGCTTGCGCAGCCCGACAGCGCGCTGATCGGCGCCGAGCGATACAACCAGATCTTCACGATGCACGGGTCGACGATGATGTTCCTCTTCGCCGTGCCGGTCATGGAAGGAGTCGGCGTTTACATTATTCCGTTGATGCTCGGCACGCGCTCGACAGCATTCCCGCGGCTCAACGCCTTCAGCTACTTCATGTATTTGTTCGGCGGGCTGCTGCTGTGGGGCGCGTTCCTCCTCAACATTGGCCCGGACGTCGGCTGGTTCGCTTACACGCCGCTTTCCGGCCCGCAATTCTCGCCCGGCAAGCGCGCCGACATCTGGGCGCAGATGATCACCTTCACCGAAGTTTCGGCACTCGCCGCGGCGGTGGTCCTCGTCTGCACAATATTGAAAGCGCGCGCGCCAGGAATGACGCTCGCGCGAATGCCGCTGTTTGCCTGGGCGATGCTGGTGCAGGCCGTGATGATCATCTTCGCGATGCCGGCCGTTGCGCTCGCCTCGTCGATGCTCATCTCCGACCGGCTGATCGGCACCAATTTCTACAACGCCGCCGAGCATGGCGACGCTTTGCTGTGGCAGCACCTGTTCTGGTTCTTCGGCCACCCCGAGGTCTACATTATCTTCATCCCGGCGACCGGCTTCGTCAGCATGATGACCGAAACCTTCTGCCGCCGGCCCGTCTTCGCGCACGCGGTTGTCGTGCTCGCGCTCATTTCGACGGGAATTCTCGCTTTCGGCCTGTGGGTCCATCACATGTTCGCGACCGGCCTGCCGCGCGTCGGCTACAGCTTCTACACGGCGGCGAGCATGTCGGTGTCGATCCCGACGGGATTACAGATTTTCTGCTGGCTAGCGACAATGTGGGACGGCCGCCCGCGTTTCAAGGTGCCGATGCTCTATGTCGTGGGTTTCATCATCACCTTCGTGATCGGCGGTCTAACGGGCGTGATGGTCGCCGCGGTCCCGCTCGACCTCCAGCTTCACGACACCTACTTTGTCGTCGCGCACTTCCATTATGTGCTGATCGGCGGCGCGGTCTTCCCACTGCTCGGAGTCCTCACCTACTGGTTCCCGAAGATCACCGGCCGGATGATGAGCGAGACGCTCGGCAAGATCACGTTCTGGCTGACCTTCATCGGTTTCCACATGACCTTCTTCCCGATGCACTGGAGCGGCCTGCTGGGCATGCCGCGACGCGTCTACACCTATCCCGCCGGCCTCGGCCTCGAGGTCCCGAACCTCATCTCGAGCATCGGCGCGTTTATTCTTGCGACGGCCCTGCTGCTGTTCGTTCTCAACGGTCTCTTCTCGCTCTATCGGGGGGTGATCGCGACGCCGAACCCGTGGGGCGCGGCAACGCTCGAATGGGCGACGAGCTCGCCGCCTCCGGTCTACAATTTCGCGCACATCCCGGTGGTCGAGAGCAACACGCCGCTTTGGGATCTCGATGGCGAGCTGCCGGTTGTCACCGGCCTCCGGGTCGATGAAAAGGAGACGCTGCTCACGACCGTGGTTGCTGCGACTCCCGATGTTCGCGAGCCAGTCCCCGCTGCAAGCCTTTGGCCGTTCATATCCGCGATTGCAGTCGGAATCGTGTTCATTGCATCGATCTTCTCGCCCTGGGCGCTCGCCGTCGGGGTCATTCCTTGCGCCATCGCACTCACCGCCTGGTTCTGGCCGAAGGAGTTGAAGCGCCATCCTGAGCCGGTGATTTCATGATCGTCGAACCGCGCTTCACCGACGACCTATCGGACCTTCCGACTCACAAGTTCGGCCCGAGCAGCCTCACCTGGTGGGGCGTCCTCGGCTATATGGTGATCGAGGGAGCGGCATTCGCGCTCGCCTTCGCCGCTTATTTCTTCCTGATGGGACACGAGCAGGGCTGGCCGCCCGAAGGACGCGTCGCGCCGGATATCCTCGCCGGAACGATCTTCACGATCGTCATCCTCCTTAGCGAATATCCGAACACGCTCGCCAAGAGAGCCGCGCGCGCCGGCGATGTCGCCGCGATCCGGATTCTCCTCCCGGTAATGGTCGCAGTCGGCGCCGTGCTTCTGGTCATCCGCGGCTTCGAGTTCAACAGCCTCAACTGCCGCTGGACGGACGATGCCTACAGCTCGATCATTTGGGCGCTGCTGCTGCTCCATACCGGCCACATTCTGACCGACTGGCTCGATACCGTAGTGCTGGCCGGCCTCATGTTCACGCCCGTCGCCTACGAAGGTCGGCGCCAGGTCGATGTCGACGAGAACAGCATGTACTGGCGTTACGTCTGGCTGCTGTGGATCCCGATCTATGCCATGATCTACTGGGTGCCGCGGCTATGAGGACGGAGCGGATCCGCGACCGCTTCATGCCCTGGTCTGGCCTGGCGCTAGGCACGATGGGCTATTTCATTGCGCACCAGCTCGGGTCCGATGCAACCTTCCAGGATTGCCGCGTCGGAAGCCCGCTGGTGGTCATCATCGGAACGATCGTGGGACTTGCCGTGATCGCGCTCGGCGGGTTCGGATCGTGGCGAGTCCATACAGCCGATGGAGAGACGCCGGCGCGGAAGCTCGTCGCAATTGTGTCGCTCATGGCGTGTGCTCTGTTCACGCTCGCCGCAATTCTCCCGTTCATCGCTTCGCTGGTGATCCCACGATGCTGGCAGTGAGAATCTTCGCCGCCGTTCTTTTGGTCGGCGCGGGTACGCCTGCATTCGCCCATGGCAGCCCCCAGGGGCCGCTTGGCTGGAGTCTCAGTCCGGAACTCATCGTCCCGCTCGGCCTATCGTTGCTCATCTATCTGATCGGTTGGATGAAGCTCTCGAAGCGCGCATCGACGCCGGTGCGGCCTACCCTCTTCCTCTCTGGGTGGACGGTGCTGACCCTGTCATTGGTCTCTCCGCTTCATGAGGCGGGCGAGCGCAGCTTCACCATGCACATGATCGAGCATGAGCTGATCATGCTCGTCTCGACCCTACTCCTAGCGTCGTCGGGTGCGGGCGGAGTGCTCGCGTGGGGCTTGCCGAGACCGCTTCGGCTGGGGCTCGGCGGGAGCTGGAAGTCGCCGCTTCAATCGCTTTGGAAAACACTGACCGAGCCGGTCACCGCCACGGTCGTCCAGGCAGCCGTCATGTGGGCGTGGCACGCGCCGCCTCTGTTTGATCGCGCGCTCGACAGCTTCGGCTGGCACGTGGCGCAGCATGCCTGCTTCTTCGTCAGCTCACTGCTCTTCTGGTGGGCGATGCTGCACCCGCGCGGGCGCAGCAGCGGCTATGGCGTATCGGCGGCTTGCCTGTTCGCGACCTCGCTGCTCGGCGGTGCGCTCGGAGCGCTGATGAGCTTTTCGTCGAGCCCCTGGTACACCGAATACGCCGCGATGGGTATGACCGGCGTCGGCCTTGATCCCGTCGATGACCAGCGGCTCGCGGGTCTGATCATGTGGATTCCGGGCGGACTGGTGCACGGCGCCGCGGCGCTTGCGCTCGCGTACAAATGGCTCAAATCGTCGGAGGGCGGCCGTGCTGCGCTCCCTATCAGCTAAGTCGTTCTTCGGGATCCTCGCCGCGTTGATCTTCGTGATCGTGCTGGTCGGGATCGTCCGCGAATATGTTCAGCAGCGCGAGCGGCTGCGCACGCATGCGGCGGTCGATGTCGGCGGCGACGCGAGCCGCGGCGAAGCGATGTTCATTCAATATGGCTGCGGAAGCTGCCACGCGCTGAAGAATGTGCGGAACGCGACCGGCACCGTCGGCCCGCCGCTCGACGGAGTTGCGCTCCGGACCATCATCGGCGGCCATCTCTCCAATACGCCTGAAAACATGCAGCACTGGATCCGCGACCCGCAGCAGGTTTCTCCCGGGACTGCCATGCCCGATCTTGGCGTCGGCCAAGGCGACGCCCGCGACATTACGGCCTTTCTCTACACGCGCGCGAAATAAGGGTCAGGCGCGCTACGCGGATTCCGTCCAGTTCGATCTGGAATGCCGAACCAGCTTAGTGCCGCAGCGCTTGCAGCGGCTATGCCAGCGGCCATTCTTGCGGTGAGCATTGCGGGCGCAGCGTCGATGGCCAAATACGCGGCAGAACATACGAACGAACAAAGCCCGGTCTCCTGATGCGAATCGAACCGAGCGGTGCGTTGTTATGCGAACTCGTTCCGGATTAACAATAGTTAACCACCAAAATTGCGTGGTGCCTAGAAATTGAGGCCCACCGCCACATAGCCGTGGTAACTCGTCTGCCCTCCGGAAAAGCTTGGACCGGCAGCGACAAGGAGCGAATAGGGGCCGCCGAGCTTGTCGATCATTCCTAGGTCCACGCCGGCGCTTGGCTTTCCGCCGCGCGTGTCGGCCGACTGTGCCGACACTTCTCCGCCCAGTTGCAGCTTGTCGGTCACGTTGTGCGTCACGGCAACCCCCGCTTCCCAGAAGTTACTATTGCCGGTGCCCGGATTGATCTCATATCCGCCTCCGCCGAACACGGAGGACTTTCCGAAGTCCTTCTGCGCCCAGACCGGCAACAGCAGCCGCGCATGTTTGCCGCCTAGATGTTTGACGGACGTGGGCAGGATCACGCGTGGGAAAGCTGCAATCTGCCAGCCATCATTCCTGTCGTCGACGAACCGGTATTTGGCGCCGAGTTCGAGATCGCCGCGCCCGGCACTCCAGCCGCTGCCCTGCGAATGCTCAAAAGCGACCGGCAGCGTGGCTGTCACCTGCAGTCCTTCCGCTGCGCCGTAATTGAGGTCGAAACCGCCCTCACCTTCCAAGTCGCTGCGTCTGCCGTCGAAATCGACGAAGCTGTAGATTTCCCACTTGCCGAGATCGGTCGGCTCGGGATCGTCCGTCTTGTATGGCGGCCCTGCAAACGCAGGAGACAGTGGCCCGACCAAGGCGAACGCGGCCAACCAGAAGAGGGGCTTCACGTTCGAGCGTCCGCCGTTTCCGGGTGACTTCCAGGCCGCTGCGGAAGGACAAGGATGAGCGCAATGATCGCGACAAACATCGCCAGCGAGGCAATGGGACGGCTAAGCGCCAGACCCCCTTTTGCGAGCGGCTTGTCGAGAAAGTCGCCCACAGTAGCGCCAAGCGGCCGCGTCAAGATGAATGCCGTCCAGAAAACCGCGACTCGATTGGCTTTGGTCGTGAAGTAGAGGATAGCTACAAGCGCGAGCGCACCGCCGAACACCAGCGCCGCGCCCGAATAGCCAAGGCCCCACCCGCCTTCGCTGAGGTCGTCCGCCGACCAATCACCAAGTGCCGTGCCCAGCGTCTGCGAGAAGGTGATCGTGATCCAGTAGAAGGTCTCTTCGCGCGGGCCGGTGATACGGTTCACGTCGACGTGGCCGAGGGTTCGATGCCAGATGAACAGGCTGATGAGAACGCAGGCGAACAGCAGGAGCGATCCACCGGGATAGCCGATGCCGAGCGACCGGTCGCAGAAGTCTGCAAGGGTGGTCCCGCAGGTCGTCGAAGCGACAATCGTCGCCCAATAGAGCCATGGGCTGAAACGTCGCGCGCGGATTTGCAGCAGCACGAGCACGACGAGTGCAACTCCGAACAAGGCTGTTCCGATGAGGTATCCTCCAGGAACTGCATTGTCTGTGGTCTCGCCAAGCCAGCTCATCGTGACCGTGTCGCCGCCCGTCTCGCCAAGCGTGGTTGCCAGGATCTTGATGATCCAGAAGCCAAGCGTGATCGCGGGCACTTTGGAAAGTGCGGAGCTTCGTTGAGCCTCGTCAGCCATGATCCGGCCTATCGCAGCCTCAGCCCGATCCACAAAGTCCGCGGTGTCGCGCGCTCGATCGAGCCGTCGCCATTGATCGTAGCCATCACCAGCGCATCCGTGAGATTCTCCGCGCGCGCGACGATCTGCCAATGCCGCGAGAGCGGCATGGACGCCGAGGCGTCGAGCGTGGTCGCAGCCTTAAGTAGTCGCGTGTTGAGGTCATCCTCATACTGGCCGCCGATCCGCCGCAGCTCGAGCTCGGCGCTCCAGCCCGCATGTTGCCAGCTCGCGGAGATGTTCCCGGCGAAGCTGGGCGTTTGCGCCGGTCGCAGCCCGTCGAGATTCGCGGCCGCGCCACTCGTTTCCATGCGCGCATGCGTGAGGCTCGCCGAGGCGCGGATCGCCCAGGAGCCGCTCTCCCATTGTGCGGAAGCCTCGAGGCCGCGGACATTGACCGCATCGACATTCTCGCGCTCGCGAAACGCACCGCCGGCGGCAACGAACCCGACCTGCGGAAAAATGCCCGGGCCGTGGCCAAGCGTCACATTTGCAATGGCATCGCGAAGGCGGTTGACGAACCCCGTTGCGGAAAGACTCCACGGGCCATTGGCGAACTGAAGGCCGGCTTCCGCACCCGCCAGCCGCTCCGGATCAAGGCTGGGGTTCGCAGCCGTCGCATCGCTGCCGGCACGGAACGGCCGAAACAGCTCGTTCAATGTCGGAATGCGCCAGCCGAGATAAGCCGCACCGCGCACGCTGAAGCTGTCGCCGAGCGGCGCGAGGATTCCGCCGCGCGCGGTCGGAAGCCAGCCGTCGCGATTTGAATACTTGTCGTCGCGGGTAACCGCGCCGGTCGCAATTGTCTGCTCGAAAAGATGCCCGTCCGAGACCTGCCAATGATCGACGCGCGCGCCGCCGGTGATCGTCATCCCGTCGAGGTCGGCGGATGCTTCGGCGAACGCGCCGGTGGTCCAGGTCTCGCCGCCAGCCTTTCGCCGCTTAGTCGGCTCAGCAGCGACGTAATTGGCAAGCTCATGAGTCTCGCCCGTTGTCCGCCGGGCATCGGCGCCGAGGCGCAGCTCCATACCCTTGGGCATCGGTGGACGCACCTCGACGCTGCCGCCGAGCCCATGCGATGGCACCGAGTCCTGAAGCAGCACTCGGCTTGCGACTGCGCGCCCCGGACTAAGCCCGGCAGTGCTGCTCCGAAGGTTACGCCATTGCCAGTAGCCGAGCGCGCTCCACTGCCAGCTCCCGCTTCCGACCAGTCGTAGCGAAGCATCTGCCCCATTCGTCCGGTCGCTGCTGAAGTCGGTGCCGCGTGTCCGCCAGTCATGAAAGGCATCAACGCTTGCTTGGAGCTCGGTCGAGGCCGCAACCGGCGTTACCCAGCGCGAGCGCCCACTCCATTCCTTGTACGGCGCCTGCTTGTCGGCCGGGCCACGAGTATCGGCGGTGATCGGAACGATGCCGTCGCTGCGCTCGCCCCGACCGGAGACCCTCAAGACGCCACTCCCCAATTTGGCTCCAGCACGCGCGCGCGCCTCGATCGAATCCCTGCTGCCAATGTCCGCCTCACCGCTCACGCCCGTATCCACTTGGCTGTCCATCTCGATCGTGCCGGCCAGCGCGCCGGGACCGTTGGCGACGCTTCCTCCACCGCGCACGACGCGAATCGCGGAGAGATCGGATGGATCGTAGGCGGGCCAGTTGATCCAGCCGCCGAACGGATCAGTCTGCGGCACCCCGTCGAGCATCAGCAAGGCGCGGCTCGAAGCATTTCCTCCGAGCGCACGAAGTGTCACGCCCTGGCTTGTCGGGTGACCGCTCCGCGCGTCGGAGCGGCGGAACAGCTGCACGCCGGGCACATCTTTCAGGAGCTGGTCGAGCTCATGACTGGGCGCCTGCTCGATCTGCCTGCGACCGATCCGCTCGACGGAGTAAACACGGTCGGCCTTTGCTTCGGGCAGAGCGGCGCCCGTGATGATGATCGCTGGCGGCTGCGGCGGAAGCGCGTCGGCCAAGTGGCGTTACAATATGTCGTAGAGTGTCGCGGCGATCGTCAGCACCGAGGTGACGGCGACGGCAAGAAGCGCCCACGCCGACCACCAGGGCCAGGACAATCTATGCGTCTCGTCCATCTTCGCCATGGCATCAAAATCTCTGCCGCACCCCCGCGGTTCCGTCGAGTGAATTTCAGTCGCGAGGGTCCTCGACGGACCGGCGAAATATAACGGCAGTTAAATGAAGGTTGATGAAAGATGGTTAAATTGCTCTAACTCTGCGATTCTTTGATTTTCGACTCGGCTGTGTGGGGAAGGGGGCACCCCCAGGTGAAGCTCGGACACGGACGGATAATCTCTCGCGGCGGCGCGCGGCGGCGCTGCGCATATTTCGCTGGCGCGTCGATCCTGGCAGCGCTTCCCACAGCCGTTGCGGCGCAGTCGGCGCCGCCGCCGCAGCCCGCGGGGCCGCTCGCGCCAACGAGGGAGGAAGTAACCCGTCCGGTTGCGCCGTCCCAGCCGCCGCCGAGCAAGCTTGAGGTCGAAGGCGGAATCGAGCGGGCGCCCTGCGCACTCGACGGCCCCGAGTTCCGCTCCATTCACTTCGTGCTTCGCGGCGCCGATTTCGACGGGCTGCAGGGTCTGACCGCCGACCAGGTCGCGGCCGCCTACGCGCCATTCGTCGGGCGTGACGTTCCGATCTCGAGCGTGTGCGAAATCCGCGATCGCGCGGCGACCATGCTGCGCAACGCGGGCTATATCGCCGCAGTCCAGGTGCCGCAGCAGCGCATCGAAAATGGAACAGTCAAATTCCAGGTACTGATGGCGCGGCTGACCGCGGTCCGCGTCCGCGGCGAGGCGACCGGCGCCGAGACGATTCTTGCCTCCTATCTCAACCAGCTGACCAAGCGTCCGTTGTTCAATCGCTATGAGGCCGAGCGCTACCTGCTGCTGGCGAGCGACCTTCCCGGCTATACCGTGCGCCTGACGCTCCGCCCGGCGGGCGACGGAGTCCCGGGCGACGTGGTCGGAGACGTCACCGTGCAGCGGCTTCCGGCTTATGCGGACTTCGTCGTCCAGAACGGCGGCAGCCATGCGCTCGGGCCATGGGGCGGCCTTGCGCGCGCGCAGTTCTTCGGCCTCACCGGCCTTGGAGACCGCACTTCGGTGTCTTTCTACAGCACGGCCGACCTCCACGAGCAGCAGACCATCCAGCTCGCTCATGAGATGCGGGTCGGTTCCGAAGGTGCGACGCTCGGCGGCGCATTTACCTACGCGTGGGCGCGGCCCACGGTGCCCAACGCGAATGTGCTTGCCAAGACCCTCCTCGGGACGGTCGAGCTTGGATACCCCTTGGTCCGCACACAGGCTGAGACAATCCGCGGCTCAGTCGGCGTCGACGTGATCAACCAGGATGTCTGGTTAAACCATGCCAAGCTGACCCAGGACCGGCTGCGGGTCGCCTTCCTCCGCCTCGGCGCGGACGTGACTCCAACGACATTCTCCAACCCTGCATTCTCGTCCGCCGAGCCGCCGTGGCATTTTACCGGCCTGCTCGAGCTTCGGCAGGGGCTGCAAGGCTTTGGAGCGAGCGACTTCTGCGGCCCGGCCGCGGCGAACTGCACCGGACCGGGCGACGTCCCGCCGAGCCGTCTCGAAGGACACGCCAACGCAACCGTTCTTCGCTATACGTTCTACAGCGAGGTTCGTCCCGTTCCAAAGCTCACCTTGGCGCTCAATGCGCGCGCGCAATATTCGGGCAAAGCCGTCATGAGCTTCGAGGAATTTGCCGCCGGCAATTACACGGCGGGGCGGGGCTACGATCCGGGCGCGCTGCTCGGTGACAGCGGCGTCGGGACGCAGGCCGAAATCCGCTACGGTAGTCGAATCCCCGTTAGCGCCGGGAAGCCGGCAGTCGAGGGCTACGCGTTCTGGGATCATGTCGAGGTCCGTCACCACGACAGCCCGATCATCATCACCGAGCGTGAGCATCTGAACTCGATCGGCGCGGGGGCCCGCGCAAACTGGAACCGCTTCGTTGTCGACGCGGCGCTCGCCGTCCCGCTCACGCATGTCGGTCCCGAGAACCACAAGCCGCCAGTTAAATTCCTAATCTCGCTCACCACCCGACTGTGGCCATGGAAGTACTGATGTCATGTCCCATGCTTTGTATCCTGCGTACCGACTGAAGAGGCATAAGCTCCTCGTTTCCTGCGCGACTCTCGCGATCACCGTCGCCCTGACTCCGCAGCGCGCTTGGGCGCAGGCGTTTCAGGGAACGCCGACCACCGCTTCGGGAACAATCTCGTACGACCGCTCGACCGCCGGCATTGAGACGGTAACGGTTGGTAGCTCGACCGCGACGATCAACTGGGCGCCAACGGACAATTCCGGAACCGGCCACATCGACTTCCTGCCGTTCGGCGACACCGCGACCTTCCAGGCTGCCTCCGGTGTGAGCGGCTATACGGTTCTGAACCGCATCATTCCGACCGATGCGACGCGCCAGGTCGAGATGAACGGCACACTTCTCAGCAAGCTTTCGGACGGGTCTACCGGCGGCAACGTGTGGTTTTACACCCCCGGCGGTTTCCTCGTCGGGTCGAAGGCGTCGATCGACGTCGGCGGCTTGCTGCTCAGCAGCGTCGACCTTCCCAACGGCTTCTCCACCACTACGTCTGGATTCTCGGCGAGCTTCTCGAAGAGCGCCACGAACGCGGGCCCGATCCAGATCATGCCCGGCGCGACGATCAACGCCCGCAACTCCTATGTCGCGCTGGTCGCCCCTCGTATCGAGCAGGGCGGCAACGTCCGCGTCAACGGATCAGCAGCGTATGTCGCTGCCGAAGGCGCAACCATGACCTTCAACGCCGGCTTGTTCACGATCACCGTCCCATATGGGAGCGGCACGTCGGACCCGAACGGCATCGTTCATACCGGCACCACCGGCGGTCCCGCGAACACCAAGTCGACGGACTACCACAGCATCTACATGACGGCGGTCCCCAAGAACCAGGCGCTGACGATGCTGCTCGACGGCAACCTGGGCTTCGATGCGGCGACCAGCGCAACCGTCGACAACGGCCAGATTGTGCTGACCTCCGGGTTCACGGGCGGAGGCGGAGCCACGGGCCTAGCCATCGGCTCGCAGGGACCGGTGAACATCACGTCGAAGGTGATCGCCGACATGGACGGCCCGGTCCTTGTCGAGGCGACAAAAGGCGACACCACGTTCGCCGACGACCTCGAGCTGGTGAATTACGGAACATCGGGCATTGGGGGCACCGAACTGCTCGCCAACAACGGTCACACGTTGAACGTGAACGGAGATGCGCTTCTCGATGGCGGCGACCACCTCAGCCTCACCGCAAGCGGTCAGGGACGGATCAATGTGACCGGGACGCTGCAGGCGGACTCCACCAGTGGCCCTGTCACATTTTCCGATGGCGGAGCGACCGGAACGATCAGCGCGGATACGCTGGACCTTTACGGAAGCACGGTAAGCCTCCTCGGCAGTCCCGACGTCACCAACTTGTTTATCGATGTGACTGGCGACTTCACCCTCGGCACTTTTTCGGTTCCCGGCGAGCTTTCCGTGAGCGCCGGCGGCAATTTGACGACCACGGGAATCTTGTCCGGCGGTACCTACGTCGATCTCTATTCCGGGAAGGACATGTCGGTCCAAGACGTGACTGTCACCGGGAGCAGCGGCACCGCCAGCTTCTATGCGGGCGGCCTTGCGACCTTCACGGGCACAGTCAGCGCCTACGACATCTTCGTCGGCTCGGCCGACATCAACGTCGCTTCGGGCGCGTCGCTCGGCGTGCAAGGCATCACCAACCTTCTTGCGCTCGACGCCGAGACGAACCAGCCCGTCTACATCGGCAATGGGCTGACACCTCCAAGTGGGGCCTACACGCTTAACGAAGACGGCGACCTCAATGCCAAGACGATCACCATAAACTCGTTCTCCACCGACGACGGGCCTTCGCCGGGGATCATTATCGGCGACGTGCGCATCGAAGGCAGCAAGAGTGACGGCGGCGGCGTCACGAATGTCATCGTCGATAGCTATACCGGCTCGATCAAGGTCGAAGGCCAAGTCGGGTGGATCAACGCCGGCGCGTCCGACACGCTGACGCTCGATGCCAAGACTGTCGAGGTCAACACCGACAGCGGCCGCTTGTTCATGATCGATTCCAACGAGAATCTCACCGGATCGATCGTATTCGAAGCGCCGGACCTGTGGATCGCGGATACCGCGATCCTGACGAAGCTCGAAGACAACGCAAATTACGCCCTTCGCGACACCGATCTCGCGACCAACGGCGGAACTTCCAACCCACTCGGCTTTGTCGGCGCGGGTCAGATCACGGTGCTCGGCAGCGGGACTTTCTTCGTCCAGAACAGCGGCACCGCCGCCGAGATGGGCGGCATCTCCGTTGGCGATGGTGGGCTATTCATCGAAAGCCTCGCGGGGGCGACCAGCCCGCTGACAGCCGACATTTACGGACGCGAGATCAAATCCGACGGCACCACCGTTACGAACAAGGATTTCGCGGGGACCGTCCGAACCTATGGCAACATCAGTCAAGGTTCGACGGTCAACACCTGTCCGGTCGGCAGCACCACATGCGCGCCGCCACCGCCACCGCCTCCTCCTCCACCGCCTCCGCCTCCGCCGCCGCCACCACC
>JAICSX010000092.1 GCA_025936675.1 Sphingomonas sp.
AGAGCTTGATGATGCCTTCGCAATGCAGGCTCTCGTCGCGGATCGACCAGCTGATGATCTGGCCCATGCCCTTCATCTTGTTGAAGCGCGGGAAGTTCATCAGCATCGCGAAGCTGCCGAACAGCTGAAGCCCCTCGGTGAAGCCGCCGAACATGGCGAGCGTCCTGGCGATGTCCTCGTCGGTATCGACGCCGAACTGCTGCAGGTAATCGTGCTTGTCCTTCATCTCCTTGTACTGGAGGAAGGCCGAATACTCGCTCTCGGGCATGCCGATCGTGTCGAGGAGGTGGCTGTAGGCCGCGATGTGCACCGTCTCCATGTTGGAGAAAGCGGTCAGCATCATCTTGATCTCGGTCGGCTTGAACACGCGGCCGTACTTGTCGTGGTAGCAGTCCTGCACCTCGACGTCGGCCTGGGTGAAGAAGCGGAAGATCTGGGTCAGCAGGTTGCGCTCATGGTCGGAGAGCTTCTGCGCCCAGTCGCGGCAATCCTCGCCGAGCGGCACTTCCTCCGGCATCCAGTGGATCTGCTGCTGGCGCTTCCAATATTCGAACGCCCAGGGATATTCGAACGGCTTGTACTGCTTGGATGCGGTGAGGAGGGGCATTGGTTACGCTCCTTTGAAACTGGATATGGGGTTTGCGGACGGGCGGTTCATCGGCGCTGCACCACGACACGGTGGCCGCCGCGCGCCCCGATCCCGAACACGACGATTCCGAGGAAGAAGCCGAAATCGTACCAGCCGCCGTTGTTGGGGACCGCGTAGACCGCGATGTTGGGCGCGAACAGGGAAACGATCCAGGCGAGCGGGAAGATGAAGCCGTGCCACAGGCCGTACCAGAAGCCGGGCGCGGCGGCCGAGACGGCTCCGGCGGCCTGGGTCGCCGCGCAGGCAGTCTTGAGGCAGGCAGGAAGCGCGATCATCGTGCGGCTCCCGAATTGAGGTCGAGCGGCGCGGCGCGCTGGTAAGCAATGGCGAAGCCGGCGATGACGATGCCGAACGCGGTCATCATCATTCCGCCGATCAGCATCGCGGCATATTTGGGCTGCCGCTCACCATGGTGGCGAATGGCGGTGACGAGCAGCGCCAGGCCGGCGAGCGCGATCGCGGCTCCGGCGAGGGGAATGAGCAAGCTCATCGGCCGCGCGCCTTGAAATAGTCGGCCTCGGCCTGGGTCGGGTGATAGTCGAGCCCGCCCAGTGCATGGATGCCCATGATCGCAGCGATCACCAGCATGATCACCGCGCCCTGGCTGCCGTAGCTGCTCGCGCCATTGTCATTGGCCGCCGGCTTGCTTCGGTAGAAATAGATCGACGCGCCGAGCAGGAGAACGGCGACTATCAATTCGATGAGGCGGCCGGTGGAGAGCCAGAGCAGGGTCATGACGGACTGCCCGCCATCGCCACCGCCGCGTCGAGCCGGTTGGCATAATCCTCGAGCACCTTGGCGGTGCGGACGACATAGGTCCGCGCATCGTCCCAGCGGCGCTGCTCGATCGCCTCGCGGACGCCCGGGAGCGTCTTGGCGCCATAGCCGGTGAGGGTACCCGGCGCGTAGACGAGGTTCTTGAACCACGGGCGGCCGGGAAGCCCCTGCGGATCGAGCAGAAGCTGGTCGATCTGGGCGAGGCTGGCATTGATCCGCGCCTGGGTCGTGGCGGGAAGGCTCTGCTCACGGCCGAGCATTCCGTCGGCGGCGCTTGCCGCGCGCTTCAGGTGATCGACGGCATTCTCGAGCGGAAGCATGTCGATCAGCGGCGTGATCCCGCGGTCGACCGGAGCGACGATCGGGTCCTGCGGCGAGGAGGCGAGCTTGAAATCGCCCTCGCGGCGGAGGTCGGCGAGCGTCCGGTCCTTCTCGCGCTGGTCGGCCTCGAGCTTCTTGATCTGGTCGAGATAGTCCGAGACCGTCGACGCGAAGTCCGAATAATGGGCGGGCACGCGCGGTGCATCGGCCGCGCGCAGCACCAGCCGGCCGACGACCTTCGACAGCGCCGCTCCGTAAAGCAGCCCCGGATCGTCGAAATGGGTGACGTGATAGAAACTGTCGTAGATCGAGTGATAGCTTCCAGCGCTCTCATTCTCGCCGCCGAAGCCGAGGTTCATCGAGGCGATTCCGAGGTGCTGGAGATAGGCGGTATAGTCCGAGCCCGACCCGAGCGGGCCAAGCGGCATGTCGCCGCCGTTCTTCGCCGCATCGACCACCTCCTTGTCCTGCCGGTCGTTGCCCATGTAGGCGGCGGCGAGGATGCCCGCGCGGCCGCGCTCGGCGGCCGAGACCCCGGTCTTGGGATCGGCAACGTCGTTGGCGGCCTGGTTGAAATAATGCTGCAGCTCGTGGCTGCCCTCGGCCTCGAGGAAGCCGCGCCCGTTGGAATCCGTATTGATGTAGAGCAGCGCCTTCTGCTTCAGCTCGGCGTCATGCTCCTCGGCCCATTCGGTCGACCCCAACAGGCCCGGCTCCTCGCCGTCCCAGCTTGCGTAGACGATCGTCCGTGCCGGCCGCCAACCCTGGCGGTATAGCTGGCCCAGCGCCTTGGCTTCGCTCATCAGCGCGACCTGGCCGGTCAGCGGGTCGGACGCACCCATCACCCAACCGTCATGGTGATTGCCGCGGATGATCCACTGGTCGGGGTAGATGCTTCCGCGAAGCATCCCGATGACGTCGTAGACGGGCTTCAACGACCAGTCGGACTTGACCGCAAGGTGGACCTTGACTGCGTCCGTCCCACCCCAGTGATAAGCGAGGCCGAGGCCGCCGCGCTCCTTGCCGGTAACCAGCGGCCCCTGCAGCGCGGCGATGATCTTGGTCGCGTCGGCGTAGGAGATTGGCAGCGTCGGGATCTTGAGGATCGTGATCGCCTGCTCACGCGTGAGGCGCTTGGCGCCTGGTGTCGCGCCGATGCCCGGAGTCAGCGGGTCACCGGGATAGATCGGCATGTCGGCGACCGAGCCGCGCTGCACGCCATGCTCGGGGCGGCCGCCGCCGCGCGGATAGACGTCCGCCTCGGCATAACTGTCGTTCGCGGGGTCGGAGTAGATAAGGCAGCCGACGGCGCCATGCTCCTGCGCCAGCTTCGGCTTGAGGCCGCGCCATCCGCCACCATAGCGGGCGAGCACGATCTTGCCGCGAACGTCGATTCCGCGCTGCGCCAGCGCGTCATAATCGTCGGGCATGCCGTAATTTACGTAGACCACCGGCGCAGTGACGTCGCCGTCCCCCTGGTACGCGACATAAGGCGGGAGCATGCCGGGCGCGTTCGAGGTCGGGTCCTCGGGAATCGGCGGCTCCTGCCCACCAAGCGTGACGTGCTGCGGAGTGACCAGCTCGAGCGTGGTCGAGATCGGCGTCGGGTAGAGGACGTCGAAGCGCTCGATGTGGGCGTCCCAGCCCCATTGCTTGAACATCGCGAGCTCGAAATCGGCATTCGCCTTGTCATGCGGCGAGCCGACATGGTTTGGAGCCGACGACATTTGCTGAAGCCACTGGAGCTGATCGGCGGAGCTGATCATCGCGTCGAAATTCTTTTCGAGCGCCTGCGTCGTCCCCGACGGCTGTGCGGCCGCGCTGGTTGAAACGAACGCAAGCGCGAGCGCAGCAAAGCTGACGGCGGAACGCATGATCATTTCTTGAGGAACTCCGATCCGATGGCGAGGGTGATGACGGTGGCGACCAGGTCCAGCGCGATGAGGCCGACGACGATCGCGCCGGCCCCCTTCGCGAATTTCCGAACGCTGAGAGCGCGCTTCACTGACAAGCGAGGCACTCGTCGTAGTCCGTGCTCGAGGCGAGCGGGATTTCCTTGAGCTCGGGCGTGTTGTCGGCCTCGACTCCGCCGGCGAAACCTGCGCGCTGAACCGACTTCGATCGGAGGTAGTAGAGCGACTTGATGCCGAGCTCCCAGGCGCGGAAGTGGAGCATCATCAGGTCCCACTTGTCGACGTCGGCCGGGATGAAGAGGTTCAGCGACTGCGCCTGGTCGATGAAGGGCGTGCGATCGGCGGCAAGCTCGAGCAGCCAGCGCTGGTCGATCTCGAAGCTGGTCTTGTACACGTCCTTTTCTTCCTGGGTCAGGAAGTCGAGGTGCTGAACGCTGCCGCCCTGCTCCAGGATCGTGTTCCAGACCTTGTCGCTGTCCTTCTGCTTATCGGCGAGCAGCTTCTGAAGGTACGGGTTCTTGATCGAGAAGCTGCCGGACAAGGTCTTGTGCGTGTAGATGTTGGCCGGGATCGGCTCGATGCAGGCGCTGGTACCGCCCGCGATGATCGAGATCGACGCGGTCGGGGCGATCGCCATCTTGCAGCTGAAGCGCTCCATCACGCCCATGTCGGCGGCGTCGGGGCACGGGCCGCGCTCTTTCGCAAGCATCATCGACGCCTGGTCGACCTGCGCGCGGATGTGCTTGAAGATCTTGAGGTTCCAGCTCTTCGCCATCGCCCCTTCGAACGGGATGTTGCGGGCCTGGAGGAAGGAATGGAAGCCCATCACGCCGAGGCCGACCGAGCGCTCGCGCTCCGCGCTGTACTTGGCGCGCGCCATCTCGTCGGGCGCGCGCGCGATGTAATCGCTGAGCACGTTGTCGAGGAAGCGCATCACGTCCTCGATGAAGGTCTTGTCGCCGTTCCACTCGTCCC
>JAICSX010000004.1 GCA_025936675.1 Sphingomonas sp.
CGCTTTACCGGATTTGACGAGCGCGGTGCGGCGATCACTGAGCAGAGTGACAAGCATCCAGCCCTGCGCGCCGTCGGGGTCCTGGATCAGCCGCCAATTCTCATATTTCTTGATCACCCGGATCGGCAGGTCGCGGCGCTGATAAAGCCACACGCCGGGATAGTTCGTGCCGGGGCCGGTGCGGGTCATCGCCTGGCCGCTCGCAATCGACGCCCAGTAAGGCGGCTGCTTGTCCTGCGCGGCCGCGGGAGCGGCAACCGCCCCGATCAGAATTGCCGTGAGTGCCCCGCGCCCGAACATCACGCGCCGGTCAGAATCCTGTCCACGAGCTGCTTCACGGTGGGAACGAAACCGTTGGAATAGAAGGGGTCGCTCTTGAACCGGAACGCCGAGTGGCCGGCGAACATCAGATTGTGCTCGACGGGTCCACCGTGCGCGATGTCCTGCAGCGTCTTCTGGATGCAGAAGCTTCGCGGGTCGGCGAGGCGTCCGGTCGAGTTCTTCTCATTGTCCGCCCAGGACGAGAAAGCGCATTGCGACAGACATCCCATGCATTCGGACTGATCAACGCGGATCTGCTTTTCCTCTTCGGGACGAACGAAGATCAACGTATCGTCCGGCGTCTTCATCGCGTTGGTGAAGCCGCGCGCATACCATTCGCGGGCATGCGTCAAATCGCCCTTGGTCACCCAGAAATTCTTCTTGGTGCCGACGCCGACATCCAACTGGAAATGGTGATCGCCGATCGGGTCCTTGGTGTAGGCTATCTGCCGCTCGCTGCGCGCCTCGAGTTCCCGCAGGAACGGATTGCGCACCGCTGAAGAATAGAAGCCCGTCGGCGAGAAGCGGTGGAGGAGGACGTCGCCCTCCTCGAGCGTCATCAGCCGCGCCTTCCACTCGGGCGGGATCGGGCTCTCCTGCGTCAGCAAAGGCCGCGTTCCGAACTGGAAAATGATCTGGCCGAGCTCGGGATTGTCGATCCAGTTGTCCCACTCGTCGAGCCGCCACACGCCGCCCGCCATGACGATCGGAACGGTATCGGCGATGCCGTTGTCGCGCATCGTCTGCCGAAGCGCCGCGACGCGGGGATAGGGATCCTGCGGGGCGCGCGGGTCCTCGGCGTTCGACAGGCCGTTGTGCCCGCCTGCGAGCCACGGATCCTCGTACACCACTGCGGCAAGCCATTCCGCGGCCTTGTGATAGGCGCGCTTCCAAAGCGCGCTGAACGCGCGAGCCGAGCTGATGATCGGAAGGTAATTGACGCCGTATGACGCGGCGATCTCGCTCAGCTTGTAGGGCATTCCAGCGCCGCAGGTCACACCGCTGACGAGACCCTTGGTGCGTTCCAGAACGCCGTGCAAGACCCGCTGGGCGCCGCCCATCTCCCACAGCACGTTGATGTTGATCGCGCCTTTGCCCGAGGCGATGTCGTAGGCGCGCTGGACCTGCGCGACTGCGCCGTCGATCGCATATTTGATTAGTTCCTCATGCCGGTCGCGGCGCGTCAGCGCCTCATAGACCTGCGGGATGATGCGCCCTTCAGCGTCATAGCTGTCAGCGTTGACGGCGGAGACGGTTCCGATACCACCCGCAGCAGCCCAGGCGCCGCTGCTGGCGTGATTGGTCGCGCTCACGCCCTTGCCGCCTTCGATCAGCGGCCAGACTTCGCGTCCAGCATAGAGGATCGGCTGGAGGCCCTTGAACAAAATGCGTCTCCCGGCGCCGCATGCGCCTCGTCACCGCGCTCTATACCGGCTTAGTTAGCAATGCGCGAAAAAAGTTAAGCGGGGCCCCGGACATTCCGAAGCCCCGCTCACTTGAGCTCAAAGGTGGATGTTTGGCTTAGTAGCCGCAGCTGCTGTTGGCGATTGCACCACCGGCGATTGCGCCGATCGCTGCGCCGAGAAGCGCTCCGCCTGCGCCATTGCCGTGCCGGTAGCGGCCGTAGCGGTAGCTGTAGTGGCCGCCGTTCGCGACCGAGCTGCCGATCACGGCACCGGCCACGCCGCCGATCGCTGCGCCGGCCGCGGTGTTGTTGCCGCAATAGCCGTTGTAGCCATAGCCGCGGTAGCCGTTGTACCCGTAACCATACGCCGGATACCCGTAACCATAGCTATAGGCGGGAGAGCCATAGCCGTAGTTGTAGGCTGGATAGCCGTAGCCATAAGCAGGATAGCCGTAGCCATAACCGTACGGCGAACCGACACCGACGGAGATCACCGTCCGCGTGCGGGGATAGGCATAGCCGTAGCTGCGGTAGCCGTAGCTGGAATAACCATAATGATGACGCGCATCGGCTGCCGTCGCCGGAAGTGCGACCAGGCTTGCCGCCGAAAGCGCGAGCAATGCTTTGTTGAACATCGAAATACTCCTCGATCGAGACTCCGGCCGCTCAAGACACGCGCGGCCCTGTGATCAAGAAATTACACTTCACAAGCTGTCGCGGTTCTGAACGTTCCGGTCAGGAATCGATAAGCCTGCCTATCAACCGCAGAGCGGCCTTCTTACGCCTCTGCGGTTGCCTGCACGAGCGAATAGTCCAGGCCGATGTCGACCGCCGGAGCCGACTGCGTGATGCGGCCCAAGGAGATGAAATCGACACCCGTTTCGGCAAGAGAGCGGATGGTCTCGAACGTCACGCCGCCGGACGCCTCGAGCGGGACGCGGCCCTCGACGAGCCGCACCGCTTCGCGCAGCTGCGCCGGGTCCATATTGTCGAGCAGCAGCCGGTCGGCGCCCGCTGAGAGCGCGGGCTCGATCTGGTCGATCCGGTCGACCTCGACTTGCACTTGAAAGCCGGTGTTGGCCGCCTTTGCGCGGCGCACCGCTTCGGCGACCCCGCCGCAGACGGCGACATGGTTGTCCTTGATCAGCACGCCGTCGTCGAGCCGCATGCGATGGTTTTGCGCGCCGCCCATCCGCGCGGCATATTTCTCGAGCACGCGAAGTCCGGGAATGGTCTTTCGAGTATCGAGAAGAATCGTGCCCGTGCCGGCAATCGCATCGACATATCGGCGCGTCAGCGTCGCGATTCCCGACAGATGCTGCAGCGTATTGAGCGCCGGGCGCTCGGCCGTAAGCATCGCGCGCGCATTCCCCGACATGCGCATGAGCGTCGTTCCATGCTCGACGCGCTCGCCGTCGGAAACGAGCAACTCGATCCCGACCTTCGAATCGAGTGCGCGGAAGAAGGCTGCGGCAATTTCCAGCCCGGCAACGACGATCTGCTGACGTGCGTTCATCTCCGCGGTGAATCGCGCGTCTTCCGGGATGGTCGCCTTCGACGTCACATCGCCGTCGCGGCCGAGATCTTCCGCAAAGACCCGGCTGACGAATTCGTGGATGTCGAAGCCGTCGGGAAGCGCCATGCGCTGCCTCTAGGCGAGCAGATGCGCCGCGGACAAGCTCAGTGCGCAGGCTCTGCAGCCTGCCGCAGCTTCCACCTGCCGTTTTGCCATTCGTAACGGCTAGCGTCCTTCGCTTCGAACGCGTCGTCGCTCCAGCCGTGAACGGTGATGACAACGCTTCCCTCAGTCACGTCGATCACGTTGAAGCTCTGCTCTTGTTCGCGTACCCGCGTCGACGTCGCCGTCCCCGCTTGCACGACCAGAACGCCGCCCGCTCGCGTCACGAGGTCGCTCGCGTCCTGGCTCGACGCATGATGATTGTGGCCGGCGAGCAGCATGTCGACGCCCGACTCTTCGACGGCGTCGAGCGCCATCTCCTGGCGGCCGATCGCGCGCTCGATCTCCTCGCCGACCTGCAGCGCGAGCAATGGATGGTGAGTAACGAGTATTCGAACGGAATTGCTCGGCGTTCGAGCAAAGGTCTCGCGGATGAACTGGACCTGGTCCTTGTTGATCCGGCCGTCCTTGAACGTGAGCGAGCGCGCGGTGTTGATGCCGAGAACCGCGACCCCCGGGAGCTCGATGAAAGGGCATAGGCTCTCGTCGATGAAGCGGCGGTAGCGGGCAAGCGGAGACAGGAAACGCCGCAGCACGTCGTAGAGCGGCACGTCGTGGTTTCCCGGAACGCCGAGCACTTCGTGACCGCTGTCGCGCAGGTGCTCGAGGAAAAGGCACGCCTCCTTGAACTGTTCGGTCTTCGCCCGCTGCGTGAAATCGCCGCTGATGACGACCAAATCGGGCTTCAGTTCGTTGACCTGGCGTTCGACCGCCTCGACGAGATCCTCGTCATGCGCCCCAAAATGCAGGTCGGAAAGATGGACGAGCCGCGCCATGGCCAATGAACGCGGGTTAAGCGCGAGAGTTCAGTAGTTCAGCAGCAACAGCAGCTTCGCGTCGACACCTATCCCCTCGGCTCGCTTCTCCTCGATGAAGTTCTGCACCTCGGCCCGAGGGACCAGATGCACAGCAATATCCTCGCTGTGGTTTCCACCGCCCTCTCCGACCTTGCGGACGCCGTGCGCGCGGACGATCGTGAAGGCTTCCGCGAGCATTCCGGGTGACGAATAAAATTCGCCGAGCCGCTCGATGCGCTCGGCAGTGAAGCCGGTCTCTTCCTCGAGTTCCTTCACGGCCGTTGACTCAACCGTCGCCTCGGGATCCTCGTCGCCGACCAGGCCAGCCGGAAGCTCGATGCAGCGGCAGTCGGGAGCGACGCGAGGCTGCTCAACCAAGATCACTTTGCCCTCGTGCTCGGCGAGAATGACCACCGCGCCGATGTTTCGCGAGCGGCTAGCATATTCCCATTTGCCGCGGCGGAGAGCCCTTACGAACTTGCCCTCCCACATGACTTCGACGGGAGGCAGATCATCCAAATTCATAGTTCGATCAGCTTGTCCGGTATCTCGTTGCTGTCATCCGCCGAGCGAGGGAAATGCTCGGCGAGCACCGCACCAACGCGCTCGATCGCGGCAACGATCCCGTCGCCTGCGCGCCCCTCGCGGACTTGCTCGATCAGCACATGCATTGCCTCGCCCCAGGTATGCTCGTCGGTCAGCTTGTGGATGGCTTCGTCAGCGACGATCTCGGCGCGCCGCTCGGCAAGCGACAAGTAAATCAGGACCCCGGTCTTGTGGGCGGTGCGGCCCGCTGCAGCGGCCTGGAAGATCGCGATCGCGCGGCGTCGGACTCGCCGGTGCTTGGTCGCTGGAGGGGTCAGGAACAGCCGCAGTGGCATCCATTTCAGGATCAGAAGCGCAACCGTGAACTTCAGCGCAGCGAAGAACATCAGCAACGTCAGCAGCTCGCTCATGGTCGGATCGGGAGACCAGCCGCCGAACAGGAAATCGTACCACCAGATGAGCGCCGTCGGGCTCCAGGCGGCCCAGGCGAGCACTGCAAAGAGCGGCACTAGGGCCCAGTGAAGCGCGACGTCATGATAGGCATCGCTGATCGGTGTAGTGACCGCAACGATCTCGCCGCTGGTCTTTGCTTCTGCCGCGGCGATGGCTGCCGAGACTTTTTCGCGGTCGGCTTCGGTGAGTTGCATCACCATCCGCCCGACGCTCCGCCGCCGCCGAAGGAGCCGCCGCCGCCGGAGAAGCCGCCGAAGCCGCCTCCCCCGCCAAAGCCACCGCCGCCGCCTCCGCCCCAGCTGCTTCCGCCGCCGCCCCAGCCGCCGCGCGAGCGATTATTGAGCGAGTTCAGCGCCCATAGCGCAACCCATGGGCTGATCCCCCCGCCGCGCCTTCGGTAGCGGCGGCCGAAACCGCGCCGGAGGTGCGACAACACGACGAAGCCGAACACCATCAGCCAGAAGAAGAAAGGCAGCGGATTGCCGCCCGAATGCTGCCGCTGCTGCTGCGCCTGCTGTGCGGCCGCGACATTCTTCGCCGCCTCGTCCGGCGACAGGCTCATTTGCTTGATGATGGCGTCGGCGCCGGCCTCGATCCCGCCACCCATGTCACCCTGTTTGAAGCGCGGTGTAATGTCCTCTCTGATAATCAGGCCCGACATGGCGTCCGTAAGGTACGGCGTTGCGCCATAGCCTACTTCGATCCGTACCTTGTGCTCAGTCGGCGCGACCAGCAGGATGACGCCATTGTCCTTGCCCTTCTGCCCGATCCCCCAAGCGCGGCCGAGGCGATAGCCGTAATCCTCGATCGGATAGCCCTGCAGGCTCGGCACCGTGGCGATGACCAGCTGCGCGCCCTTCGATGCCTCGAGCGCCGCCGACTTACTCGTGAGGTCCTGGACCTGCTCGGCGTTCAGGATATGCGCGTCGTCCACCACGCGGCCGGTGAGCTGCGGAAAGGTCTGCGCGTACGCAGGCGCTGCAAGCGCGAACAGCGCCAGCAAGAAGGCGCCGAAGAGGTGTTTCACCTCAGCTGCCGTTGCCGAAATTGACGCTTGGTGCGGTCTGCGCTTGCGTGGACGCTTCGAACGGCACCTTGGGCTTGGCGCCATAGAAGACCTTGGCGCCAATCGCGGTCGGGAAGGTGCGGATCAAAGTATTATACTGCCGCACGCTTTCATTATAATCGCGGCGCGACACCTCGATCCGGTTCTCGGTCCCTTCGAGCTGGTCCTGCAGCGCCATGAAGTTCTGGTTCGACTTCAGGTCCGGATAAGCTTCCTGAAGCCGCTGCAACGGGATGATCGCCTGGGTCAGCCGACCCTGCGCATCGTTGAAGGCCTTGACCTTGGCCGGGTCGCTGAGGTCGGCGGCGCTCAGGTGAACGGCGGTCGCGTCGGCGCGCGCCTGGGTCACCCCGATCAGCACGCTCTTTTCCTGGGCGGCATAACCCTTCACCGTTTCGACCAGGTTCGGAATGAGATCCGCGCGGCGCTGGTAATCGGCCTGGAGGTTGGCCCAGGCCGCGTTGACCTTCTCGTCCGATGTCGGGACGCTGTTGATCCCGCAACCGGCGAGCGAAATGGCGGCAAGCGGTGCCAGTAAACCGAAACGGCGAAGTGCGGTCATGTGCCCCTCCACTGGTAGGTCGCCGTTAATTAGAGATACGGCCGTTGGCTTTCAATAAGCTGTCTTAATTTAATAAGACAGCAGCGCTGATGCTGCCAAATGGTCGTGACTTCGCTATGTCGGCCCTCCGACATCATAGGGACCAGCCATGCTGAAGGACTTCAAAGCGTTCATCGCCAAGGGAAATGTGCTCGACCTCGCGGTCGCGGTGATCATCGGCGCGGCCTTCGCCAAAATCGTCACCAGCCTCACGGACGACATCATCATGCCGATCGTCGGCAAGATTTTCGGCGGCCTCGATTTCTCGAGCCACTTCCTTCTGCTCGGCCCCGTCCCCGCCGACTACCACGGCTCGATGACCGACTATGCGGCGCTCAAGAAAGCCGGCGCGCCGGTGCTCGGCTGGGGCCAGTTCGTGACCGAGGTGGTCAGCTTCCTCATCCTCGCTTTCATCATCTTCCTGATGGTGCGCTGGGCGACGAAGCTGATGAAGAAGCCAGAGGAGGCGGCCGCCGGGCCGACAGAGATCGAGCTGCTCACAGAGATCCGTGACGAGCTGAGGAAGCGCTAAAGCCTGATCAAGGTCTCGGGGATCTTCTTCGAGGTCGAGTCCACGTCCCAGTGAAGCTGGTGCCCGATCGGGTGCGCCGCTGGCCCATCCTCGCTGTTGTTGGTCAGGATCTCGCCGTCGGTGATGACGGTGAAACGACCCTGCGCATGCGAGACCATGTCCGTCTTGGTGTTCCCCGGAGCGCCCGCAGCGGCCATGCGCTCCATCAGCGGCCCGGCCCCGCCGGTGAGCGCGGGCGCGGTCACCAGCACACTTCCGTCGGCACGGCGGCGGATGGCGATGAACGGCAGCAGCAGATCATTGTCCGGAAGCGCGGGGAAGACGAAGTCCTGCCGGTCGCTCCCAACGAAATGGTAATCGACATCGAACACGCCATTGCCGCGATAGGTGACCGACCGCCAGCCGGCATATTTCATCAGCTTGGCTGCAAAGGCGCGGTTTGACGCGTCGTCGAGGCCGGGAACGCCGAACATCGCGGCCGCTTGCTCCGCATTCTTACGGTTTCGCTCGGTTCTTTCCGCTTGTTCCTTTTCGAAGGCTGCTTTCTGGGCGGCAATCTCGGCCTTGCTGCAGGGTCGCTCCTTCGGGCCCTTTCCCTCGGGATTGTTTATGGTGATGATCGGGGGAAGCGGCTGGGAGCCCTCCTTACCTTCATAGCAGCGCGATTTGTCATCGCTCCATGCAATAGGCGTGACATCGTCTTTTGGAATCTGCAGAACGATCTCGCCGCGATAATCGAGCGTGAAGCTGCCGTCCTTCCTGACCGTCAGGTCCGACGTGAACTTGCCCGGCCCCCACAAGCAGCCCGTGAGAAGAAGCGGCGCGGCGATCGCGAACAGGCGCTTGGTCCAGTGACGCATGGAATACCCCCTACAGGGCAACAGTAGCGGAGCGGCATTGCGTGAGAAAGTGAACTGAAGCTCAGGCGGCGGCCGGCTCGCTCGCGAAGCAGATCGTGTTGCCCGAGGGATCGTCGACGTAGAATTCACGCGTCCCCCACATCTGGTCGACAGGACCGCAATGGACCGGGCTCTCGGGCCGATCGGGTGGGCGGTATCCGCGGCCCTTCAGCGTCTCGAACGCGCCATCGACATCCTCAACGCGAACGATCGCGGAATGCCTCGAACTGTTTCCGTTGAAATCCTGCTGGAGGTGGAATTCCTCGCCCTTCAGGCTGAGGATCGCATAGAACGAGGCAACATCTGGCGAGGCCTGGTGCACGGTGAAGCCGAGAATGTCGCGATAGAATGGAAGCGCTTGTTCGAGCGAGCGCACGCGGAATACAGGAATCATTGCCAGTCTCCAGCGGTGACGGGACGAGGAGGAGCTTTTTGTCACCCGCTGCTCTCCACCGCCCGAAATTTTACGCCTTCGGGCGCGTCACGTCACCGCTGAATCGCTCAGCCCTGTCGAACTCGAAGACGAGTCCAGGTGGGCCGCCTTGTGGCCCAACCGATGGCGCCGAACCCCAGCAGCATCATCGCCCAGGTCGCGGGCTCCGGGATAGGACCGACCGGATTTATCTCCGGCCCCACGTAAGACATGTTGCGGGCGCCGATATGGCTGTTGTCGAAGTAGATGTACGCGATGTCGGCTGTCGCTTCGGAGAAGCCGTAATAGCCGCTCGACATGCCCGTACTGTTCCCGTTGTTGTTGAACGAGATATAGTCGATCAGATTCATTGAGCTATCGTAGGCGAACATCCCCGCCGAATTGAGGTTCGTAAATTCGCCGTCGGTCCAGAATATCTCGGCAAGGAACCCGGACGTCGGGGTTGAGAACGTCAGCCACATCTTAGCGTAGCCGCCGGAGCCGACGTCATAGGCGTCATTGAGCGCAATGATCGGCGGATCACCGGCCGCGATGGTAGCGTTGCTCGTCGTGTAACCGCCAGTCCAGCCGAACAGGCTGTTGGTCTGGTTCGACTGCCAACTGATGCCCCCGCCGATGTCGATCGGCCCGGAACCGGTAATGTTGCTGGCCGGAAGGTTGATGGCGTTGGCCCCCGCCAGACTTCCGGCACCGTTGATCGTCGTGGCAAACGCCGGCGACGATCCCGCAGCCGCGGCAACTAGCGCGATGAGCGCGACGCCTTTTGCTGTTCCCCCCATATTAAATTTCCTTTAAATAAACACTGTTAATGTGTGCGTGAATCGGATGACGGCTGTCCTCAAGCCGTTCTCAAGCTTTTCTAAAGGCGACGCAGATGTCCGATTTGAAGCGAGGGGAATTGGGTCGGCGACGGTGCCGCTGGCGGTTCGAGGAGTGCGTCTTCGACGAGGCTAGCTGGTCGCTCATCGTCAACGGCAATCGAGTGACGGTCGAAACGAAGCCGCTCGAGTTGTTGCGCGCACTCTTGCAAGATGCCGGGAATCTCGTCTCCAAGGACGAGTTGCTCGACCGCATCTGGCCAAACGTAACGGTGGTCGAGGGATCGCTGCCGACGGCGGTCCATAAGCTCAGGCTTGCTCTCGGCGACGAAAAGCGGACGGCTCAGATCATCGAAACGGTTCCGAGGATCGGATACCGCCTTGCCGTCCCCGTTCACGTTGAGGAGTCCAGCGCCGCGCCGCTGCGCTCCTTCGCGAACGGAACGCCACGAGCGCCGGCAACTGTCACACCTGCCGATATGCGATTGTCGCAATGGAGACGGCCGGCGCCTGTCCTTTCAATACTGTCGGTCGCCGCCGTTGCAGTGACAGTGGGCGCGTTCATGTTCGCGCCGCCAGAATATCTTCACGCAAACAAGCCCCGACAGGCCTACACGCAGCAACAGGCTCGCGCCGCGTTGCGCAGGCTCGATGTACGTGCCGTAGAGGACATGATTGCCGCGGGCTGGGATCCCAACAAATCGTTCGATGACCAGGGAAACGGCGCGATCAACGTCGTGTTGGACCAATGCGAATGGGATCACGGTCACCATCAGGAAGAAATTTTGCTCATGATCCGCACGCTGACCGATGAGGGAGCAGTGATCGATCGCCGGAACACGTGGGGAGATACGCCCTACAGCATAGCCAAGACCGAGCGCTTTTGCGGCCCCGACCATCCCGTCACCAGATATCTTCTAATGATGTGCACGCAGGGGAAGAAGCCGCTCGGCGATCGCTGCATGGCGACTTACGAGCTTGCGCGCGGACGGCACCTTCGGAGAGATTCGAACCCGAATATGCAAGTAGCGCGGGTATGAGTGGGGAGCTTCTGTTGCCCGGTGCTCCCCGAACCGCTGGAATCCCCTTCTGTTGCCCGGTGGGGTCCGACCGCGCTTTAGCTTTGTAACTTCAGTCCGTTAGGACGTCAGTTACGCGGCAAGAGCGAGCGCCTCGTTATCGTTGGCACTTGTGTGAATGAGCCGTTGCGGTGGCTCAATCCGATCGGCAATCGGGCCTTTATTGCACTCGTCGATCCTATTTCGCCCCCATCAACAGCCCTCACTTCGTCGAGGGTTGATGGTGGAGGCGCCGGGGTACTGCCCCCCGGGTCCGAAGTGCCTATTCCACCTGACAGTCTACCGACATAGCCGGTCACCCGGCAGACGCGCATATAGGGATTTTCCGCGTGAATCTCAAGGCAGCGGCTGTTATTGCGGCGCAAGCGACGTTGCTTCGTGGGGAACCGAAACATATGAAAAAACTGGCTTTTGCGTTCGTCGGAACGGCCGCCCTGGCGCTTAATGCTTGCAACAACAGCAACCAGGACACGGTCCAGAATGCCGAGCTGAACCAGCCCGCGCCCGACCAGCTCAACGAGCTCGCCAATCAGGCGGCGATGGACGCGGCGAATGCCCAGGCGGCGGCGGCGAATGCTGCCAATGCCGCGAACGAGGCGAATGCGGTTGCCGACAATACGACCAACCCGAAGGAAGCCGACGAGCAAAACGTCAGCGGCATGTAAGCGGAGCTGCCGGTGAGCGAGGCTCCGGATGATGGGGCGATCCCGGCAGCAACCCTGATCCTCGTCCGCGAGCGACCTGACGGCGCGCCGGAGCTGCTGATGGTCGAGCGCGCGGGCGGAATGGCTTTTGCCGCGGGAGCCCTGGTGTTCCCGGGCGGCCGGATCGACGAAGCAGATCGGAAACTCGGCGACTCCAAAGGTGTGGATCCAGCCGCGGTCGCCGCGATCCGCGAAACGATCGAGGAGACGGCCGTCCCGGCAGGACTGGCGCCACTGCCCGATCAGGAGGCAGCGCTTCGACTGCAGGATGCGCTTGTTGGCGAACAATCCTTTGCCGAGCTGTTGAACGGCAGCAGCCTGGAGTTGGACGACGCGGCTTTGACGGCCTTCGCTCGGTGGGTTCCGAAGTTCCACGCGGTCCGGCGGTTCGACACCTTGTTCTTCATCGCCAAATGTCCCGCTGGCGATTGGCAGCCGAATGTCATCGAAGGCGAATGCTCGGGCGCTTACTGGATGACTGCTGCGGATGTGCTGGAGCGCGAGGCGCGCGGCGAGGCGCGGCTCATTTTCCCGACGCGGCGAAACCTCGAGCGGATCGCGCAGCACGGCTCATTCGAGGAAATTCGGGCGGATGCGCTGAACCATCCCATCGAGCCGGTGACCCCCTGGGTCGAGGAGCGCGACGGTGAGAAATTCATCACGATTCCGGGTCACCTGGGCTATCCCGTGACCGAGGAGAGGCTCGAAGGCCTCTGGCGCGGCTGATGCTTGGCGGTCGAGTCGGTGGCCCGCCATAAAGAAAAGGGGACCCGCCAGAGGCGAATCCCCTACTTCCCTGAAGGTAGCTGAACCTACTTCAGATGGTTCGAGAGATGCTTGTTCATCTCGAACATGCTGACGCGGTCCTTGCCCCCGAAAACCTTCTTGAGCTTGTCGTCCGCAAGGATTTCCCTCTTGTTCTGAGGGTTTTGCAGGTTGTTCTTGCGAATGTGGTCCCACACTTTCGAAACGACCTGGCTACGCGGAAGCGGCGCACTGCCGCAAATCTGCGCGAGATCCGACGAAGGTGTGACCGGGCGGGCCAGTCCGCCCCCTGCTTTCCGACTGCCTTGTGCCATCATGGCCCTCCTGTTGTTCCTGTCTGTGGATAGAGCGCAAAGCTGAACTCTTTGCAATGCTATTGCAGAGGGAAATTCAGTCATTTCCCCAGCGGAACGGAACCACCCTGTTTTGCGCGTCATGGCCGATGTCGGCGCGGCCCCCAAATCGAATGCCCGAACGCGCGCACCATTGCTCGACGATGGCTGTCTCATCCACGCCGAAATCCGGGTCGTTGGGAAGCACTTCGCTGACCCGTCCAAGGCGGATTCTCCGTACCTTCTGGATCGCCGGGACCGCGGTGACGTGGAACATCGCCCGATCGGTTGCATAAAGGTGCTCGCTCACCTCCTCGATCAGCAGGTCGATCCCGCTGAAGTCGGGTTCGAGCGAGGTTCCGAGAAGGTTGGAGAGGACCGTCAGGTTGAATGCCATGGCCGGGCCATCGAGCGCCGGCTCCAGCGCTGAGGCGTCGCGCCGGACGAGCCAGTCGAGCGCGCGGTTCACCGCCGCGTCCCCTCCTGTCCGCAGAATGTCCTGCGGCATCGGACCCCAGACCGCGTCGTGCCCCGCCTTGTGCAAACCGGCGAGCAGGAAACCCGCGTCGCTGAACCCCATGTAGGTCTTGCCGGCAGCCGCCTGCGGAATGTCGGCGAGCGCCGCCTCGGCGATCCGGTTCGAGCCATAGCCGCCGCGCGCGAACCAGACCGCATCGATTGACGCGTCCGCCATGACCTCGCGAAGCGCGGCGAGCCGCGCTTCATCCGGACCCGCAAAATGTCCCTCTGACAAGAAGCACTGCGGGTGAATGACCAGCTCGCAGTCACCGCGTTCGGCGACGATCGCAGTGACGGCATCCGCCGCCTCGCGCTTCAGTGGGCAGCTGGGGGCAACGACGGCGATCCGCATCGGCGCTGCTTATGGATGCACAGAGCGAACCTGCGCAATGGCCGCGTCAGCTCGGCAGCGCGTAAGCGATCAGGCTATCGCCCATTGGCGTTTCCATGAAATGGTGGCCACCGGCGAAGATCACGAGATATTCGCGCCCGTTCTGCTGATAGACCATCGGCGTTGCCTGGCCGCCCGCGGGCAGCGGCACCGACCACAAGACTTTGCCGGTCCGCTCGTCGATGGCGCGCAGCAAATCGTCGGTCGCCGCGGCGATGAAGATGAGCCCGCTCGCGGTGGTCACCGCGCCGCCGTTGTTCGGGGTTCCGATCTTGAACGGCAGATAGGTCGGCAGCTTGAATGGTCCATTCTTTCGCGCCGTGCCGAGCGGGCGATCCCACAAGGTCTTGCCCGTCGCGATGTCGATCGCGCGGATCCCGCCATAAGGCGGCCGCTTGCACATCAGCTTGGTGAAGGGCATCCGCCAACCGGCGTTGACGTTGACCGCATAAGGCACACCCCATTGCGGGTCGATCTGGTGCGGCTTGCTCGGCGGCGTGCTGGTCGCGAAACGCGGAACGATGCCGGCCTTGTTGGCTTCGGCTCGCGTGACGAGCTTCACGTAATTCGGCATGTCGTTGTAGTTGGCGATCGCGATTCCGCGCACCGGGTCGATTGACAGGCTGCCCCAGTCGCTGCCCCCATTATAACCCGGATACTGCACGCTATAATGGTCCACGCTCGGCGGCGTGTAGAAGCCGCGATAGTCGGCCTGGTGATACTGGATGCGGCAAATCATCTGGTCGATCGGCGACATTCCCCACATGTCGGCTTCGGTGAGCTGAGGCTTTCGAAGCGAATTCCAAAGCGACACGATCTGCGTCGGTGAGCGGAGGCTCGGCTCGGCTCCGCCGCCGGGCGCGTTGATCGAGCCGATGGGCGCCAGCGGCCTGCCGGTCGCGCGGTCGAGGATGTAGAGGTCGCCCTGCTTCGACGCGACCAGCAGCGCCGGCGTGCCGTGATAATCGATGAGGCTCGGCTGGCTGCCGATGTCATAATCCCAGACGTCCATCTTGACCGTCTGGAAGCTCCACCGCGGCTTGCCCGTGGTGACGTCGATGGCGACGATCGAGCTATTGTACTGGTTCTCGATCGGTGTGCGGCCGGCCGAGATATAATCGTCGGCCACGTTGCCGGTCGGGACGTAAACGAGCCCGAGCTTCTCATCCCCCGCGCTGATCGACCAGCTGTTGGGCGTTCCCCGCGCCCACTGCTGGCCCTTCGGGGGATAGCCGTGCCAGTCGGGGTGCTGCATGTCCCATGCCCAGGCGAGCTTGCCGGTCTTCGCGTCGAAGCCCTGGATCACGCCCGACGGAGCGCAGCGGCATTGCCCGTCGAGCACCTGGTGCCCGACCACGATGATACCTTTGATCACGGGCGGCGGCGAGTTGATTCCGACCGAGCCCGGCGGCGCCCAGCCCATTCCAATCTTGGTGTCCTGCTGGCCGGTGCCGTTGAACTCGGTGCACGGCTTTCCGGTCAGCGCATCGACCTCGATCAGCCGCGAATCCATCGTCCCTTCGATGATCCGGCCGCCGCACATCGAGTTCGGAGCCGCTCCCGGCACGGCGTAGTAAGAAACGCCGCGGCACGCCGTGGTGTACGGGATCCACTTGTCGGGGACCTGCGGATCGACCCGCCACACCGGCTTTCCGGTCGCGGCGTCGAGCGCGACGATGATATTTTTCGCGGTGCAGGTGTAGAGGAGGTTGCCGACCTTCAGCGGCGTGTTCTCGGTCCCGTAGAGCTTGACGTAATCGGGATCGTTGGGCTGCCCGTCGAGGTGGACCTCCCACAGCTTCCTCAGCTTGCCGACGTTGCCGGGGGTGATCTCGGTCAGCGGCGAGAAGCGCCACGCGGCATTGGTGCCGCCATAAGCCGTCCAGTCGGCGCCTGTTGGCATCAGCGACGGGTCGCTCATCCCAGGCGAGGCCTGCGCGGGAAGCGGGTAGACGGCAGTGCCGCCGCTGGTGCCGAGGATGATGAAGGTCGCGGCAACGAAGACGATCCCGATCGCGACGCCGCCCCACGCGAAGTCCCAGCGGCGCCTGTCTCGCGGCACAAGCGTCGGCATGAACAGCAAGGTCAAAATGAGGATGACGAGCGGGGCGACGAGCCACGGCACCATTGCCCAGGCATTGCTTCTTGATTCGGCAAATCCCCAGATCGCGCTCAAGATGAAGAGGCCGATGTAAATCCATGCGCCGAGAAGGCGCCCGCGGAACAGGAACCAGGCCGAAGCGAGCATCGCGGTGCCGGCGATCAGATAATAGATGGAGCCGCCGAGCACGACGAGCCAGACTCCGCCGATCGTCAGCACGATGCCAATGATCGCCATCACGATTGCAAGAATGATCGCAGCCACGCCGGCCCGCATGCCGTTTCTCCCGTTCGCGTCGCGCTGGGTTAACGGACCGCTCAACGGCTGCGTTCCAACAACTATATTCCATCAAGCGTCGACTTCGTGCAGCTTCCCTCCAGTTCTTGAGGGGGCGTTCCATGAATCGATCGATCGCGCTTGCACTTGCCGGGACAGCATTTGTTTCCATCTCGGCCGCACCGCCGCCGGCGAGCTACTCGGTGCTGATCCGCGGCGGTACTATCTATGATGGCTCCGGCGGCGAACCGTACACCGGCGACGTCGCACTGGAGGGCGACAAGATCGTCTACGTCGGACCGCATGCGCCGGGCCACGCAGGGCAGGTGATCGACGCGAGGGGCAAAGCGGTCGCTCCCGGCTTCATCAACATGCTCAGCCAGTCGCCGGTAAGCCTGCTCGCCGACGGTCGGGGACTCAGCGACACCTACCAGGGAGTCACGCTCGAAGTGATGGGCGAAGGCACCTCGATGGGCCCGCTCAATCCGACCATGAAGAAGCTCACCCTGCAACGGCAGGGCGACATCAAATATCCGATCCGCTGGACGACGCTCGGGCAGTATCTCGACTATGTCACGGCGAAGGGCATCACGCCCAACGTCACCTCGTTCGTCGGCGCCGCGACCGTGCGCGAGAACGAGCTTGGCGAAAAGGATGTCGACCCGACTCCGGCGCAGCTCACGCGTATGCGCGCGCTCGTTCGCCAGGCGATGAAGGAAGGCGCGGTCGGAGTCAGCACCGCGCTCATCTATGCACCCGGAAACTACGCCAAGACTCCCGAGATCATCGCGCTCGCCAGCGAAGCGGCCAAATGCGGCGGCATCTACATCAGCCACATGCGCGACGAGGGGCCGAAGCTATTGGAAGCGATGGACGAGCTCATCGAGATCAGCACCAAGTCCGGCGCTCCCGCCGAGATCTACCATTACAAGCAGGCGGGCCGCGCCAACTGGGGCAAGATCGACGCAGCCAACGCCAAGGTCGAGGCCGCCCGTGCCGCCGGCCACCGCGTCACCGCCAACATGTATACTTATGCCGCAAGCTCGACCGGCTTCGACGCGGCATTCCCGCTATGGATGCAGGACGGCGGCCTCGAAGCGTGGATCGCGCGCCTCAAGGACCCCGCGTTAAGGGCCAAGGCCATTGCCGAAATGCGCGGGCCCGGCGGCACCGAGAACGCCAAGCTGGTCACCGATGAGCCCGACAAGGTGCTCCTCGTCGGCTTCAAGAACCCCGCGTTGAAGCCGCTCACCGGCAAGACGTTGGGCCAGGTCGCCCGCGAGCGCGGCAAGCCCTCCGACGAAGTTGCCGCCGACCTCATCGTCGAGGACGGCACGCGAATCCAGGTCGTCTATTTCAGCATGAGCGACGACAATGTCCGGCGCGAGGTCGCGCTGCCGTGGATGAGCTTCGGCGCCGACGCGGCGAGCCAGGCGCCCGAAGGCGTGTTCCTGAAGTCGAGCACCCACCCGCGCGCATACGGCAATGTCGCGCGGCTGCTCGGCCATTATGTCCGCGACGAGCATGCGACGACCATGCAGAGCGCGATCCATCGGCTGACGATGCTTCCGGCGACCAATCTGTCGCTAAAGCAGCGTGGTGCACTGAAGGCCGGCTACTACGGTGACGTTGTCGTGTTCGATCCCGCTACCATCCGCGACAATGCGACTTACGAGAAGCCGCAACAGCTCGCGACCGGCGTGAGGCAGGTCTTCATCAACGGCGTGCAGGTGTTGAAGGACGGCGCGCACACCGGCGCAAAGCCCGGGCGGTTCGTGCATGGCCCGGGCTGGACCGGTTGGCCCGGCGGAGGCGCGTGCAAGTAGCCTGGAATGTGTTCAGAGCGTGACGTCGCCGGAGATCGTCTCGGTCATCCGGATCACGCGATTTCGAACAAATGGTGCTACTCCTTCGGGCAGCCGGTCGCTGACGGTTTCCCTGGCGATGAAGCTTGTCCCGCTGACCTTGACCAATTCCATCGACCAGTCCGGGAAACTGCGGCCGTCAATGGGGTCATCATGCCGCACTTCGAGCCCACTATGCCGCTGATCGCCGCGTAGATTTTCTATCAGTTGCGAGAGCGCGTCACCCGGCCCTTCGAGAATCTGGAGGAAGTGGGTTCCGTTGAAGATCAGCAGGCCGGTGATGTTCCGTCGGGCATTCTCGCGAACGGCCGTTTCGTGGATCGCCTCCAGGTCCGACGCCTGCAGATCAAGCCGCGCGAGGCTAGTGTAGGTGATGGACCTCAACGGCATTCAGCTCCCCTATCCCCTTTGGACAGATGCGCAAACGCATGACCAGGCTTCACGCTTCTCGCCAGCCCATCGGCCAATCCTTGCGGAGCCGGGCGCCGCAGTGGCGGCAATAGCTTCGCCAACGTCGCTCGACGGGATCGAGGTAGGCACGCCGTCTGGAGCGGCGATGGCCGATGAGACGGCAGAGGAAGCGGGGCAAGAGACGCATGTAGACTTGGCTCGCCGCATGCGAGTGCGTGAGTGAACGTCCCCTGACAATCGGCAGTGACCCGCATCAATTCTCGAGCGACGGTGAGGAGAAGGAAGCTTGAAAAACGATGCTGCCGTGATGGCTGCTTTCGGTGGGAAGCTGCCGCTAGGCGGCCGGAACCGTATCGCGCTTTCCTAATAGGATTTGGCGTGCTTGGCTCGCCGCATGGCGCTGCTCCGACCCGTGGACGATCATACCGAACAGGCTCGCGCTAAGTTCACGGCAAAAGCGCCGCTCTCCGTGAACTTAGTGAACTTAAGGGCACGCGCCTCTGTGCTGGCCAATTCACGCAGCAGCCAATAGGGCCGCGATGATGATCGATTCACCGGTTTTTTTCAGCGGAATCGGCGGTAGCGGCATGCTCCCGCTTGCATCCATCGTGCGCGCCGGCGGCGCACGTGTTTCCGGCTCCGACCGTTCGCTCGACGCAGGCCGCACGCCGCACAAGTTCGACTATCTCCGCTCGCTCGGAATCCAGCTGTTCCCGCAGGACGGTTCCGGCCTTCAGCCGGGCATGACGCTCGTCACTTCGGCGGCGGTCGAGGACAATGTTCCCGACGTGGTCCGCGCGAAGGAGCTCGGGCTCACCCACCTGACACGTCCACAATTCCTCGCCAGACTGCTCAATTCCGCGCAGCGCAGCGTCGCCGTCGGCGGCACCAGCGGGAAGTCGACGGTGACTGGGATGATCGGCTGGATCCTACAGGCCTGCCACCGCCAGCCGACGGTGATGAACGGCGCGGTGATGAAGAATTTCGTGACGCCATCCGCGCCCTTCGCGAGCGCTCTGGTCGGCGATCCCGAGCTGTTCGTCAGCGAGGTCGACGAGAGCGACGGATCGATCGCGCTCTACCGGCCCGAGGTCGCGGTGCTGACCAACATCAGCCTCGACCACAAGGAGATGGACGAGCTTCGCCAGCTGTTCGCCCATTTCCTCAACGCGTCGCGGAAGGCGGTGCTGAACCTCGACGATCCGGAGACGCGCGCGCTCGCCGGCACCGTGCCGGCGGACAAGGTGGTCGGCTACGGCTTCGACAGCCCGAACGCCGACTTCATGGGCAAGGACGTGCGGCTGGAGGCCGATGGAGTCGCGTTCGCGCTCGAGGCCGAGGGTGCGCGGCACGAGGTGCGGCTCACGGTTCCGGGGCGCCACAATGCGTCCAATGCTCTGGCGGCGATCGCCGCGGCGCGGCTGCTCGGCGTTCGCGTCGACGAAGCGGTCGCCGCCATGGCGCGTTTCGAGGGGCTAAGGCGAAGGCTCGAGCGCGTTGGCCAGGCCGGTGGCGTGACGGTGATCGACGACTTTGCTCATAATCCCGACAAGATCGCGGCGACTCTGGCAACGATGCGCGCGCAGCCCGGCCGTCTGCTGATCATGTTCCAGCCGCATGGCTACGGCCCGCTCAAGAAGATGGGCGAACCGCTCGCGCAGAGCTTCGCCGACGGAATGGCGCCCGATGACCGGCTCTATCTGCCCGACCCAGTCTACCAGGGCGGCACCGTGGAGAAGGTTCGCGGATCCGACTGGCTTGCGAGGCAGATCGGTGAACGCGGCAAGCAGGCCGAGCATATCCCCGAGCGGCCGAAGATCGGCGATGCGCTCATTGCCGAAGCGCGGCCCGGCGACCGGATCCTCATCATGGGCGCTCGCGACGACACCTTGATCGACTTCGCGCGGGAGCTTTTGGAGAAGCTCGGCGGTTGAACGAAGCATGGCCCAACCTGGAACCGTCACCGGCTGGAAACTGTCGCAGCCCGACCGTGACATGCTGCTTCAGAGCTTCCCGCCCAAATACGAGAATGTCGTCGCCGACCACGTGACGCTGAGGACTGGCGCAACCCCCGAGACGCCGCTGCCTCGCAAGCCCGACAGCTCGAGGATCGTTGGCCGAGCCGACGACGGCAAGGGCGTCGAGTGCATGGTGGTCGAGCTCGACGGGACGAGCGACCGGCCCGACGGCTCGACCTACCACATCACCTGGTCGCTAGGCCCGACTCGAAGGGCGCGCGAGAGCAATGACGTGCTGCGCGACCATGGCTGGGACTATCTGGACACGCCGATCGCAATTGACTTGGAGCCCGCGCGCTTCTGATGCCGAAGGAAAAGAACGAGCCGCGGCTGTTCCTCGACGCCGACGGCGTGCTTGCCGACTTCGACGAGGGTGCAAAGCGGCTGCTTCGAATGCCTGTTCGTCAGTTCGAAGCGAAGCACGGGCGCGGGGCTTTCTGGAAACGCCTTGCGCAGGCAACGAATTTCTACGGCACGCTGCCCGAAATGCCCGATGCCCGGCTGCTGTTCGACGCCGTCAAGCATCTCGAGCCGACGATCCTCACCGGCCTGCCGCTCGGCAAATGGGCCGCGCCGCAGAAAGTCGAGTGGGCGGCGGAGCATTTTCCGGGCGTTCCGATCATCACCTGCATGGCGCGCGACAAGCACAAGCACATGCGTCCCGGCGACGTACTGGTCGACGACCGCGAGAACCACCGCAAGAGCTATGAAGAGGCGGGCGTCATCTTCGTCCACCACAAGAGTGCGGAGGAAAGCATCCGGGAGCTGGCGGAGATATTTCCGTCGGTGAAGGTGCCAGCCTGACGGCCAGAAATGCAGCGAGGCAACCCAGTGCGTGCTGCTGGATTGCCTCGCTATCCTTGGAAGAGAAAAATTTAGGCGGCGGTCTTCAGGTCGACCTTCTCGACCCACTCGGGCCAGAATACCGGCTCACGGCTCGACCAGCCTGGCGCAGTCGCGGCGCTCTCGCTGATCGACTGGAGCAGGGTCCGGCGACGATCAGGGTGAAGGTGCGGAAGGGCCGCAGCGGCGCAGAAAGCACTCGGCAGCCACGGCCGCGACGACGCGCCGATCAGCCGCTCGTAAAGGAAACGGAAGGCCGCGAAATTCGGAAGCCGGTCCTGGCCGAGATCGAACGCGGCCAGCGTGATCAGCATGCCGATGAAGGGCTCGATCATGTCGAGACCGCTGTCGTCCGGCACCTGGAGGCGCAGATGATCGAGCTGCTTGTAGAGACGAGCCTGGGCGCGGATCGAGGCGGCTTCGCCTTCATCGCGTGCCCAGCATTCGATCGGGTCACGGCGGCCATAGGCCACATCGAGCGATCGGCGGATGTACCGCTGCGTAGCTTTGGCAAAGCCCGCGAACTCCTTCATTTCGGAGATCAGCATCGCGCCGCTTGCCGGCTGGCTGGTCCGCGTAATCATGAACCCGACTCCTTAGTTCCCAGGCGGGATCATGCGGCGGTATTGGTTTCGAGAAACTTAACCACAGTCCCACCCCCCATTCATATTGAATCAGAGGGGAGTCAGCGCGTCTAGGCTAGAAATTGACGGCAAGTCGCAAAACTGTGGATTGTTGATTTGTTGCAACTACCGTCACGTTTTTGTGACGGTTGCGTAACTTACTCGGGAAAACCCGAGGAGGGCGCGGGCTCGTCGGAACAGCCTGGCTGCACGACCGAAGGCGGGTCCGATGCATCCATCGATTCATCGCTGCCGACGTCGGCTTTCGCATCGGGGTCGGTCGGGTCGGCTTTGAGCTTTCGCTCGAGCGAGCGCTCAGGCGGCGCCGAGTGGACGGTCGGCGGCGGCCCCGCGTCGGTTTCCTTGCCCGCATTCACAGCACGTTCTCCTTGCCCTAACATTGCAGGCCGGAAACGACCGGAAGCGCTGGGGCGTTCCCGCGGCCGGTCGTTTCGACCGGCTGCTCCGACGCTTCTGCCAACGGGCAGGCGGCGGTATGCTGCAGAAGGGTTTTGGGACATGACGGTGCCAATGCTCATGATGCCCGCTCCCATCGTCCGGACGCGGTTCGGCGATTGGCCCTTTGCGGTAAAGTCGATCCTCGGCTTCTGGATCTTCTACAGCTTCACCGTTGTCGCCAGGGCTTTCCTCGGCACCGATCCCTGGACAACGCTCGAGGACAAGCTCGTCATCATCGCGATCGGAATCGTGCTGACGTGCCTTATCTATCTCGCCATCGCGGTGTTCGGCCGGGGCAGCAGCATCCGCCGCAAGGCGATCATTGCCGCCATGGGATCCGTCGCTGCATCGCTCGTGATGGGTCTAGCGCTGATCCTCCTCGAAGACTCGCTTCCGCAGAGCAAAGAAGAGTTCCGCTACCAGGCACGCGAGGGCTTTACAGTCGTCGAGAAAGGCAATCAGGTCCGTATCGAGCGAACTGCGGCAGAACCTTTGGTGTTGACCATGCCGCGAGTCCACGACCTTGACGCGAACAAGCGCATCCGAGCGGCGCTCGACGCCTCGGTGGTGTGGCTGTTCTTCTTCATTGCATGGGGAGCGTTCTACCTCGCCAATCAGGCCCAGACCGAAGCGCTCGGCGCTCAGCGCAGGCTCGCCGATGCCGAAAGCGCAGCGCAGGCCGCGCAGGTCCGTGCTTTGCGCTACCAGGTCAATCCGCACTTCCTGTTCAACACTCTGAACTCCTTATCGTCGCTGGTGATGACCGGCCGCAGCGACCGAGCGGAAACGATGCTGCTTGCGCTTTCCACCTTCTTCCGCACCAGCCTCTCCCTCGATCCCAGCGCGGACGTCAGCCTCGCCGAAGAGATCGACCTGCAGCGGCTCTATCTCGACATCGAAATGGCGCGCTTCCCGGATCGCTTGACGGTCGAAATCGACGTGCCGCCCGAGCTGGAACAGGCACGCCTCCCCGCTCTAATCCTCCAGCCGATTATCGAAAACGCCATCAAATATGGCGTTTCCAAGAGCCGCAAAGCGGTGGTCATCCGGGTCGAGGCGCGCAAGCTCGACGGTAACCGGATGCTGCTCGAGATCAGCAACCGGCCCAAGCACGGCGGGAAGGATGAGCTGCCCGCGGCTACCCATGAAGGCACCGGGCTCGGTCTTGCCAATGTGAGCCAACGCCTCGAAGCGCGCTGGGCGAGCCGCGCGAGCTGCCGCTACGGGCCAATGGCGACAGGCGGGTTCAAGGTATCGCTGACAATGCCGGTGGAGACGAATGCCTGAGGGGGAATTGCTCCGAGTCCTGATTGCCGATGATGAGCCGCTCGCAGCCGAGCGGCTCCAGCTCCTTCTCGCGCGCGCCGACGGCGCGCAACTCGTGGGGACGGCGAGCGACGGCGACAGCGCGATCAACCTGACCGGCGCGCTGCATCCCGATGTGCTGCTGCTCGACATCGCCATGCCCGGCCTCGACGGGATTGGCGTGGCCCGTGCGCTCGCGGCTCAGCGCCCCTCGCCCGCCGTCGTTTTCGTCACCGCATTCGATCAGTTCGCGGTCGCGGCTTTCGAGGTCGAGGCCGTCGATTATTTGATGAAGCCCGTGGAGCCCCTTCGGCTGCAAAAGGCGCTCGATCGCGCTCGCGCCTATCTTCAGCAGCGCAGTTCCGAGCCGGAGAAGGGCAAAGCTTCACAATGGCTCGAGGAGTTCTGGGCTTCGGATCTTTCAGGGCTGGTGCGGATCGCGGCACGCGACGTCGACCGGGTCTCGGCCGAGCGGGATTATATGCGTCTTCACGTGGGACGCCGCAGCTGGCTGATCCACCATTCGATGGCGGCGCTGGAGGAGGGCCTGGACCCGGAGCTATTCGTCCGGCTCCATCGCTCCGCCATCGTTCGCAAGGATTTCATTGCCGGCTTCACCCGCAATCAGTCGGGTCGCTGGATCGCCCGGCTGTCCGACGGCACCGAGCAGCCGGTCGGGCGGCTCTATTCAGACAGGGTACGGGCGATCGCAGGCCGTTAAATGAGGCTGCTGCCCCGGCCGCCGCATGCAAGGGTTCTACGGCATGCGACGGCTTAGCAGCGACCCTTCACGGTCTGGAAACGATCAAAGCTGCGCCCACGCCGACGGTGACCGACGGATGGAGGGTCGCCGCAGCAACCGCAGCCTTGAAAGCGGGCTCGGCACCGGCAATCGCGTCACTGCGGCACGCGAGGGCCAGCGGCATTTCCGTGGCGTCGTAGAAGCCGCCGTCGCAAACGATCATTGCACCGTATGCGATACGTTTTTGCAGGACATCCTGTCCTGCAGCCGACGCGAGGTCGAGGTCGGCATAAGAAACGCGCGTCGAACGAGTGTCCTGCGCCTTGCTGACGGTAGGCACGAGGAGTGCGGACGCAGCCGCAAGCGCGGCCAGCGCGGGAAGCATCTTCAACATTGTCATCTCCCTTTTTGCGACGCGGGCGCTGGGGAACGCCGCATGAGACGCTGAGGAAACCGCCCCTATGCGGCCGATTGGCCCGCGTCGCAGAGCCTTTGTGACGGGGAGCGCTACTTTTGTCGCGCGTCGGTCGACGAAAGCCGCACCGTTTCTCGGCTGTCCGACAAAAGCCGTTTGTCGGCGGCTCAATCGACGAAATGCGGTCAGCCGCCGTTAATTTGTATGAACAGCGCTCATCTGGCGTTCATTTTCGTGAACGCGATCGGGTGCTCTTGTCGACAATCGCCGCAAGCGCGACGTCGTGCGTGACGTTGCCGACGGTGCGGAAAATGTCAGGAATCATCTCGACGGCGACCAGCAGGCCCAGCGGCGCGATCGGCACCCCTAGTGCAAGCGCAATGGGCGCAATCGAGCTGATGTAGCTGACTTCGCCGGGAAGGCTGACCGCGCCATAACTCATCACAGCCCCGACAGCCGTCGCTGCGATCATCTGCCCCAGCGTAGGCTCGAGCCCGAGCCAATGCGCGACATAGAAGGCGACCGCCGTGTTCATCGCCGGGCCAGTTGCGCGATAGAGCGCGACAGCGATGGGCAAAGTTACGTCGGCAACTTCGTCGCGCACCCCGATGGGCCGTGCCGCGGCGAGCATCGCCGGAAGGCATGCCAGAGACGAGCGCGTCGAAATGGCGACGGCTTGCGGAGCAACCTGCTCGCGCGTGAAGGGCCCCATCCTGACGTCGCTGAATATCGCCGCCAAAGGGTAAGCGGCCAGGGTCACGAGAACGCCGATGGCCGAGATAATCACGATATAGTGGCCAAGCCCCGCGAACGCCGCACCGCCCGCCGCCGAACCGACGCCGAATGCCAGCGCGAAAACGCCGAGCGGCGCAATCGCCAAGACCCAGCCGATGATGACGATCAGCGCATCGCCGGTCGCTTCAAAGAAATTGACGACGATCTCGCGGCCACTCGCTTTCACACGCGTGAGCGCAAGCGCGAACAGCAAGGTGAAAACGGTCAGCGGCAGGATGTCGCCGTTGGTCGCCGCAGCGACCGCATTGGGCGGGATGACTCCCTTGAAGAACTCGGCTGCCCCGGGGAGCGGCCCCGACGTCTTTTGCTCGACGCTGCCGAGCGCCGCCTGGAGCAGTCCTGCAGTATGCCGCGATAGCGGAAAGGCATGGGTCAGCAGCAGCACCGCAATCGCCCCGAACACTGCAGAGCCCGTGCAGATAATGACGATCCATAACACCGCCTTGCCGGCGATCCGGCCCGCCTGGGCGGCCTCGGCGCTCCTGGCGATTCCAACCACCAGCAAGGCAACGACCAGCGGGGTGACGGTCATCTTCAGCGCATTAAGCCACAAGGTGCCGACGAACGACGCGATGTTCAGCGCGGCGTCGCGGGGCGCCGGCGCGAGACCGCCGGCGAGCATCCCCGCCGCGAGGCCCACCACCAGCGCCGCCAGAGTGTAGTAAGTGCGGAACTTATTTGCGGCCGGCTCCGTCGCCGACGTGCTTCTCGCCTTCGTCAACGCGGCTTCTTGAACACAAATACGAAGCGGTCCGTCTTACCGCGCACCTTGGGATCGAAGACCAACAGGCTGTGGTCGTCGCCCGGGTTGCGAAGGACGTCGCTGCTCTTCACGAACACGAACCCCGCGCGCTTGAAATCCGCCTTCACGACGGCCGGATCGATCCGGTGCATCTTCTCAACGGTGGCACGGGTATCGCTATTCGGGTTGGCGATATGATCGATCACCCCGATTACGGCGCCGGGCTTCATCGATTCATAAACGGCCTTCAGGAAGGCGTTCGGATCCATCTCAGGGATCTTGTACTTGTCGTTCTGCCAATAAGTGTCGTGATAATTGTCGTTTAGGATCACGAGGTCGGCATAGTTCTTCGGCAGGTCCGGCGCTTCGAACGGCGAAACCATGATCGAGACGTTGGGATTCTTGGCCGCGAAAGCCTCGAACGTTGCCTTGGTCTTGTCGTTGTAGAACTGCGTCGGCTCCCACACCGTATCGTGGCCCTTGGGGCCGACAACCGGCGCCATGATCTCCGCCCAGTATGCATTGCCGCCGAACAGATCGAGCACCTTCATTCCGGGCCTCAAGCCGAGGAAGGCGAGCACCTGCGCGGGCTTGCGGCCCTCGTCGAGCTTGACGTTGTCGGGGTTGCGATCTTTTGCCGCCACCGCTGCGGCGATGGCTGGAGAGGCAACGGCCGGTGTGGCTGCAATCGGAACCGCGATGAGCGCGAGCGAGACGGCAAGAGCGTTGAAAGTGCGCATGTGACTTCCCCCTTGGGACTGCGTGACGGCTTCTATTCCGCGAGTGGCTGTAGCGCCAGTCGTCACTCGGTCCTCGTTCGCCACTTCAGCAATTTTCGACCAAGAGCAGTTTTCGAGCTCAGCCGAACAGCGCCTTTCGCCGCTCCAGACTGTCCGCGGGCCAGATCTGGCTGCTCTCGTAATAAGCTTCGACAGCGAGCGCGCCTTCCGGCAAACGCACCCACGGCAGCTTCGAGCGTGTGTAGATGTGGATGTCCGGCTTGACGGCGCCCGGTTCATCGAGCGTTCCGACCCGGACGAAGCGGAGGATGTCGTTCGCGCCGCCGTAGTTGCTCCACAGCGCAACGTGGCACTCGGGACAGCGCCAGACCTGCTGGCCGCGCCCGCTCTCTGACGGAGTCATCACCGCGACTGGCGAGCCTTTGAGAGTCTCGACCTCGCTGCTTTCGACCAAAGCATTAATCGCGAACGCGCTTCCCGTCTCCGTCTGGCATGACGTGCAGTGGCAGCAATGAACGAACATCGGCTCACGATTCACGCAATAGCGCACGGCGCCGCAGGCACAGCCGCCCTCGCGGGTCATACTGCGCGTGCCTTCGCCATCTCGCTGAGGACATTGAGGGCAGAATGAGCGGAGCGCGCCGCGCCTTCCTGCCACAGTCCCTGGTAGCTGAGATGCTCACCGGCAAAGATGATCGGCCCTTCTGGTTTCAGCAACTCGGCGTAGGTCGCCCCCCTGCCGGAGCCGCCTCGTTCGCCGATCTGATCGTCGGGCCAGATCGCACCGACGCCTTCGGAATAGGGCACGAGGCCCCAGCCGACCGTCACGCCTTTGCTGAGAAGCTTCGAACGGCCGGGATGCAGCGCCTCGATCGATTCCCTGCTGATCTGGAGCCGCTTGGCGTCGCTATAGGACGAGAACTTCTGCGGATTGTCCCGATGCGTCCAGCCGGCAACGTAAGCGGCGACCAGCACGCCCTTGGGTGAACCGATCCCGTGCGACGGGTAGAGAATGTTCTCATTCTCGCGGTCGGTCCAAGCGACCCCGCCGAAGATGTTGTCGTCGGTCTCCCAGAAGCGCGGTGCCTCAAACGCGACCTTGACGCTCGGTAGGTAATTAACGCTCTTAAAAGCAGCGTTCTTCGCCGGCGAGAAGTCGTTCGGGATTTTCGCGAGCAGGTTCGCGCCCAAGGTGCAGATGCAATAGTCCGCTTCGGTCACCAGCGAACCCGGCCCATGCTCGATCCGCACGCGGTTTCCGCTGCGGCGGATTGCCTTGACCGGCGAGTGCATCCTGACGAGCGGCTTCACCTGCCCGTAGATCGCGTGCGCGATGCGATCCATTCCGCCCACGGGCTGGAGCATCGTCGCCTGCATGTCCCAGATGTGCTCGAAGAAATAGGGCAGGCCGATCGCCGGCGAGGGTGCGAGATCCTTGAAACCCAGCGCCGGAAGCGGCTGCGGAGCTTGGTCGTAACCGCCGCCCTCGACCGCATAACCAGAGCTTCCGTTGGGCCTGTATATGCCGTCGGCGCCGACGCCCGCGTAAGGCGCGAGGAACTCCCGTACCATCTCCAGCTCATTCTTGGGGACCACGCCGTCCAGCGCCTTGCGGTCGATCGCTTTGGCGAGCAGCTCGGCCATGTGCCCGCGCAGATCCTCGACCCTTCGGCGTTCCGGATAGACCTTCCCGCCAAAGTCCCAGCCGGCGTTGCGATTGACGTTGATGAATGGTTCCAGCTGCACGCCGAACTTGCGCGCGTAGCCGAGGATCACTCGGTGAGTGGACGGGATCCGTGCCGGGCCCGGGTTGAGGTAAAGCCCTGGATCGAAGGTGGCGATCTGGTCCGGCCGCCCCATTTGCTCGATCTTCGTTCCGCAGCGCACGGTCCAGGCGCGGCCGCCGATCCGGTCACGCGCTTCGAGAACGGTCACGCGGTAGCCTGCGCGTAGAAGCTCATAGGCCGAGACCAGCCCGGCAATGCCGGCGCCTAGAATAACGACTGACCGGCCTTTGCCGGCGCCCTTCGGAAGTTCGAACTTCTCCGCGCCTGCCGGTGTCGGAACCGCCAGCCCGAGAGCTTCCATCGTCATGTAAGCGGCGCCAATGCCGCCTGCCCTGCCGATATGCTCGAGCAGCGCCCTGCGTGTCAGTGCCATCGACTCACCCCCTCGTCGTCAATGCCGTCGGCCACCTGACAACAATTCGCGACCACGGGCCAGAAATTTCGGCTCCGTGCGCATCGGCTCGCTTGTTCGAGCGTTCTTTGCCCTGAACCAATCCTCACATCAGCGGAGAATGAAACGATGGCCGAACATTCAGAAACCATCAGCACCTTGAACACCCTGATCGCGACGACGATCGACAGCATCACCGGCTATGAGAATTCAGCCAAGGATGTCGACAATGAGCGCTTCCGCGAGATATTCCGCCAGCGTGCCGACGATCGCCAGCGCGTCGTCGAGGAATTGCGCAGCGAAGTGCGCCGCCTCGGCGGCAATCCTGAGGACGACGGCTCATTCATGGGCAAGACCCACCAGCGCTTCGAGGACCTTAAGGCTGCCATCACGGGCGGTGACGACAAGGCAATCATTAACGAGGTCGAGCGCGGCGAAGATTATCTGAAGGACAAGTTCGAGACTGCACTCGACAGCGATGCGCTGACCGGAGAGAGCCGCGCGGTCGTCGAGCGTTGCTATCAGTCGGTGCGCTCAGGCCATGACCAGATGAGCCAGCTGAAGCACGGGATGGAAAGCCCGTCGCACGCCTGAAGACAGGCGTTCAGTCGAACCAACCACTCTCTTAATCGGGGGTGGGCGCGGGGCGATCCTCAGGCCAGCGGGATCGCCCCGCTGGTTTGAGGTGCCCTAGTAACCCATCAGTGCGAGGACCTCACGGCGGCTGCGCTCGTCCTCGCGGAAGGTGCCCATCATCCGGCTGGTCGTCATCATCACGCCAGGTGTCCTGACGCCCCGTGCGGTCATGCACGAATGGCTCGCCTCAAGTACGACGGCGACGCCCTTGGGCTGAAGATGGTTCCAGATGGCATCGGCGACCTCGGCTGTCAGCCGCTCCTGAACCTGCAGCCGCGAAGCATAGCCGTGGAGCACGCGCGCGAGCTTGCTGATGCCCACCACGCGATTGTTCGGCAGGTAGGCAATCGCCGCCTTGCCGATGATCGGGGCCATATGATGCTCACAGTGTGACTGGAACGGAATATCCTTCAGAAGCACGATCTCGTCATAGCCTCCGACCTCGTCGAAGGTGCGGCTTAGGTGGATCGCGGGGTCCTCGGCATAGCCGCGCGCATATTCTTTCCACGCGCGCGCCACCCGTCGCGGCGTGTCGAGCAGCCCTTCACGAGTCGGATCGTCGCCCGCCCAGCGGATCAGGGTCCGTACCGCATCCGCCACTTCATACGGCACCTCGACCGGAGGCGCGGCCTCTACCAAGTCGCCATCGTCAGGGTCGTGTTCACTCATGCCTTGAGCTCCCGCTCGATGTCCTCCGCGACTGCCGCGGCCTGCTCGCGAATATCGGGAACCGCGATGATCTCCCAATAGCAGCCTCTGGTTAGAGGCCCGAGCGCCCACAAACGTTCCCCAGCCCGCGACCGCTCATCGACATCGAGACTGATTCCGAGCGGATCCGGTTGGACCGCCACTGAGTCGAGCAAGCTTCGAAGCAGCGGATCCTTGGAATGCGCGATCGCATGAAGCGGGCCAGTGCAGTTGAACGCATAATCGAATGTCGTCCGACTTGTCCGATCCGCGCCGCGGGGACGAATTTCCACTTCCAACGCGCCCTCGATTGTCGACGCCGAAACCACTCGCCCGGCAATCACTTTGAGCCGGTCCTCGGCAATTAACGCCGTGACCCTGCTCGCGATCGCCGGCGCAATCCGAGAACGGTGCACGTCCCACCAGGCACGACCGTGACGCAGAAACCGCCGCTGTTGGTCGACCTCGAGCTCCTGCCAGAGCCGCTGCGTATGCGGTCGAAGGCTGTCGACTGCGGCGCGCCAGCCAACTTCCGCGCTCCTGCGGCGCAACCACCTCGCCAGACTGCGCAGGTTGCCGTGCGGCAGTTCCTGCGCATCCACGGGCGCAGGCTCGAATTCGGCGTGCGCCCGCGGAACGAGGCCGCGGCGGGAGATAGCGAGTATCTTTCCCTCGTAGCCGGCAGCGTCGAGCGAAAGCACCAGGTCAATCATGGTGAGACCGGTGCCCACAATCAGCGCGTCGCCTCCCTCCCGGACAAGCTTTTCGGCCGCATGTCGAGCATCAGCCCCCCAGGGGTCGTTGATGAAATAGTTCTCCACGTTCGAAAACATCGACAATTCATCAGGCTCCTGGTTGCCGGTGGCCAAGGCAACAGCATCGCCTTCGACAAGCGATCCATCGCCCAAACCGATTTGCCAGCGATCCGCATCGCGGCGCGCACTGACCACCTGAGCCTCAATGACGCTCGTCAGGCCACTGGCGACCGCCTCATCGAGGATCCCTCCAAGATAGCGAGCATAAAGCTTGCGGCGTGCATAGTCGTTACGATCACCGCCATAGCATTCGAAATAGTCCACGAAATCGTCGGGCTTGTCCGGCCAAGCGCTCATGTTCAACGCGCGAACATTAAGCAGGTGCGCGTCTTCGGTCGTCGAATAAGCGACGCCGCGCCCAGCCCGGCCGCTTCCGTCGATCAGCACGGACGCGATTCCGCGGCGCGCAAGCTGGGCCGCGAGGATCGTTCCCGATGCACCGCCACCGACAATTACGACCGCCGCCTGGCGGTCAGATTTCGTAGTCAGGCCAATCCTCCGGATTCGCAGCGCCCGCTCGACGCTGCTGCATGTGGCGGTACATCCCGTCGATCGTCTTGCCCGCCGTCTGCGTGAAGAAGCCCGGCACGACGGCGTGCACGAGACAAGCAAAGCCCGCGCCTACCAACTTGACACCGATCGCGATGGCACCGACGCCGTGACCGATCCAGGTCATCCCGAGCGAGCGGGGATGGTCCAGGAACAAACGCCGCGGCAGATTCGAGCTCGCTTGCTCAGGCGACCGCATCGTTGCCATTGTCCTGCCTTTCCGGGGTCCTTCCGACGCGACCCAATTAGAGGAGACGAAGGTTCTTTGCCAGTTTCCCACCCTCATAGGCCGAGCAGTCGGATGAACATGAAGCTCACCGTTCCGAGCGCCACCAGCGACAGAATGACGGTAATGATGACTCGCGCGCCCGCCTTGGAAACGGTCCGCACGTCGACACCGAGACCCAGTGCGGCCATGGCAATGACGGTGAGGATCGTCGCAGCTTCGCCAATTGGCGCAAGCGCCCGTGCAGGAATAACGCCCGCGGAGCGCAATCCTATCATGATCAGAAAACCGATGATAAACCACGGGACGAATTGGTGGAGGGCGGGTCGTCCCGGATCCGGTCTGTCTCCTGCGGTAAGCTCACCCGGGATCCGGGGTTCTTCACGCAAATTTGCTGAAACGAGTGACAGGACGAGGCAAACCGGACCGAGCATGAGCACTCGGATCAGCTTGACCAGCGTTCCGATCTGCACCGCGGCTGCGCCAACCGGCGCCGTCGCAGCAATCACCTGCGGAACGGCGTAGACCGTGAGCCCGGCAAGCGCTCCATAGGCGACCACCGTCATCCGCAGCATCGCGCCAAGCACCGGCAATAGCAGAACCACGACAACGCCGAGCACGGCGGTGAATGCAATCGACGAAGCGACCTCGTCCGCGCTTGCGCCAATTACGGGTGCAACGGCTGCAATCGCGGAGTTGCCGCAGATCGAATTGCCGCAGGCGACGAGCATCGCCAGCCTCTTCGAGAGACCGAACAAGCGCCCGATGGAGAAGCTTAGCAGGATCGCTCCGGCAACGATCGCGAAGATGGAAACCAGCAAAGTCCAGCCGGCCGCCATGATTGTCGCGGCGCTGACCGAAGCGCCGAGCAGGACGACCGCGACCTCGAGCAGCTGCTTCGCGCCGAGATCGATGCCGCGCTTCCATGTCTGTCCCGGCGTCCACAGAGTGCGGACCGCTGTGCCGATGATGATTGCAAGCACCAGCGCCTCGATCCAGGCTCGCCCGAAGCGAGCCAATTCGAACAGCTGCAACAGATAGGCCGCAGCCGAAATCAAGGCGCAAAGCGCCAATCCTGGAAGTATTCCCGTAACAGCCGTAGCAGCCCGTGAATAACTAATGGGACTTCCCCTGCCTCGGCCTCAGCATATGGCAATGTGGCGACCCCGACTGGATTCGAACCAGTGGCCCTCAGATTAGGAATCTGATGCTCTATCCTGCTGAGCTACGGGGTCGCTGCGGCGCCCCGAATAGGGGCAGCCGCGCGCCCAATCAATTCACCGGCTCAATTGAGCTGGTTGGGCGGGGTAACCGGTAGCGGAAGCGGAGCGACCGGCACGCCGTCGTCCACGAGAGACTTCGCCTGCTCCAGCGTCGCGTTGCCGTGGACGGGCGAAGCATCGATCTCGCCGCTATGCATGGCTCTGGCGGTGTCGGTGAAGCTGTCGCCGACCCAGCGTGAATCCTTGAGAAGCTCGGCCTGCATTGCCGCGAGCCTGACGAGCGGATTGTCGGAGCCCTTCTTCGGCACGCGCGGCGCCATCGGCGCCTTGGCGACCTCCTCCGAGTGGCAGACGGGGCATTGCACGAACCCGCCGGCACGCTGCTCATCGAAGTCGGCGCTCGAACGGAACCAGGCTTCGAAGGTGCCGCATCCGCTGCCGCACTGGAGATCGAAGACGATCATAAGGTCACCGCATCCGGGATAATGCGGCGGTGGTTAAGCGCCGGTATTCGCGAGCGGACATCGGAAATGCGCTTTAGGTCGATTTCGGCGAAGCCCACGCCCGGCTCTTCGCCCATGTCGAGCAGGACTTCACCCCACGGGTCGACCACGAGGCTGTGACCGAACGTGTTTCGCCCGTCTTCGTGATGGCCGACCTGAGCCGCAGCGATCACGAATAGCCCGGCCTCGATCGCTCGCGCCCTTAGCAGGACGTGCCAATGCGCCTTACCGGTCGGCACCGTGAAAGCTGCTGGCACGGCGATTACGTCCGCATCGGATTCGGCGAGCCGCGCGAACAGGCCGGGGAAGCGCAGGTCGTAGCATATGGAGAGACCAAGCTTTCCGACGGGCGTTCCGTTCACCAGCACCACGCCCTTGCCGGCCGAGTAGACGTTCGACTCCCGCCAGCTTTCGCCGGTGGGCAGATCGACATCGAACAGATGGAGCTTGTCGTAAGTGGCGCGAATCTCGCCTTCGCGGTCGATGACGAATGCGCGGTTTGCGACCTTGCCGTCCTCGACCAGAACCGCGAGCGAGCCGAGGTGAAGCCAGATGCGGTGTTTAGCTGCCGCCTCGCGGCAGGCGGCGAGGGCTTCGTCCTGCTCCTGCGGCCGTAAATGCTTCGCGGCCCGCGCTGAATCGCGATCGAGAAGCCCCGACATCTCGGGGGTGAACAGCATTTCCGCGGCGCCCGACGCGGCCGTTTGAATTGCGTCGGTGAGCGCGCGCGCGTTCCACGCCGGATCGATCCCGGTGGTCGATTGAAAGACAGCGATTCGCGTCATCTGTTGAACATATCGTCGAGCTTGCCCGAATGATGAAGCTCAAACAGATCATCGCAGCCGCCGACATGGTGCTCGCGGATGAATATCTGCGGCACTGTCGTCCTGCCGTTAGCACGCTGGATCATCAGCTCGCGCGCTTCACCCCCATAATCGACGGGGATCTCGCGATATTCGACGCCCCGCGCTTCGAGCAGCGCCTTGGCCCTCCAGCAATAGGGGCAATATGCCTTGGTATAAATCTCGACGGTCAATGTGCGTCCTCACGCCGATACTTAGGCAAACTCTTCAACGCATCAACTGGGCTGGGCGCACCACGCGTGCCCAACTCACAAGCTCCACGCGCGTCGCGCCGCCTCGTTTCAGAGCCCGGGCGCAGGCTTCGGCGGTGCTTCCGGTGGTAAGCACATCGTCGACGAGGATGATTGTTTTTCCGGCGATCGCCTGCTTGTCGCGGACCAAGAACGCGCCGGCCACGGTCTTCCGCCGCTGAAGCGGGCTCATGCCCTTGAGCGGCGGAGTCCGGCGGACTCGCCTCAGCGCCACTGGGTTCGCAGCAATGCCGAGGCGGCGCGATAGCTCGTTAGCAATCAGGGCGGATTGGTTGAAGCCACGCCCCCAGATGCGCGTCCGATGAAGCGGCACCGGAACAAGCATCCGGTCTTCGCCCTCCCCCACAAGCGGCGCCATGTAGCGGGCCATGGTCCGAGCAATCGCGACCTTGCGCCCATATTTGAGCCGGATCGCGAGGCTCCTCGAAAGGTCGTCATAAGTGACCGCGGCGCGAGTCCGGACGATCCGCGGCGGACGAGCAAGGCACGCGCCGCACGTCCTCTGCTCAGTCGCCTGGAGCGGCGTTCCGCATGTCTCGCAACCCGAATTGCCGAGAAACTCGATCGACTTCCAACAATCGAGGCAGAAGCTGTGGACCTCGCCGACGATCGCGCCGCAGCCGGCGCAGCGCGGCGGCAATGCGAAATCGAGCGCCCAGCGAGCGCCTGAGCGAAGCAACACGCGAACCATCGCTCCTTGTCGCTTGGCAGACGGCAGCGCACAAGCGTCGCCGTGGCGGACCTCTTCGACATGAAGGCACGAGCGCTGCGGCGCGACCGTGCCGCTCTGACCGGTCCAGAGCTGTTCCTCTACGAGAGGGCGTTCGACGACTGCCTGCAGCGCTTGGCACTGGTGCACAGGACATTTCACCGGGCACTGCTAATCGGATCGCCTGATCCCGGCTGGCCCAAGCGGTTGCACATCTTTGTGCCGCAAATCGACATCGGCGACCCCGGGCCGTTGTTTGCTGAGCGCGCCGGCGGCGAGGCTTTCCTCGAAGATGCGTGGGACGCACCGGAAGGCCGCTACGATCTGGTTCTCGCCGTGAGCACGCTCGACACCGTCAACGACCTTCCGCTGGCATTTCGCCTCATCCGGCATGCGATGCAGAGTGGCGGCCTGTTCCTCGGCGCCTTGTCCGGCGGCGATACGATGCCGCAACTGAGGAATGCGATGCGTGCGGCCGATTCCGCAACTGGAGCCGCTGCTCCGCATGTACATCCCCGGATAGAAGCAGCAGCGCTCGCGCCGCTGCTAGCATCCGCCGGTTTCGTCGATCCGGTCGTGGATGTCGATCGTGCCTCCGTTTCTTATTCGTCGCTGCAGCGGCTGATCGGAGATCTTCGCGCGATGGGTGGGACGAACATACTGACGAACCGGCCGTGGTTCGTCAGCAGAGCAGCATTGTCTGCGGCGATCGGTGCTTTTGAACTTGCCGGCGACGGTTCTCGAACCATCGAGCGGTTCGAAATGCTCCATTTCGCCGCCTGGACGCCCAACTAGGCTGAAGTCGCGTTAACCGTGCAGCTGGGAAGAGTTGTTAACCTTGGAACGGGTAAACCTGTCGCGTGGACGTGGACCAGAGGAGGGTGGCGTGATCGCTATCCGAAGAATTTTCCGCACGCTCAACGCGGACAAGCGAGGAGCAACTGCGATCGAATATGGACTGATTGCCGCACTGATCGTCATTGCGATGATGAGCGGCCTGCAGTCGCTTGGCGGCGGCGTGGGCGGCATGTGGGGCAAGCTCGGAAACGTGACCAACACATATATGCCTTAAGGGCTTATGGAGGTTCAGCTTTTCCGAGTGCCGTAAACGATCAACTTGACCTTTTGGCCTGGCACCAGTGCCGCGTTCGCAGCCAGGCCATTCAAGGACAAGAACCGCTCGAGCTTGAAGTCACGATAGGCCATTCGGCTGCTCAGCGACTGAATCGTGTCGCGGGGGCGTACCGTTTCGACATGGATGATTCGCGGGCGAATCGCCGCAGCCTCAGCGGGCGTAATGCGGCGGAGCGACCTAATCATCGAATTGAATGGTGACACGCCGTAGCCACCGGGCGTCAGCATCACGAAATAATAAACCCGCTGCGGATCCCACTGATAAGCAATGACGCTGGCATCGATTAGCCCCGAATCGGTGTTCACCCGCGCCGTCGTGACCGCTGCCGGCATCCCGTTGATCATTAACCGCTGTGGCGGCGGATAGTTGATCCGGAACTGGTCACGCGTCAGCAGCCGGTACGCAAAGGAGATCGCCTGCTCGAGATTGGGCGGTCCCTGGCGGAACTGGGCCTTCCCAGCCGAGCCCGAGATGGTCACCGCGTCGGCACCGTTGGACATCAAATAGCCCTGCGGCACCGTGAACTGGATTCGAAGGTCCGGGTGGATGAAGGTCGCGCCTTCGATCACGCCCTGCGCGGGATCGTCGTCGACGTAAGTTCCCTCGATCTCGCGGAGGAATATGTCGCGGTTGAGAATGCCCCTCCCGAGCCGTCCCGTCGCTTGCGCCTCGGAAAGCGCGCGCTGCATGCGGTTCTCGCTCAATGGGTGCGTGCTCGCCCATTCAGGGATGCTGCGGTTGGTCCGCCCCTCCACCCGCGCTTGCAGAGCGCTTTGGCGGCTCAGCGCGGCGAGGACCTGCGCCGCGCCGACGGGGTCGTAGCCCGCCTGGATCATGTATCGAAGACCAAGCGTATCCGCCTCATATTCCTGTTCGCGCGAGAAGCTCAGTAGATCGAGAACCGAGCGCGCCTGGATCATGCTGGCGGCGCCGGGGCCGAAGATCGCGCCGATGATCTGCCCGAACACGCCAAACGTGCTCTGCTGCGCATATTGCTCACGGATGTGCGCATGATTGGCGGCGATGTGCCCGACTTCGTGACCGAGCGCGAAGGCGAGCTCGGACTCGTTATCCATCAGCGTCATCAGCTGGCGCGTCACGTAGACGTAGCCTCCGGGTACGGAGAATGCGTTCTCGACCGCGGAGTTCAGCGTGACGAAGTGAAGCTCCTGGCCGGGATTGGCGATTCCCGAATAAGCCCCGACGCGGTGCCCGACCGATTTCACATAGGCAGCGCGCGGTCCGGTCTCTTCGCCGCCGAGCTCCTGGATGATCGCGGCATTGTCGCGCTGGGCCTCGGCGACGTCCTGCTGGTCGAGATAATGCAGCCGCTGCGCAGCTGCAGGCGTGAACGCCAACGCGGCCGCGGCAAGCAACAGAACGGTCTTACGCATCGACTGACCCCAATCCACCGTTTCGCCACCGAACTAAGCGCCCGGATTTTGAACGGGAAATGACTGGCGCGGGTTCCTCCTCCCGCCGCGATGGACTTAGCCGATGGCCAGAAACTTGGCGCGGCGCTGCGCGCGGAGCTCGTCGGGGCCAAGCTTGCTGCAGCCGTCGAGCTCTTCGATCAGCGCACCTTTGAGGCCGCCGATTGCAGCTTCAGGGTCCCGATGGGCGCCACCGAGGGGCTCGTCGACGATGCGGTCGATGACCCCGAGTGCCTGGAGGTCGGCAGCGGTGATCTTCATCGCCTCTGCAGCGTCGGCGGCCTTGTCGGCGGTGCGCCAGAGGATCGACGCGCACCCCTCGGGCGAGATCACCGAATAAACGGCATTTTCGAGCATCAGCACGCGATTGGCGGTCGCAATGGCCACAGCACCGCCTGATCCGCCCTCCCCGACTATTACCGCAACCATCGGCACTTTGAGCTCGAGGCACTGCTGCGTGGAGCGAGCGATCGCTTCGGCCTGGCCGCGCTCCTCGGCCTGAACTCCGGGAAATGCGCCGGGCGTATCGACCAGGGTCACGACCGGAATTCCGAATTGGTCGGCAAGCGTCATGAGACGAATGGCCTTCCGATATCCTTCGGGCTTGGCCATACCGAAATTATGCTTGAGGCGGGAGGCGGTGTCCTCGCCCTTTTCGTGCCCGATGAGCATCACGCGCCGGCCATCGATCCGCGCCAGCCCGCCAACGATCGCCGGATCGTCCGCGAACGACCGATCCCCGGCCAGCGGCAAGAAGTCGTCCGCAATGCCCGAGACATAATCCTTGAAGTGTGGCCGGTCCGGGTGCCTAGCGACCTGCGCCTTCTGCCACGGCGTCAGCTTGGCGTAGGTGTCCTTGAGCAGCTTGTTCGCCTTGGTTTCGAGGCGGGTCACTTCGGCGCCGATGTCGATGTCGGAGCTGTTCGCGGTCTCGCGCAGCTCGCGCACCCGCGTCTCAAGCTCGGCGATCGGTTTTTCGAAATCGAGGTAATTTTGCATGTGAAGCGCGCGGGTAGGCCGAAGCTGCCTAAGGCGTCAACGCGCGCGGGTTGCGAGGGGGTGGCGGCTGTTGACCAGCTCGATCAGCCGGGCGCTGTCGACATGCGTATAGATTTGGGTGGTCGCGATGTCGGCGTGGCCAAGCAGCGATTGAAGGACCCTAAGGTCCGCGCCCCCCGACAAAAGGTGCGTCGCAAAGGCGTGGCGAAGGACATGTGGGCTGACGCGCTCCGGCGCGATACCCGCGTCGGCCGCCATCGCGCGGACGATCTGGAAAAGCCGCACACGGCTGAGATGTGATTTACCGCTCGGGAACAACCACGGCCGCCCTCCGGGAGAGATTTCGGTCCATTTGGCAACCGCGGCTTCAGCGCGCGACGAAATCGGCACCAGCCGCTCCTTCGAGCCCTTGCCGCGAACCATGAGGAAAGGCTGGCCCGGCCGGACGGCGCCGCGCGGAAGGCTCACCAGCTCGGTCGCTCTCAGGCCCGAGCCATAAAGCAACTCGATGAGCGCGAGGTTGCGAACCGCAATGATCTCGCCGCTCGCGGCTCGGTCCTCGGCCGCTTCGAACATGCGCTGCACCTCGCCTGCATCGAGGATCCGTGGCAGCGGACGCTCGAAGCGCGGTCGCGGCAGCGCCTCGGAGGGATCATCCTTCCTCAACCCATCCTCGACCAGAAAGCCGAAGAAGCGCCGAAGCGCCGCCGACCGTCGGGCAACCGTCGACGGCGCCAGCTCGGCCCAATCGGCGCCGAGGCGCGCGAGGTCTTCTGCCGAAGCGGTGCCAATGGAAGGCAGGCTCTCTGCCGCTCGATCGAGATCGTTACGATAGGCCGCGAGCGTATGTTTCGAGGAACCCGCTTCGGCGGCCATCATGTCGAGGAAGCGATCGACCAATGCTCGGTCGTCGGGTGTCACGTCCGGGAAAGCGCCTCGGCGGCGATCATCCGCGCATCGAAGCCAAGGCCGACTCGGTTCAGCGCCGTGATCGCATGATACATGTGGGAAGCCGGAACCTGATCGAAATAAGGCGTCTGGAAACCGCTTCCGGCTAGAACGACGACAGTGCCAGCGTCCCCCCGAGCCGCGGCGGCATCCATGACCTTAGTCCAGCTCGTTACATGACCAAGGCCAAGGCCGTACTTCTGGTCGAGCGAATTGGCGGTGTCGGTCGTGATCCGGCCGAGGCCGGCGAGCCCTGCCACGAGCAGCGCGCTCCGCACATGGTCGCGGCTGGTGTCGCGGCGGATGAAGCTGCTGATCCGACTCGTGCCGACATCCGGGACATTCGGCGCTGCCAATGCCAGCATCGCCCAGCAGCGGTCGCCATTCGCATCATCCATGCGGCCGACCGCCGAAGTCCAACGCGCCGCAGCCTGGTCGTACCCGCCGGCGAGCATCGCCGAAATCAAATCGGGCGCATCCTTGGCGAGCTTGGCATCCGGCTCGATCAGTGTTGCCGCACGGGCGACGAGCGCCCGCGCCGATTCCTTCGTGAGATTGTCCTTGCCGGTGCCGAGAAGCTTGCGGATCGCCTCCAGGCGGGTGTCCTGATCCTTGCCGACGAACGCCTCACGAAGCTGCCAGGGGTCGCTGCCTGAAAGGTCGTTCGGGTCGGTGGTGTCGTAGATCGCCGAATAAAGGTCGACCATCGTCTGCGATGAAAAGACGCCGAGGCCCGCCGCAATCTGCGCGGACGGAAGCCGCTGCTGCGGGGTGAGCAAGGGCGCTCGCGCCTGATACGCGCGCAGCTGCACCGGTGACGCGTTGATCAGGCGGTCCGGAATGACCATCCCAGTGCCCGTCGCAAGTCCGAACCGCCACGCCGTCAGCGAATCGACCGGATCCCACTCGATCGTCGCCGAGCGGCCGCCATTGCCGCCGGCGCCCACCACCTTCTCGGCAAGCGACAGATCGACGCCGCCGATCCGCCCATAGCGGCGCGCCTGGTCGATCATGGCCGATGCATTGTCCGGCTCGCCGGACAATGACGCGCACATCGCACGAACGAGCGACAGCACGTTCGGGTCATATTTCTTGATGCCGTCCTCGAGCGGGCAGAGCGCCGGCGCATCGGCATTGGCGAGCGCGCTCTGGACCGCGACCTGGACCATCTTGGGCGTGAAGCGGTCGGTATCGACTCCCGCAACCAACATCCGCGCCGCGTCGGCCTCACCCATGCGGAGAAGCAGCCAGGCTCGTTCGGCTGACCAATCGACGGGGTGAACGTCGGTAGGCGCATGGATCTTCGCCAGCAGCGTGTCGCGAAGAGCGATGTGCAGCCAGCGCGATGCCAACGGCGTATGCATCCGCCGCATTAGCGTGGTCAGGAAGACGCCGCTGGTGGTGCCCCAAGCATCGTCAGCGAGACCGGCATCGCTCGCGCGGATGGCTCCGGTGGTCCAAACGTCGCGCCGCGCCCACCCCGGATATTCGACCGCCGGAGTCAGTTGGACGAGATTGGCGTTCGATACTTCCTCGACCGCGGTTTCGTCCGCTCCGCCTTCGGTCGTGGTTTCGGTCTCGGTCGCGGTGTCGTTCGACGTCGATGGCTGCGTTGTCGGCGTGGCAGGCGCCGGCTGCGGCGCACTCGTCTGTTGCGCAAGCGCCGGCAGCGCCAGGACCACCGCCGCCGATGCAATCAGAAGCGGCTTAATGCGCATTGCCTCCGGCGCCCGCGCCCTGCGGAACGGCGACTTCGATGGTGTGGGTCGGCTGTTGCTTGGGAACAGTGGAGAGGAAGATCAGCGCGCCGACGATGACGACGACGATGATGATGAGCACGAGTAATCGGGACATGGCAGTGGCTTTTGCCGAGCGCGAAAGCCGCTGTATAGCCCCTTCTCGTGACGCAACTGGGTAATCGTCTCGACCGTCCTATCGTGCTGGTCGGGTTGATGGGGGTCGGAAAATCGACGGTCGGGCGACGCCTCGCCCGGCGCCTTGGCCTGTCGTTCGTCGATACTGACGAGGAGATCGAGGGCGCCGCCGGCTATCCCGCCGCCGAGGTTTTCGAGCGCTACGGAGAGCATGATTTCCGCGACGGCGAGCGGCGGCTCGTCGCCCGCCTGATCCAAGGTGATGTGCGGGTCATCGCGACCGGCGGCGGCGCCTATGTCGATCCGCGGACGCGGCAATTGCTCAACGAGCGGGCGATTACGGTGTGGCTCGACGCGCCGGTCGAGATCCTCGCCGAGCGCACGTCGCGCCGCGACACGCGCGCGCAGCTCAGGAACGGCGATCCCAAGAGCGTGCTCCAGCGACTCGCCGACGAGCGCCGGCCTTCATACGAGGAGGCGCACATCCACGTGAAAAGCGGTGACGGCGCGCACAAGGATGTCGTCGATGCGATCATCGAGGCGCTCGAAAACCGGCTGGCGCACCCGCGAGCCTAGGAGGGCGTCGGAGTTTCCTTCTCCGGCAAAGGCCGGTCGACCGCGAACGACGTTTCCCAGCCGGCTCTGATGTCGCCAGTCGCCGCCTGGCGCTCGAGCCGCTCGCAATCGCGCGCGCGATATTCGCGTTCGACGCGCTCGATCTCCGGCTTCGGAACGCCGCTCGCCTTCAGCGCTGCACGGCCCATAACGACGGCGCTTTCGAACAGCTCCCGCTCGGCAAAGACGACGTCCAACCCCTCGAGCTCCAGCAAGTGCCGCCGATCGTAAGCGCGGACCATCACCGACGCTTGCGGGAAAGCTTCCAGGACCGCCCTGACTGCGGAACGGCTGAGCTCCTGCCCCTCATTGTCGTTGCAGAAGGCGATCACCCGCGCCGTTTCAGCGCCAGCCACTCGAAGCAGGTCAACGCGAACGCCGTCACCATAATAGACCTTCGTCCCGAACTCTTCCGAGAGCTCGATCTGCGACGGCTTCTTGTCGATGATCGTGACGCCGATCCCCTTAGCCATCATCATCTGAGCGACGGTCTGGCCGAAGCGTCCGTAGCCGACCACGATCGCGCTCGTCTCCGGCGACAGCTCCGGCCCGTCGAGATCGTCGCGCCGGACCTCGCGCCGCTCGAGCCAGTCGGTCAAACGCATCAGGAACGGCGTCGCGGCCATCGACAGGGTGACAACTGCGCTGAAAAGGGACGCTGCGGCGGGAACGATCAGCATCGCCGCCGCGGCCTGCGCGAACAGTACGAACCCGAATTCGCCCGCCTGACTGAGCAGCAGCCCCAGCCGGAAGCTCCTCGTCCAGCCGCAGTTGAACATGCGGCTCATGAACGTGATCAGGATCGTCTTGGTGACGATTACGGCCGCGGCGAGGCCTACAACCAGCAGCGGCCGCTCGGCGACCAGCCTGAGATCCAGCGCCATGCCGACCGAGAGGAAGAAAAGCCCGAGCAGGATCGAGCGGAAGGGCTCGACGTCGCTCTCAAGCTCATGTCGGTAAGGCGATTCCGCGAGGACGACACCGGCGACGAACGCGCCCAGCGCCGTCGACAGGCCGAAGTGGTGCATCAGCGCGGCGGCGCCAATGACCGTGAACAATCCGGCCACCACGAACAGCTCGCGCTCGCCGAACCGACCAATCAGGCGAAACAAAGGATTGAGTATGAATCGGCCGAAAGCGACCAGGCCGACAATTGCTAGGATCGTGTAGAGCGCCAGCTTCCAGCCGGTCGGCACGTTCGGGTCCGGTGGCACGCGCGACATCGCCGCGATGATCGTGATCAGCGGGACGATCGACAGGTCCTGGAACAGCAGGATGGAGAAGGCGCGCTCACCCTGCGGCGTGTTGAGATCATTGTCGGCGCGAAGCATCGGCAGGACCTGCGCGGTCGACGAGAGCGCGAGCGGCAGGCCAATCGCGAGCGACGCCTCCGGCGAGAAGCCCACTGCCACGTAAAGGAGCAGGCTGAGCGCGAGGCCGCAGACGACGACCTGGGCCAAGCCGAGACCGAATATGTCCTTGCGCAAGCGCCAGAGCTGCCGCGGCTGGAGCTCGAGGCCGACGATGAACAGCAATAGTGCAATGCCAATCTCGGCGACGCTCTGGATCGCCTCGGGCTGGTTGAAGAGGCCCAGCAGCGAAGGCCCGATCAGTGCTCCCGCGACGATGTAGCCCAAGGTCGCGCCAAGCCCGAGCCGTCGGAACAGAGTGACAAACACCAGCGCAACGCCGAGCATGATCGCCCCGTCGCGCAGGAAGTCGACGGCGACTCCGCTTTCCGTGTTCATGGAGCGGCTTCGATTGCCGCGAGAAGCGCGCGGAACGGGAGCAGGATCGCGCCATGGCGGCCCCTGCGTTCACGCGCCGGTGCAAGCGTTGCGAGACCGGGCCACGCGCCCGGCTCGTCGTGCTCCGAAGCAAGCCAGCGGCTGAGCAGGATCAATGCGTCGCTGACCTCGTCGTGGGCGCGGCCGACCGCATGCCTCTCGAGAAGCGCCGCCGAGGCCTGGCCGAAAGCGCAGGCATGGACCTGCTGCGAGATCGCCTCGACCCGTCGGTCGCCGTCGAGCTGGACCGAGATGCGGACCCGACTGCCGCAGGTGGGGGAACGAAGCTCGGCGCCGCCATCGACCCGCTCCAGCTCGCGCGGGCCATAAAGCGAGGCCGCCAGCCGCAGGATGTCGGTGGTGTAGAGCGGCGTGCTCATTCGCGGCGCCAGGTAGTGCCGCCGGGCCCATCCTCCAAGACTATGCCCTCCGCCTTGAGCTCATCGCGGATTCGATCCGCGGTCGCGAAATCGCGGTTCTTCTTCGCCTCGGCGCGCTCGGCGATCCGCGCTTCAACGTGCGCTACCAACTCCAGGTTTTGGAACGCTTCGAAAGCTTCGGTCTTTTCTGTCCCAAACTCCAAGCCAAGCAATTTCCCCGTAGCCGCTAACTCGCCCGCCAACTTGCGTGCAACGTGCTTGTCGTCAGTCTGTGAGATTTGGCGCCGGAGGGAATGCATCACTGCCACACATTCGGGTGTATTCAAATCGTCCCGAAGTGCCTTCAACGCATCTTCGGGAGGATGATGAGACTCCGCTAGGAAGTCTCTCTCCTCCTGAAGGGTATCGAAGAGACCGACAAACGCTCCGTTCCACCCCTCACGTGCAAGCCTCGCTCGCTGGATCGTCTCTTCCGTCCATGGCAACGGTTTCCGATAGTGAGTAGACAGTAACGCAACCCGAAGAGTCTCGCCCTTGTGACCCTGGCTAAGCAGGTCACCAACCGTGACGATATTGCCGAGGCTCTTCGACATCTTCTCCGCGCCCATGTCCACGAAGCCATTGTGGACCCAATAGCGCGCGAGCGGCGCTCCGCCGTGCGCGCAGCGGCTCTGCGCGATCTCATTCTCGTGGTGCGGGAAGATGAGGTCGAGGCCGCCGCCATGGATGTCGATAGTCTCGCCGAGATGCGCCTGGATCATCGCCGAGCATTCGATATGCCAGCCGGGCCTACCCCTGCCCCACTGCGAATCCCAGCCGATCACCCCGTCCGGGCTCGGCTTCCAAAGGACGAAGTCGGACGGATCACGCTTGTAGGGCGCCACCTCGACGCGGGCGCCGGCGATCATCTGTTCTCGGTCGCGCCGCGATAGAATTCCATAGTCCGGATCGCTCGGAACGCTGAACAGTACGTGGCCTTCAGCCTCATAGGCGTTCCCGAGACCAACGAGCCGCTCGATCATTGCGATCATCGCCGGAATCTCGCGCGTCGCATGAGGCGCAATATCCGGCGGCGGAACGCCGAGTGCCCCCATGTCCTCCAGATAGAAGCGCTCGTACCGCTCGGTGATCACCGAAGAGTGGACACCTTCGGCTTCGGCCGAGGCGATGATCTTATCGTCGACGTCGGTGACGTTCCGCGCATAGACGAGGCTCTTCTCGCCAAACTCGTGCCGGATCAGCCGGGCCAGCGTGTCGAACACTACGGGCGGTCGGGCGTTGCCGATGTGAGCGCGGCCGTAGACCGTCGGGCCGCACACATACATGGTGATGCGGTTCGGGTCCTGCGGAACGAAGTCCCGCTTCTCCCGCGTCATCGTATCGTAAAGGCGGATCATTCGGATTCCACGGGCGGCTTGTGCCGCCGTGGCTGAACCCAATCGACGATCCCGCGGCCGCTGGCGTTGAGCAAAGGATAGGTCCGCGACTTCACCATCCACTGCGGCCGTTCGGCCTGAGGGCCATAGACCATGTCAGTCGCGAGATTCGCGAGCAGGAAGAACAACGTCGCGCCGAGCAGGCCCTTCAGCGCTCCGAACCCGGCGCCGAGCACCCGGTCGAAAGGCCCAAGCACGGCATGTCTTCGCGTCCTGCCGCCGAGTGAGCGCGCCAGCAGCTTCACGATGAGGAAGCTCGGCACGAACAGGATCGCAAAAGCGAGCACGGCAGCGGCAGCGGGACTGGAATGAAAGCTGTTCTCGATCCCGCTCCACAGGTGCGTGTGGAACAGCTTCAGCATCGCGATCGCGACGATCCAGGCGAGGAGCGAGATTACCTCGTGGACGAAGCCGCGCACGAAGCCAATCGCGCCGCCGCCGATCAGGAGAAGGAATACGAAGACATCGAGCGCAGTCACATGGGCGGCGCTAGCTTAGGGCAACAGTCGATGCCAGCCCCGCCTAGTCGAGGATGGGCTTGTAGACGGCGACGCGGCTCGGCGGCGCAACGCCCATGCGCGTCAGGCTGAGCGCGGCGGCGATCAGGGCCGCGATGGCAGCGGCGAGCATCAGGCCCGGCGCGGCATGCACGCCGGCAAGGTGGAACGCGACGCCGACGGCGACGGCGCCCCCCGTCTGTCCGAGCAGCCGGGCGGTCGCGAGCATTCCGCCGGCGGCGCCGGATCGCGGCTTGGGCGCCGCGCTTACAATCGTCCTGTTGTTGGGCGACTGGAACAGGCCGAAGCCGAGGCCGCAAACCGCCATGCGCCAGGCTATGTCGAAATCGCCGGGTGACGCACCGAGACGCGACAGGAAGAACAGCCCCGCCGCGAATATAGCCAGCCCGATCCCGCCAAGCAGCCCGGCATTGAAGCGATCGGCGAGCCTCCCGGCGAAGGGCGCGGCAATCCCGACCGCGATCGGCCAGGGAGTCATCAGCAGCCCGGTCGCGATCACCGAACGCCCGAGCACACTCTGGAATAGAAACGGCAGCGCGACATAAGCGAGCATCTGCGCCGCGAAGGAGACCACCGACGTCGTGATCGACAGGCTGAAGATCGGGATCTTGAGCAGGTCGAGCGGGATCAGCGGCCGCGGCTCGCCCCTCTCCCGCCACACCAGCGCAACGCCCGCGACGACTCCGGCAATGACGAGCGCCAGCCCGTAGCGGTTGCCTTCGCGTGCAAAGGCTTCGGCGCCGAAGACGATGCAGCCCATCATCGCGCCGCTCAGGATCGCCGAGGGCCAATCGAATGGGCGCCCGTGCCCCTGCGGCTCGGGAAGCGACTTCTTGCCGACGATCAACGCTGCGATTCCGATCGGCAGATTGATCAGGAACAGCCAGGGCCAGGAAGCGACGGTGAGGATCAGCGCCGCGAGCGTCGGTCCGATCGCCGCCGACATCGACAGCACCATCGCATTATAGCCGATGCCGCGTCCAAGCATGCTCGCGGGATAGGTCGCGCGCACCAGCGCAGCGTTCATGCTCATGATGCACGCCGCGCCGACACCCTGGAACACGCGCGCCGCGATGAGCAGGGTCAACGTGTGCCCGAGCGCGCATGCGACCGATCCAATGGTGAAGATCGCCAAGCCCGGAAGGTAGATGCACTTGTAACCGATCCGATCGCCGAGCGCTGCGAGCGGCAGGAGCAGGATGGTGATCGTCAGCTGATAGGCGTTGATCACCCAAACCGAGCTTCCCGGCGACGCGCCAAGCTCGTGCGCGATCGTGGGCAGCGCCACATTGGCGATGGCGCCGTCGAGCACGGCCATCGTCAGCGCGAGCCAGATACCGACCACCGACCAGTAACGGCGCGGGATCGGCAGGCCGTCTTGCTGTTCAATACTCGGGGCTGGGGTTTCGCGATTCACGTGCGGGGTCCTTGGCGGGACCCCTAACGAACTGCAACCCGCCGAGGATGCGACTGCTGTTAGGAGCCTAGGCTGGGCGGCGGACGACGGCCACCAGGCTTACCCCAAACGGCATGGGCAAGCGGCCGATCAGTCCCGCTTCGAGGCCGAAAATCGTGTTCAGAACCCCATTCACTGGCGCGCTCGGCAGCTTGTCGTCTGCCGATTCCTTGTGCGTCAGCTTGCCGAGGATCCGCGCGGCGGCGACCAGCGGATAGAGCAAGGTATTGAAATAGCTCAGCAGCTGCACCTCGAGACCGCTGCGCAAGAACAGCTCCTCGAGCTGCTTCTTCGTATACCGCCGGAAATGATGGTGCGCCGCGTCATGCGCGCTCCACATCCAGGGATTGGCGGGCACCGTCAGCAGCAATGCTCCGCCGGGCTTCAGCCGGCGATGGATCGAGCGGAGCGAGCCGAGATCGTCCGGCACATGCTCGAGCACGTCCAGGAGCGCGATGAGATCGTAGCCGTTGCGCTCGAACATGGAGAGATCGGGGAGCTTCGCTGCCTTGACCTTGCGCGGCAGGCGCTTGTTGGCGACGGCGCGCGCGCAGCGATCGAGCTCGCTCGCCTCCAAGCGCCCGAACTCCTTGAGCATCGCGAGATTGTGACCGGTGCCGCAGCCGACCTCGAGGATCCGCGCCTTCTCGGGCGGCCGCACCAGGCGTTGGATCAACCGCTTGAGGATTCGCCGCCGCGCCAGGAACCACCAATGGTCCTGGTCGAGCTCTGCCATGCGGTCGAAGACGGCGCGTTCCATACGCCCTGCTTGCGTTAGGAGAAGTAAAGGTCTCGTAAACCATTCCGGCCTAGCCTCTCTTGGAACGGGAGGAAGAAGTGGCCGCACAGCGCAAAAAACCGGTGCTCGTCTCGCCGCCGAACGTCGGCGATTTGCACGCGCAGTTGGTGAAACGCGGAATGGTCGCGCCGCTCCTTTCGGTCGTCGTCCCGGTCAAGAACGAGCAAGACGGCATCATCCCGTTCGTCGAGCGCGTCGGCGCGATCCTCGACACCATCGCCCACGACGAGGGCTGGGAAATCCTGTTTGTCGACGACGGAAGCACCGATGCGACGCTGGGGTCGATCGTCGCCGCCAACCAGCGCGATGCGCGGGTCCGCGCTCTGTCGCTCTCACGCAACTTCGGCAAGGAAGCGGCGCTGAGCGCCGGTCTCGACCATGCTCGCGGCAATGCCGTGATCCCCATGGATGTCGACATGCAGGACCCGCCCGAGGTGCTGCCCGAGATGGTCGCGAAATGGCGCGACGGGTACGAGATGGTGTTCGGAGTCCGCCGCTGCCGCGACAGCGACGGCTGGGCGAAGCGGGTTACGGCGGGTCTCTATTATCGCGCTCACAATGCCGTCTCGAAGGACAAGATTCCGGAGAATGCCGGCGACTTCCGCCTGATGGACAAGAAGGTCGTCGACGTGATCCGCGCGCTGCCCGAACGCAACCGCTTCATGAAGGGCCTGTTCGCTTGGGCGGGATTCAGGCAGGCCGCGGTCGAGTACGACCGCGCCGAGCGCGAGACCGGCACGACCAAGTTCAATTACTGGAAGCTGTGGACCCTGGCGCTCGACGGCATCACCTCCGCCTCGACCGTGCCGCTGCGCATCTGGAGCTATGTCGGCGCGGTGATCGCGCTCTTCGCCCTAGGCTATGCCGGCTTCATCGCCTTCGACACGATGGTGTTCGGCAATCGCGTGCCCGGCTACGCCTCAATCATGACCAGCGTTCTATTCCTCGGCGGAGTTCAGCTGATCAGCCTCGGCGTGCTCGGCGAATATGTTGGACGCATCCTCACCGAGACCAAGCAGAGGCCGCTTTACGTGGTGCGCGATACGGTCGGCATCGAGTCGCAGGTGGTGCGCTAGCGCCCCAGCACCTGATCGACGAGCTGTCGCAAGTTGGCGAACTCAGCGAGGCGGAGGCCGTCGCCACCCTTCACGGCGCGCGGCACCCAGCCGCTCTCGAAGCCTAATTTCGCTGCTTCCTTCAGCCGCAATCCCGCATGCGCCACCGGCCGGATTTCGCCGGACAGCGCAATCTCGCCGAGCACGACGGCTTCGGACGGCACCGGTCGTTCGGACATTGCTGACACAAGCGCCGCCGCCACGGCGAGGTCTGCGGCGGGGTCGCTGAGGCGATAACCGCCGGCGACGTTCAGATAGACCTCGGCCGTCGCGAAGCTGAGGCCACAACGCGCCTCGAGCACCGCGAGGATCATCGCCAGCCGGCCGCTGTCCCAGCCGACTGCAGCCCGGCGCGGAGTCGCGCCGGTCGCGAGCCTGACGGTCAGCGCCTGGATTTCTACGAGCACCGGCCGCGAGCCCTCGATCGCGGGGAAGACGCTGGTGCCGCTGACCGGCTCACCGCGATGCGTCAGGAACAAGGCCGAGGGGTTCGGCACCTCGGTCAACCCCGCCCCTTCCATTGCGAAGACGCCGATCTCGTCGGTCCCGCCAAAGCGGTTCTTCATCGCGCGCAGGATTCGATACTGGTGGCTGCGTTCTCCCTCGAAGCTCAGCACCGTGTCGACCATATGCTCGAGTACGCGCGGGCCGGCGATCGTGCCGTCCTTCGTGACATGACCGACGAGGACGACGGCCGTGCCATGCTCCTTGGCGAAGCGGACCAGTTCCTGCGCGCTGGCCCGCACCTGGCTGACCGTCCCTGGCGCGCCCTCGATCAGATCGGAATGCATCGTCTGGATGGAGTCGATGATCAGCAGCGCCGGCGGTTCGCCCTCTCCGATGGTCGTCAGGATGTCGCGGACCGATGTCGCTGCGGCGAGCCGAACGGGCGCTCCGCCGAGACCGAGCCGCACCGCGCGGAGCCGCACCTGCTCGGCGGACTCCTCTCCCGAGACATAAATGACCTTGTTTCCTTCGCTCGCGAGCCGCGCGGCGACCTGCAGCAGGAGGGTCGACTTGCCAATGCCCGGGTCGCCCCCGACCAGCATCGCCGAACCGGCCACGATTCCGCCGCCGATCGCCCGGTCGAACTCGGCGAGTCCGCTCGGTAGGCGTTCGGGCAGCGCGGCTGGCGTTTCGAGTCCAACCAGCGTGATCACCCGCCCGCCACCCTGCAAATTGTGCTTGGCGGCAAAGATGCTCGACACCTCCGCGCTCTCCTGCACCAAAGTGTTCCATTCAGCGCAGTCGGGGCATTGCCCCTGCCAGCGATGCTGGACCGAGCCGCAGGCCTGGCAGAGGTAACGCGATTTGGGCTTTGCCATGGTCGGAACAATACACGAACAGAATTCGCTGGAAAGAGGTTGAGCAGCAGCAGGGCAGACCTTCGCGGATTCGCCTGATATGCCGCGTCGATGAACGACGTTGCGCTCGCCCCGATTGGAATCCTGCTCCTCGTCGCTTGCCTGATCGCAATGCTGACCCGGCGGCTGGGACTGCCCTACATTGTCGGGCTCGTCGCCGCCGGATTTCTGATCGCGCTTCTGCCCAGCAGCCCGAACCTGCCGCTGTCGCGCGGGCTCATCTTCAACGTCCTGCTCCCGCCGTTGGTGTTCGAAGCGGCTCTCCAGCTCGACTGGAAGCGGTTCAAGCATGAGCTCCCGCTGACTCTCACGCTCGCCTTTGCGGGCGTTGCGATCGCCACGCTCGTCGTTGCGGGCGGGATGCATTGGATCATCGGCTGGAGCTGGATCGGCGCCGCACTGTTTGGAGTGCTCATCGCGGCGACCGACCCGGTTTCGGTGATCGCCGCCTTCCGTGAGCTGGGCTGCCTGCCGCGTGTGTCGATGGTCGTCGAATCAGAAAGCCTCTTAAACGACGGTGTCGCGGCCGTGGGCTTTGCCGTCTTGTCGGCTATTGCTGCCGGCGCCAACCCTGGCGCTGCAACCATCATCCCCGCTTTCCTGTGGACGTTGCTCGGCGGCGTCGGAATCGGCCTTGCTGTCAGCATCGCAATCCTGCTGATCGTCGGACGCACGGACGATCCGCTCGTCGAGATCACGCTGACGACGATTGCCGCCTACGGCTCATTCCTCGTCGCCGAGCACCTGCAGGCGTCTGGCATCATCAGCGCGCTCGCGGCGGGGCTAATGGTCGGAAGCGCAGGAAGTCGGTTCATTTCCCGCGCGGGCCGCCAGCGGGTGGATTCGGCCTGGGACTATTTCGCGTTCCTCGCAAACAGCATCGTCTTCATCCTCATCGGCATGAGCGTCGCCAACCAGCCGATCCACCGCCTGGGCTCGGGCGCGGCAGCAGTGGCAATCCTCCTCGTCCTCGCCGGCCGAGGGCTCTCCATCTATCCCTTATCGACGCTGTTCATGTCGTCGCGGTGGCGGCTGAAGGCTTCGCTTCAGCACGTGCTGTTCTGGGGCGGCCTGCGCGGCGCCCTCGCTTTGGCCCTCGCGCTTGCTGTCCCCCCGACGGTGCCCGAGCGAAATGCGATCATCCTCACGGCCTTTGTCGTCGTCGCCTTTTCGATCCTCGTCCAAGGCCTGACCATGCCATGGCTGATCAACCGCCTGCAGCTCGGCCGAAAGCCTCGCGAAGCGGCGGTTGCCGCCCCTGCAGTCGAAAGCTAGGCGGCAGGCGTGAGCCTGCTTCCCGAACCGCTTCGGATTCCCGCGTTCCGTGTCTTCTGGCTCGCGCGTCTGAGCTGGACGATCGGCAGCCTCGCAATGGTCATCGTCATTGGATGGCAGGTCTATGACATCGCCCGCCACACGATGGGCCTCAAGGAGGCCGCGTTCCGGCTGGGCATCATCGGGCTCGTGCAGTTCATTCCCTTGTTCCTGCTCACCCTGGTGACCGGATGGACGGCTGACCGCCTCGACCGAAGGTGGATCGCGAGGGCCGCGGTCGCGCTGGAGCTTGGCTGTGCGAGCAGTCTCGGCTGGCTGGCATGGCACCACAGCACGACGCTGCTCGCACTTTACACGGTCGCTGCGCTGCTCGGCGTGGGCCGAGCCTTCGCCGGGCCGGCCTTGAGCGCACTCGCACCCAATCTCGTGCCGCGCGACATTCTCCCGCGGGCCATCGCTCTATCATCGATCGCCTGGCAGACCGGCGCAGTTCTAGGGCCAGCGCTCGGCGGCTATCTCTATGCCTTTGCGCCTTACGCGCCCTATGCGGCCAGCGCCGTCCTGTTCCTTATCGCCTTCGTCTGCCTGCTCGCCATCGGGCCTGTTCCACGCGCGACGATAAACCGCGGGCCAAATCCATGGGCGCAAATGGTCGAGGGCCTCAAATATGTCCGTCACAACCGCCTGGTGCTCGGTGCGATCAGCCTCGACCTTTTCGCAGTCCTGCTTGGCGGAGCGACGGCGATGCTTCCGGTCTTCGCGCGAGATGTGCTTCACTCGGGTCCGGAGGGCCTTGGCCATTTGCGCGCCGCGCCAGCGGTCGGAGCGACTCTGACGGCGGCATTCTTCTCGGTCCGGCCGCTCAAGCACAATGTTGGCGTCAAGATGCTGACAGCCGTGGCGGTCTTCGGAATCGCGACGGTCATCTTCGGATTCTCGCGCTGGATGCCGCTGTCTCTTTTGTGCCTCGCGCTGCTCGGCGCCGCCGACATGTTCTCGGTTTATGTCCGCCAGTCACTAATCCAGCTCTACACGCCGGACGAAATGCGTGGGCGCGTCGGCGCGGTCTCTTCGCTGTTCATCTCGGCTTCGAACGAGCTGGGTGAAACCGAGTCCGGCTTCCTCGGCGCGATCATCGGCCCCGTCCCCGCCGTGATTGCCGGAGGATTGGGAGCGGTCGCAGTCGTTTTCCTGTGGTCCTGGTGGTTCCCTGAGCTGCGCCTTGCAAAAAGCTTTGACGCACCCGATTTGCGCGCTGCACCCACGAAGGAGAGCTAGGGCATGAAGGCCGCGAACGTCCTCGAGACCATCGGCAACACCCCGCATATCCGGATCAACCGCCTTTTCGGCGACCGCGCGGAAGTGTGGATGAAGTCGGAGCGCGCCAACCCCGGAGGCTCGATCAAGGACCGCATTGCCCTCGCCATGATCGAAGACGCCGAGCGCTCGGGTAAGCTAAAGCCAGGCGGAACGATCATCGAGCCCACCTCTGGCAACACGGGCATCGGCCTTGCGATGGTCGCGGCGGTCAAGGGCTATAAGCTGATCCTGGTCATGCCCGACAGCATGAGCGTGGAGCGCCGGCGGCTGATGCTCGCTTATGGCGCTCAGTTCGAGCTCACTGACCGCGCCAAGGGCATGAAGGGAGCGGTCGAGCGGGCCAATGAGCTCATCGCCGACACTCCCGGCAGCTGGATGCCGCAGCAGTTCGACAATCCGGCGAACGTCGACGTCCACAAGCGCACGACGGCGCAGGAGATCCTCCGCGACTTCGGGGACACGCCCATCGATGCGATCATCACCGGCGTCGGGACCGGCGGTCACATCACCGGCTGCGCGGAAGTGCTCAAACCCATTTGGCCGAACCTCAAGGTTTATGCGGTCGAGCCGGCACTTGCGCCGTTGCTGAGCGAAGGCCGGGCAGGCCCGCACCCCATCCAAGGTCTCGGCGCGAACTTCATCCCGAGCATCCTCAATACCGAGATCCTCGACGGCATCATCGATGTCGACGCCGACCGTGCAAAAGAGATGGCACGGCGGGCTGCTCGCGAGGAAGGGCTGCTGATCGGCATCTCGTCGGGCGCTGCTCTCGCGGGCGTCGAGCAGAAGCTGGAAGAGCTTGAGGGCAAACGGATTTTGACGTTCAACTACGACACCGGCGAGCGCTACCTCTCGGTTCCCGATTTCCTTCCGCAAGAAGTTTAGCGCCCGGTAACCTTGTTCGTTCGCCGCGCGGTTAACTCGCGCGCGTAGAAGCTCCACTTGGATCGCCCCGGCGAGCCAATCCGGCAGGTGGAGTAAATGCGTCGCAACTTGTTTACCAGAACCCCCGAAGTGGAACGTCCCGCCTCCGCGCGGACATCCGCGCGCGAAGCGCTCCTTTTCGACCTCCGGGACCACACCGAAAGCGCTGAGCTAAACCTCGCCGAACGCCGGGTCAGCGGCTGGACCTTCGCCCCCTGGCTGATTTTCGCCGGGCATCTGGTCCTCGCAATCACACTTCTCCTCGAGCGCCGCTCCGGAACGAGCTGGAGCGCGCTTGCCGGCGCATGCTTGCCGCTTGGCATTTCGCTAGTCCTGGACGCTGCAGCAGGCGGAGTCATGCTGCTATGGCGGCGCCTGCAAATCGCTCCGCACACGATCGTACGGGTGATGTGCGGCTATCTTGCTGCGACAGGCGGCGCGTGGAGCATGGCAACGGCGGCGACCGGCTCATTCAAGCTCGCTGATGCATCTTTCGTGACCATCGCCCTCAGCGCAGGCTTCTTCTTGCGGTCGATCGTCGCCGTGACGAAGCCGCCGCTTGCGGTCGTGAATGCCGCAGTTGCGATCGCTGCCACTGCATTCTTTTCGAACGATCTTCAGGTCACGTTCGCGATCGACGCCATGGCTATCCTGATGATTGTCTACAGCGTCGCGATCACCCAAAAGTCGCTGTTCGAAGGCCGCCGTCGCCTTGCGCTCGAGTGGCAGGCGAAAAAGGCCCTCAACTTCGTCGACGAATTCGAGAACAGCGGACGCGGCTGGTTCTGGGAAACCGATTCCCTCGGAACCTTGTCCTACGTGTCGCGCCAGCTTTCCGAGGACTTCCAGTGCGAGCCCGAGGCGTTGCTGGGCAGGCGGTTTACCGACCTCCTGTCGGTCGACCAGGCCTCCGATTCGATGGAAGAGCGAAAGACGCTCGGCTTCCACCTGTCAGCGCGATTCCCCTTCTCCGATGTGGTCGTCAGGCCCGCGAGCGAGCAGGACGTCCACTGGTCGCTTTCGGGCAACCCGATCTTCGACGAACGTGGCCGCTTCCTCGGGTTCCGTGGGATCGGCACCGACCTCACCGAGCAACGCAAATCCGAACGCGAGATTTCGCGCCTCGCGCGCTTCGATTCGCTGACGAGCCTGCCCAACCGCGCGATGATGCGGCAAACGCTCGACGAAGCCCTTCGCAACGCGTCGATCCGGCAGAAGGGCTGCGCCCTCTTCATGATCGACCTCGATCGGTTCAAGAACGTCAACGACACGCTCGGCCACCCGATTGGCGATGCGCTCCTGCGCCAGGTCGCGGAGCGCCTGAAATCGGTCATGGGCAATCACGGCCAGGTGGGCCGCCTCGGCGGTGACGAATTCCAGGCGGTGCTGCCCGGCGCCGTCGATATCGGCCTTTTAGAATCGCTTGCGCGCACCCTGATCGAGCAGGTGTCCCGGCCCTATCAGATCGAAGGGCACAAGGTGACGATCGGCGCGTCGGTCGGGATCGCGATCGGTGATCCTGGACGTGCGAGCGCCGACGCACTCGTCCGCAACGCCGACCTCGCGCTCTATGCAGCAAAGGGCGCAGGCCGCGGCAAGCATTGCTTCTATCAACCGTCGATGCACAGCGAGGCGGCCGAACGGCAGCTGCTCGAGAACGACCTCAGGCAGGCCGTCGAGCGCGGCGAGCTTTCCGTCCATTATCAGCCGGTTGTGCGCGCCGCCGGAGAAGAGATTTCCGGGTTCGAAGCGCTGGTCCGCTGGCAACATCCGACGCGCGGCGCCATTTCGCCCTCCAAGTTCGTCCCCCTTGCGGAGGAAGCCGGCTTGATCGGCAAGATTGGCGAATGGGTGCTGCGCACGTCGCTCGAGGAGGCATCGCACTGGCCGGATCATGTCCGTGTGGCGGTCAACCTCTCGCCGCTGCAGTTCAATGACCCCAACGTGGCGGCCATGGTCGGCAAGCACCTAGCGGAAACGAACGTTCGCGCCGAGCGGCTCGAGCTCGAAATCACCGAGGGTGTGTTCCTCGCCGAGGGCGATTCGACCGACGAGACCTTTGCCAAGCTGAAGGGCCTCGGCGTGCGGCTGGCGCTGGACGACTTCGGCACCGGCTATTCGTCGCTCGGCTATTTGAAAAAGGCGCCGTTCGACAAGATCAAGATCGACCAGAGCTTCGTTCGCGGCGCCGCTTCCACGACGAACCGCAATGCGGCCATCATCCGCGCGATTGTCACCCTCGCGGAAACGCTAGGAATGGACACTTGCGCGGAGGGCGTCGAGACCCACGACGACCTTCAACTCATCCGCGAGCTCGGCGTCAGCATGGTGCAGGGCTATATTTTCGGAAAGCCCGGGCCGGCCGAAACGGCTCGGGAGCTGGCGAACAGCGTCACGGTCGAGGCCGAAGGCTTCGCCTGCATCCGCGAGCCGCGCCACCTGCTGATGCGCAGGGCGATGACGTCGATCGGAGGCCAGACCCTTGAGGTCAAGCTGCGCAACATTTCGTCGATGGGCGCGCAGGTCGAGTGCGATCAGCCGGTATCCCCGGGCACCGAGCTCGTAATCGACATTATCGGTGTAGGCCCAGTAACCGGGTCCGTCCGCTGGTCGCAGGCCGGGAAATTCGGGGTTCAGTTCACCGGCCAGTTCGACCTTGCACGCCTCGCGCCGAAGAAGGAGCAGCGCAGCTCCGCCGCCGTGATGCCGTCCTGGTACGTCGACCAGCGCGAAGCGGGATGAGAGTTAGAGGCCCGCGAACCGCCGCGCCTCGCCGGCGTCCTTGCCGTAGAAATCATTGAAATACACGATCGAAGTGCCGCTCGGCACCGCCGTCAGATAGGTGATGTAGAGCGGCACGGGGGTCGGCAGTTCGACCTTCTGCTCCGGACGCGCTCCCTTCGGACTCGGCGGCCTGCCGTTGAACAGCCAGCGCTCGAACCGCGGTGCATCCTCGAGCCGGACGCAGCCGTTGCTCTCAAGGCGCGCCGCATCCTCGATCTTCTCCTTCTCCGGTGTGTCGTGAAGCCAGATTCCCGCCTGGTTCGGGAACATGAACTTCATTCGTCCCATCGAGTTGGCGGGACCCGGCCGCTGGCGGAGATTGACCTTGAGACGGCCTTCGGCGACCGCATGCCAGTCGACGGACATCGGGTTGAGGACGTGGGCGTCCGGCCCGAACTTGTCGACGAGGTCATAGCCCCGCTTGGTGAAATAGGCGCGTCCTTCCTTGAGGATGGTCGGCGCGAGCTTGCGCGATGTGATATCGGGCGGCGAATTCCAATAAGGATTGAGGGCGACGTAGCGGATGAAGGCATTCATCATCGGCGTCTGTGCGATCGGATCCGGCCGGCCGGCGACGACGCGCATCGAGTCTACCACCTGGCCGTTCTCATACATGTAGAGACGCGCCGCTGGCGGATTGACGATCACATAGCGGCCGTTGCCGGCTGGAAGCGCTCGCGCTCGCTCGAGGTTCAGCGACAGGAGGCGATACTGCGCAGCGTTGGCATAGATTCGGCTCGCGATCGCCTGACGGAGCTTCGCGTAAATCGGATTCATCCACCCCATCTGCTGGACGTAGTCCGCGAGTGAATTTGCGTGTGCCGCCGCGGTGAGCAGCTCCATCGCCGAGGGCGGCGCCGGTTTCAGGTCCGCATCGACATAAATGATTCCCACGCCGGGATCGTGCCGGAGGTCGCGGGCATATTCCACGAAGGCTTCGCTGAGCATCGCCTCCGCGCGTTGCACGGCAGCGGGGTTGCCGCTTCTCCCGTCCTGGACCGCACGGCTAAGCGCGCGAACATTATACCGCTTGGGATTGAGGTGATCGGCCTGCGCGGTGGAAAGCAGCTGGAGCAGCTGGGGCGCCGCATTGCCCGCACCGGGTGCGAACCACAAAGGCGCTCCGCCGCGCGAGCGATAGAAATCCGCGATTTCGCCGTCGAAAGGCGCAGCGGTGGCTGCCCTGGCCGGTGTGGGCGCGATGATCAGCGGTGTCGAAAGAGCAACAACCCCAAACAGTCCGGCTGCGGCAATGACTCGGCCAAGCGGCGATAGGCCGCCAGAAAGCTTACCCATGTTGATCCTTCATTCCTCAGGCTTGCACGGCTGAACGCGCGAATCCCCGAACTGGTTGTAGGCCGAGCGCTTACCCTTCGCTGAACCGCGCACACAAGAAAAGAGCGCCGGACATGCCGGCGCTCTTCCTTGGCCAAGTTACCGCCCGCTTAGCGGCGGTTGATGTGAACGTCGTAGACTGCGCCGTTGTAACCGACGTCACAGCGGAAGCTGAGGTCGGCGGCGTTGTTGTAGCCGTAGCCGAGCGCGCCATAGGCTCCGACGCCATATGGGCCATAGCCATTGGACGCATAACGGCCGCTGCTTGCGAGGCCGCGCACACGAATCATCCCGTTGTTGCGCGGGGTTACCTGCGTAATCGACAATACCTGGCCACGGGCGGTCGGCACGCCGACGAGCGACCCTAGGATGCTGCCCAGGCTCGTCCGGTTGTACAGACGACTCTGGACCGCGGCGGTGCATTGCGAAGCCGCAGCGTTGGTGTTTATGCCGTAGCCGTAATTGTTGTAGCCGTAGTTCGTACCGTAGCGGCTGTACCCATAATATTGAGCGCCGGCGGGCGCGGCGGCCGCAATCGCGGCAACGCCTGCACTGAGGCCAATGATTTTCTTGATCGTAAACATGATTCTTCTCCGTCAGAGGAACGGTGTCGTCTGGTGAACAAAACGCTCCGGCGGCGACGGCGGTTCGACGTTCAACGTAACGGCAGTTCGACTCGTCGTGTCTGACTGAACCTCAGATAAATGGCGAAAAAGCAGGAAAAAGAATCAGGAGCGGCCGCCGCAGCCTAAGCCGCGACGGCCGCCCGAACCACCGACAACCAGTGGGTTTATTGATAGTCGGCGGTCAGCTGGAACAGAGCCGAATAGGTGCCGTTCGCCTGGTTGGCCGCAATGCCGAACGCACCGCCGACATAGACGGTGAACGCGCCGCTGCCCGGAAGCACGCGGGTCGTACCGCCGGCGTCCAGAGTCATGCTGTTCACACTCACGGTCGCGCCGCCAGGTCCGACGAGGACCGCGCCTGCGGGCGGAGTCAGTGTCAGCCCGACCGTCTGCCCGCTCTGGCCGAGACCGTCGAAGCGAGCACGCGAGAACGTGCTCGGCACGAGCGTCACACCGCCAGCCGCGCTGCGAATTGCGGTATCGGGATCAACCGACACAGTACCTGCAGTCGCGCTACCGGCGACGGTGCCGAAATCGAGGTCCGAAACCCACGAAAGCGTCAGCGGCTCGAGGACGACACCCTTTGCAGTCGCCGTCGCTGAAGCCTGTTGAGCGACGGCCGGCGTCGCCACAACGAGAGCGGCAAGCGCCGCAAAGCCCAGATTGAAACGCATCTTGATTCCCCACGTACAAATGATCGAGGAGATGACAGATGCATCAGCGCGCCTTCACAGCGATTGAAGGCTTTTGGTTGAACGAAAATTTACCCTGTTTGTGAGCCATACCGGCCAGACGGAGAATCGTTAGCTGTGCGTCTCGGCACCTAAGCGGCCGGCACAAGTTGCAGCCTTTGATTTCCATTTTGTGCTTCCAGGATCGCACTGCGTTCTTCGTACGCGGCGGCGAGTTCAAGGTGCACGTCTCGCACCTTGTAGTCTCGAGCGGAGGCGGCGGCGGCGCGTTCCTCCGCCGACCTGCGACGATAGTAATTCAGATCCGCATCCATAGCGGCACCCCCAACAGCCGGCCGCCGGATCTGCTGGACTGCGACTCGCTGCAGCCGGAGTTATCCACATATCATTGATGGCGGAATTAACCCATTCACTTAGGTCAACTCGTTCAGTGTTAAACAGCCGATAGCCATTGGTTCAAATCGCTGACGACGACTGGCGTTTCGCAAGGAATTCTTAGCTTCTGAACGGCTACCCAAAAGTGATTGGGGAGGCGGAATTGCCGCGTGTTTCAATTCTAGTGTCGCTAGCCATCGCGGTTGCGGGCTGTGGCCAAGCTCCGTCGCAAGATCATTCCTCGGTCACCGTGAAGCTCCCCCCGGCACGGCCATCCACGCCATCGCCCGCATTTTCGTTCGACGCTGCCGCGAAGCCGCCAGCTAAAACAGCTTCCTAGAAGGCCTCCGCCGGGATTTTCATCAGAGTCTCCGCCCCAGCCTCGATCTTCCGTCTGAGAGCGCTGGAAACCGGGAGCTCGCGATCTGCGTAGAAGCGGGCTGTCGTGAGCTTGGCTTCGTGGAACTGCCGGTCCTCAGCACCTTCGGCAAGCGCCTTCGCGGAAGCGCGCGCCATCTTGAGCCACATCCATCCCAGCGAAACCACGCCCATCAGCTCCATGTACGGATAGGCGCCGGCTCCGGCGTTGTCCGGATTGGCCATGCCATTCTGCGCGAGCCACATGGTCGCGGCCTGCAGGTCCTGAAGCGCTGGCTCGAGCGCCGAGGCAACGCCTGCGGGATCGCCCACAGCGTTCGCTTCCGCGATCTCGCGGCCGACTAGCTCGAAGAAAGCGCGAACAGCGCGTCCCCCGTCTTTAGGCAGCTTGCGGCCGACGAGGTCCATCGCCTGGATGCCGTTGGTGCCTTCGTAGATCTGCGTGATCCGCGCATCGCGAACGAACTGCTCCATCCCATGTTCGCGGATGTAACCGTGACCGCCAAGGATCTGTTGCGCGTAGACCGCAGCCTCGAACCCCTTGTCGGTGAGATAGCCCTTGATCACCGGCGTGATCAGCCCGAGCAGATCGTCGGCTTGCTGGCGCTCGGCTTCGTCCGGGGACCGGCGCATCAGGTCGACCTGGAGCGCGCCCCAGAGGACGAGCGCACGTCCGCCCTCGTTCCAAGCGCGTGCTTCCATCAGCATCCGCCGAACGTCCGGATGTACGATGATGGCGTCGGCCTTGGCGGCCTCCTCGCGTTCGTCGGGTCTCAGCGCCCTGCCCTGCCGGCGCTCGCGGGCGTAAGCGGCGGCATTCTGATAGGCGACCTCGCCCTGGGCGATACCTTGCAGGCCGACGCCGAGGCGGGCAGCGTTCATCATGATGAACATGGCGGCCAGACCCTTCTCTGGTTCACCAACCAGCCATCCCTTCGCGCTGTCGTAATTCATCACGCAGGTCGCGTTGCCGTGGATGCCCATCTTCTTCTCGAGCGCGCCGCAGCTGACGGCGTTGCGTTCGCCGATGGAGCCATCATCGTTCACCAGAAACTTAGGCACCACGAATAGCGAGATACCCTTGACGCTGTCGGGAGCCCCGGAGCGCTTGGCGAGCACCAGATGGATGATGTTGTCGCTAAGGTCGTGCTCGCCCGACGAGATAAAAATCTTGGTGCCTGTGATCGAATAGCTGCCGTCGTCGTTCGGTTCGGCGCGCGTCTTCAAGAGACCAAGGTCGGTGCCGCAATGCGGCTCGGTAAGGTTCATCGTCCCGGTCCAGCGGCCGGTGATCATCGTCGGGACATATTTCTGCTTGAGCTCGTCGCTTCCCTTCACAAGCAATGATGCGATCGCGCCAGAAGTCAGGCCCTGGTACATCTCGAAGCTGTGGTTGGCCGACAGGATGTACTCGGTGACCGCGGTGCCGACGACTTGCGGAATTCCTTGCCCGCCATATTCCTCGGGACCCGTCAGCGTCGGCCAGCCTGCCTCGACGAACTGGTCGTAGGCTTCCTTGAATCCCGGAGGCGTAGTGACGGAGCCGTCCTCGTTGCGCTTGCAGCCGACTTCGTCGCCGATGCGGTTCAGCGGCTGCAGCACCTCGGCAGCAAACCGGCCCGCTTCCGCGAGAATGGCCTCGATCAGGTCAGGCGTCGCATTGGCGAAGCCCGGCAGGTTGGAATAACGCCCAATGTCGAGCACGCTCTCAAGGATGAAGCGGGTGTCGCGCACCGGCGCTGTGTAGGTCGGCATTGCTTACCTCCGTGTCAGTATCGTCCTAGCCGCGCTCGCGCCGCGCCGTCCAGCATCTGTAAATGTCGGAACCGTAACGGTGGCCGCAATTGAAAAAGGAACACGGATGAAGTTCGCTTCACCTCTGATCGCTGCCGCTGTTGCGGCAAGCCCAGCGCATGCCGCACCCAGAACCGAGACCACGGTCCTCGCCGGCGGGTGCTTCTGGGGAATGGAATGGGTCTTCGAGCATGTGAAGGGCGTAACCAGCGTCGTCTCAGGTTACGCGGGCGGAAGCGCCAAGGACGCGACCTACGATCAGGTGAGCTCGGAGGGCACCGGCCATGCCGAGGCGGTCAAGATCACTTTCGATCCCACGCAAGTCAGTTACGCGCAGCTTCTGCAGGTCTATTTCACCGTCGCGCACAACCCGACCGAGGTGGACCGGCAGGGGCCGGATATCGGCCACAGTTACCGTTCTGCGATTTTCCCGCAGAATGCCGAGCAGGCGCGGTTCGCAAAGGCGTTCATCGCGCGGCTGAATGCCGCGCACATCTATAAGGCGCCGATCGCGACGAAGATCGAAAGCGGCGGCTTCTACCCTGCCGAGGCCTATCACCAGGGTTTCGCGCGCAAGCACCCCTATTTACCGTATATCGTCGTCAATGACCGTCCAAAGATCGGCGCGCTGCGCCAAAAATTCCCGGTGCTTTACAAGGGCTAAGCGGCAGTCCGTTCTGCTAAGCGGTTAAGATTTCACGCTTTATTCAGGGCGGGGGCGACAAGCGCGCCGCCGCTGCCTATATGCCGGGTTCAACAGCGAGCCTCTGGGTAGTCGGGGACCCAAACTGATGCTGACGACCAATCCGTTCGATGATGACAAGCTGCGCGAGGAATGCGGCATTTTCGGCATCTGGGGTGCCGATAACGCCGCTAGCTTCGTTGCCTTGGGATTGCACGCTCTCCAGCACCGCGGCCAGGAAGGGGTCGGAATCACGAGCTTCGACGGCAAGCATTTCCACTCTCACCGAGCGATGGGCCAGGTCGCCGGCAACTTTGATCGCGATGAGGTGATGCGGATGCTCGCGGGCCGATCGGCGATCGGCCACGTGCGCTATTCCACCGCAGGCGGGCCCGGTCTTCGCAACGTCCAGCCGCTGTTCGCCGAGCTCGCTGAAGGCGGGTTTGCGCTCGCTCAGAACGGCAACCTCTCGAACGCGATGAAGCTGAGGCGTACGCTCAACCGCCGCGGTTCGATCTTCCAGTCGACCAGCGACACTGAGGTCATCATCCACCTCGTCGCGACATCCGATCGAGCCAATACGCTCGACCGACTGACCGACGCGCTGAAACAGGTCGAAGGGGCGTACTCGCTGGTTGTGCTCACCGAGCAGGGTCTCATCGCCTGCCGCGATCCGCTGGGAATCCGTCCTTTGGTCATGGGCAAGCTCGGCGAAGCGACGATCTTCGCCAGCGAAACGGTCGCCCTCGACGTCATCGGCGCAAGCTTCCTTCGGGATGTCGATCCAGGCGAAGTGATCCTCGTCAACAACGATGGGATCCGTTCCTTCCGGCCATTCGAGAAAGTGGCGCCCCGCCCCTGCATCTTCGAACACATCTATTTCTCACGCCCGGATTCGATCGCCGACGGCATGTCTGTCTACGAAGTTCGCAAGAACATCGGTGGGGAGCTTGCGCGCGAAGCGCCGGTGGACGCCGACTATGTTGTGCCGGTGCCCGATAGCGGCGTTCCCGCGGCAATCGGATTCAGCCAGGCGAGCGCAATCCCGTTCGAGCTCGGGATCATCCGCTCGCACTATATCGGCCGCACCTTCATCCAGCCGAGCCAGGAAGTGCGCCACCTCGGCGTGAAGCTGAAGCACAACGCCAATTCCGCGCTCATCCAGGGCAAGAGCATCGTGCTGGTCGACGATTCCATCGTCCGCGGCACGACGAGCGTGAAGCTGGTGCAGATGATGCGCGACGCCGGCGCTCGCGAGGTGCACATGCGAATCGCATCGCCGCCGACCCGGCACAGCTGCTTCTACGGAGTCGACACGCCAGAGCGCGCGAAACTCCTCGCGGCGCAGATGAGCGTCGAGCAGATGCGCGACTATATCAACGCCGACAGTCTCGCCTTTATCTCGATCGAAGGTCTTTACCGCGCGCTCGGCGAGGAGCGTGATGCCGCCCAGCCGCAGCGCTGCGACGCCTGCTTCACCGGCGCCTATCCGACAAGCCTGACCGATGTCACCGAAAAGGAAGGTGCGGCAGGACTGACTTTGGTGGCCAGTCGCTAAGCCGCTAGACGCGGCGCCATGATCGATTCGAAAAGTCTCTCCGGCCGCCTCGCGCTGGTCACCGGCGCGTCGCGCGGCATCGGCGCGGCGACCGCCGAAGCGCTCGCTGCAGCGGGCGCCCACGTCATCCTCGTCGCGCGAACGGCGAGTTCGCTGGAGGAAGTGGAGGATCGAATTCACACAGCCGGCGGGACTGCGTCGATCGCCCCGCTCGACCTCACCGACGGCGAAAGCATCGGCAAGCTCGCTGGAGCCGTCGCCGAAAGATGGGAGAAGCTCGACATCCTCGTGCTCAATGCGGCGATGCTCGGGTCGCTCACCCCGGTGCAGGACATCGATCCGAAAGAGTATTCGCGGCTGCTGAGCCTCAACTTGCTCGCGAACCAGGCGCTCATCGCCGCCTTCGACCCGCTTCTGAAGCGTGCCGATCGCGCGGATGTCGTTGCGCTCACGTCGTCCGTCGGCGGCGAGCCGCGGGCCTTCTGGGGTGCATACGGCTCGTCGAAGGCGGCGCTCGAGACTTTACTCGGCGCGTATGCCGACGAGACCGCTCACAGCGGCCGGATGCGCGTGCATGTCGTCGATCCGGGAGCGACTCGGACCCGGATGCGCGCACTCGCCTTCCCAGGCGAAGAACCGGAAAACGTGAAACCGCCCGAGGTCGTCGCGAAGGCGATTCTCGACCTGCTCACGAGCGAAACAGCCGCCGGCGAAAAGGTCCGCGTCGAGGCCTGAGTTGCACGTTTGCCGGTCAAGGCGTAGAATCGCTTGAGGGAGCTGGGGCAAGCTCCCCAACCTGAAGGCTCGCTCTTCGCGAAGAGGGCGGGCCTTCTCGATTCTGACCCCCGGAAATCTATTGCAGTGCTGTCCGACGGACGTAATTTTTCTGTCAACTAACCGTTGCTCAAACCTTAGTTAATCCCTATTGAATCGCGGACGGCTGTCGGAGCCGTATGTGCGGCGGGAGCCATCGCATGTCTCCAGGCAGGTTTTGGACGATGCGGCCAGGGGTTTTCTGAGTAATTCGTATTTGCGTATTGCTCGGTGCAATGTTGCCCCTGTGCCGAGCACGGGTGAGCCCTGCTAAGCTTGTAGGCCGGTAGAGCTCACCCGACCTTCCGGCGGCGGTCGCCGTTCGGTCGTGGCTTGTTGGTAAACACAATCTCAAACAAAAGATGAGAATGCCTTCGCTTCGAAGATGGGAGCGACGGAGCGGGCGTGTCGTTCGAGTGGTTGGGATCGAGGCAAATTAGCGCCAATGCTGGCGAAGCGAGCGGGCGCTTCCGGGGACTTGCAGTCGCTGCAATCCTGGTCGCAACGGCCATGCTGACGTCGCTGCCTGCGGCATTCGGTCCCGTTCGATTGAACGACAGCTTCTGGATCGACCTCGTGTGGCTCGAGCAATTCGCGCGCGAAATGGGCAACGGATCGCTTTACCCGCGTTGGCTGCCGCTATCGCACGACGGACTCGGCTCACCGGTGTTCTATTATTATCCGCCGCTCGGCTTCTACCTCGCCTCGGCATTCGCGCTGACGGGGATCGGAACGTACCTCGCGCTGATCGGGGCTTTCTTCGCCGCGATGTTGCTGTCGGGCGCCGGAGTCTACCTGTGGCTGAAGGACCAGACGCAACGACCATGGGTCGGAGCGCTGCTGTTCATGATTGCGCCCTATCACTTGTTCAATTTCTATATGCGCGGCGCACTCGCGGAGTTTGTTGCCACCGCGATGCTGCCGTTCGTGCTTTGGGGAATTCGGCAGATCATCCAAAGGCGGCAGCGCGCTCTCGCGTGGACCGCCCTCGCATACGCCGCGCTGATCATGAGCCATCTGCCGCTGACGATGCTCGCTTCGCTATTCCTGTTTGCCCCATACGCGTTTTTGAATGCCCGCCATTCGCCGCAGACGCTGGCGAGGATTGCGGCAGCACTGGCGCTCGGTGTCGCGCTCTCCTCCATCTACCTGCTGCCGGCGTTCCTGCTCGAGCCGTATCGTAGCAGTGCCGATCTGTGGTCGCTCTCTTATCTGCAGCCCTCAAGCTGGAGCGTGTGGCGCTCTGGCGCATGGTCCGGACAGACCTTCCGCGCCGTGATGCTCGTCGGTGCGGCACTCGCAATTCCCGCCGTCGGCCTTGCAGTCCGTGTGCGTTCCCCTTGGGCCGTATGGACGATCGTCTGCATCGTCCTTGCGGTCGGCGCTGTGCCCCTGTTGTGGTCGCTACCCCTCCTAAGGTGGGTCCAATTCCCATTTCGCCTGCTGCCGGTCGCCGAGCTGACGCTCGTCACTGCCGTGATGCTCGCACCGGCGCGGCGCGTGCCGTGGCTGGTACTTTGGACGACCTTCGCCCTGATAGCCTGCTTCATCATTGCCGCGGAGCCCGAGGCTCCGACCTTCGGCGATAGCGTCATGCGACAATATCATCCGGACGTTCCAGAGAATTTGCCGCCCGGCGAGCGGCCCTACAGTTGGCCATCGAAATGGGCGCTCCAGGTTGCATTGGCACACCCGCGGCCACAATTTGACGGCAAGGTCACTGTCGAGCCGGTCTTCTACTTCCCGGCATGGCAGGTCACATGCGGCGGCACCCCTGTCTCAACCTTCCCCGCGCCGCGGACGGCGCTGCTGGCTCACGAAGGGTCCGGCTGCATTCGAAAGCTCATCTGGACCTCGGCGGAAATGATCGGAGCTGCGACCAGTCTCGCCGCGCTGGTGTTGCTGCTCAGCTCGCTGATTTCACCAGCGTTACTTGCGCGACGTCGATCGAACCGCCGCGAAACCCGCCCTCGCAATACATGAGGTAGTAGCGCCAGAGCTTGTGGAAGGCGTCCTCGAAGCCCGGGAGCGCCCGTCGAGTCACCGCCTGGTCGTAGCGTTCGCGCCATCGCTTCAGCGTATCGGCATAGTCGCGGCCGAAGCCGTCGCGGTCGCGCCAGGCTAAGCCCCGCTCCAGTGCAAGCGCCTCGAATTGCGGCTCGTCCAGCAGCAGTCCACCCGGAAAGATGTAGGTCTGGATGAAATCTGCATTGCTTGCATAGCGATCGAAAATCCGGTCATCGATCGAGATGAACTGGAGCGCGGCGCGTCCGCCGGTCTTCAAGTTACGGGCGACGCCGTCGAGATAGGCTCCCCACCAGCGCCGCCCCACTGCTTCGACCATCTCGACCGATGCGACCGCATCGAACTGCTCGGCAGTGTCGCGATAATCCTGAAGGCGCACCTCGATCCGGTCCTGGAGTTCGGCTTCGGCGATCTTCCGCTCGGCCCAAGCCTTCTGCTCCAGTGAAAGCGTCAGCCCGACGACCGATGCGCCGCGCTTCGCCGCTTCGATCGCGAGCGTCCCCCAACCGCAGCCGATCTCGAGCAAGCGCTGTCCCGGCCGAAGCTCGAGCCGATCGAGAAGCATGTTGACCTTGCGAAGCTGCGCCTCCTCCAGGGAGTCCTTTGCCGACGCAAAGCGCGCGCAGCTGTAGGTCATCGTGGCGTCGAGCCACGCCGAATAGAAATCGTTGCCGAGGTCATAGTGGGCGGCGATGTTTTCCTTGGCCTTGGCGGGAGCGTTGTCGCGCAGCCGGTGCGCCAGCGCGTTGACCCAGCGGAACACGCCTTTCGCTCGGCCCACGTTCCCGAGCGCCACCGCATTGGCCGAAAAGAGCTCGAACACCGTGACGGGGTCCGGGCTCGACCATTCGCCTAGCGTCCACGCCTTGTACCAGCCGACCGAGCCCGAAGTGGCGAGGCGAACCAGGGCCCGCCAGCTCGACAGCCGGACGATGGCTTTGGGACCCTTCCCGTGAAAACCGAGACGGCGCTTGGCGCCGTCAGGCAGAGTCGCGTCGATGCCGCCTTTCACGAGACGGCGATCGATCTGGTCCAGCACCTTGGCGAAGGCGGGAGCAATGAGCCGCGCAAGACTCCCGCCGCCGGTCGCGAAACCGCGGTCTGCGCGCAACAGATGCTCGCCGCGCGTGCTCATACCGGCGCAGTTATGAATTCATTTACCGCTTGTCGAGCGGGACCATGAACGTGGTGCGGCGAAGCGCCGGAAATCTTTGGTCGCTGAGATAGGCCTTGCCGTCGAGATCGACGACCAGCGGCATCCGCGACCAGAAGAGGAAGTTGCAAACATCGGCGTCGGTCCGCGCAGCCAAAGCAAGACGCGCATCATCGAGGTTAAGCGGCACGATGCGCCTATCGAGCGTGGCGCCGCCGAAGGGCTGATATTCGGCGCTTCCGGCGAGCTTGTCGGTGCGCCACATCACTTGCCGCCTCCAGAACTCGAGCGGCACCTCGCCTGCCACGACCATCGTCGGATTGCCGACGCGTTCCACCAGTGGCCGGGTCGCAGCAACGGCGCGAACCGAGATCCCGGCGTTGACGCCGATGTAGGCGAGCACGCCGCAGAAGGCGTAAGCGGCTGGCCGTTCCCAGTTTCTCTTCAGCCGCTCGGCGCGCCAGGAGAATTCGAGCCCGAGGATCAGCATCAGCCAGATCCACGGATCGATGATGAACAGCGTGTCGCCGTAGAACCAGCGGTGCGAGAACGGCTCGAGCAGCCTGACGCCATAGGTGTTGAGGAAGTCGAGCAGCGGATGGCTGAGCACGCCGATGGAGCAGGCCAGCAGCAGGCCACCGAGCTTGAGCGGCCCATCCTTGCCCGGCCGCAATTTTTCCCAGAGCCATATGATTGCGACTGCCACGAACGGCATGATCACGAGGCCGCCGATCCCATGCGTGAAGCCGCGGTGGAAAGTGCGTGGCGAGAGGCCGAGCGGCTTCGCGATGAAGCTGTCGATGTCGGGCAGGTTGGCGGCGATGATCAGCCCAGGCATTGCCCGCGGCGACAGGCGCTTGAGGCCCATGCGCCCGAGAAGGGCGCCGACCAGGCTGTGCGTCAAATTGTCCAATCAGCAGCCGCAGATCAAAGCTGGTGCGGCTCCTTTTCGACCTGCCAGGTCTGCCCCTTGGAGACGAGCGCCTGGAGATCGGGCGTCTTCCCTGCCGCAGCGGCCTCGTTCTGCTCGATCACCGCGCTCTCGAAGGTCGGCGCCGGATCCTCGTAGATCACTCCCAGAGCGATCGGGAAGCCCTCCTGCGGCATCAGGATCAGCATCGCCGCGACCTGCCGGTTCGCCGGATCATGGACGATAACGTTAGGGTCGTCGCCGGGGACGACCTTCAGCCGCAAATTCTCGGCGTCCAGGGCCAGGCCTTTGCTGCCGCCGGCGAACAGCATCTTCTCGCCGGGCTTGAGCCACAGCTGCTTTTCGTCGGCCGCCTGCTTCTCGGTGAAGGAGGCGAAGACGTCGTCGTTGTAGACGATGCAGTTCTGGAAGATCTCGACGAAGCTCGCGCCGCGGTGCGCATGTGCAGCCTTGAGCACGTCGGGGAGATTCTTGTGGACGTCGATCCCACGGGCAATGAAGCGCGCGCCCGATCCGAGCGCAAAAGCGCAGGGCGTCACCGGCCGGTCGACCGAGCCGAACGGAGTCGAGGGCGAACGCGTCCCGACGCGGCTGGTCGGCGAATATTGCCCCTTGGTGAGGCCGTAGATCTCATTGTTGAACAGCAGGATCTGGCAGTCGAGGTTGCGGCGAAGCACGTGCATCGTGTGGTTGCCGCCGATCGACAGCGCATCGCCGTCGCCGGTGATGATCCACACATCGAGCTCGGGATTGGCGAGCTTGACGCCCGTAGCGATCGCCGCCGCGCGGCCGTGGATCGTGTGGAAGCCGTAGCTCGCCATGTAATAAGGAAAGCGGCTCGAGCAGCCGATGCCGCTGATGAACACCGTCTTCTCTCGCGCGATGCCGAGGTCAGGCATGGTCCGCTGCACGGCTTTCAGCACCGCATAATCGCCGCAACCGGGGCACCAGCGCACCTCTTGGTCGCTTGCCCAGTCCTTGGCAGTGGTGATGGTGGTCATGTCGTTCATCAGTGGGGCCTCAGCCAAATTACGAGCAATATCACGCAGATGAGGAGGATCAGCATCGGCCAGACGTTGATCTGTTTCACTGCGGTTCCCCGCTTAAGTTCACTAAGTTCACGGAGAGCAGCGCTTTTGCCATGAACTTAAGCCGAAAGCGCCGCATCGATCGCCGCCTCGATCTCGGCGATCCGGAACGGGTGGCCGCTGACCTTGGTCAGCGATTTCGCGTCAACCAGGAACTGGTCGCGGAGCACGGTCTTGAACTGGCCCATGTTCATCTCGGGCACGAGGATACGTTTGAAGCTCTTCAATAGGACAGACATATTTTTGGGCATTGGCCAGATGTGGCGGACATGGACGTGGGCGACGTCCTGCCCGCGGCCCGGCGACCGCCGCACCGCCTGGTGGATCGGGCCGAAGGTCGAGCCCCAGCCGACTACCGCAAGCTCAGCTCCTTCGCGCCCAAGGCAGATTTCCTGGTCGGGGATGGAGTTGGCGATCCCCATCACCTTGCCGACGCGGGTGTTGGTCATCTCCTGATGCACTTCGGGGCGATAGTCGATGTTGCCGGTGCCCGGCGCCTTCTCGATCCCGCCGATGCGATGTTCGAGGCCCGGCGTACCGGGCCTAATCCACGGCCTCGCGAGATCCCCGTTGCGCGAATAAGGCATGACTCCCTCGCCTTCCGCCGGCGGCGTGTCGAAGAAACTCACCGGGAACGGCTCAAAATTGCCCATGTCCGGCACGCGCCAAGGCTCGGCGGCATTGGCGATATAGCCGTCGGTCAGGAGCATGATCGGAGTCATGTAGCGGGTGGCGATGCGGCACGCCTCGATGGCACATTCGAACGCGTCCGCGGGGGAACGCGCGGCAATCACCGGCACGGGCGAGTCCGCGTTGCGGCCGTAAACCGCCTGGTAGAGATCGGATTGCTCGGTCTTGGTCGGAAGGCCGGTCGACGGCCCGCCGCGCTGCGAATTGACGATCACCAAAGGAAGCTCTGTCATGACGGCAAGCCCGATCGCCTCCATCTTGAGCGCGATCCCCGGGCCGGATGACGACGTGATGCCGAGCTGCCCGGCATAGCTTGCGCCGAGCGCAGCGCAGGCCGCGGCGATCTCGTCCTCCGCCTGGAAGGTGGTGATCCCGAACTCCTTCAGCCGCGCCAGATGGTGCAGCAGCGGGCTCGCGGGCGTGATCGGATAGGAGCCGAAGAACATGTTGAGCCCGGCGAGCTGGCACCCCGCGACGAGGCCGAGCGCGAGAGCCTCGGCTCCGGTGACGGTGCGATAGAGGCCGGGCTCCGCAGGGGCCGGCGCCAGATGATGCTGCTTGAACGGAGCGCCCATCTCGGCGGTCTCGCCATAAGCGTGACCGGCGTTAAGCGCGGCTATGTTCGCCTCGGCAAGCTCCGGCGCCTTTGCGAACTTGGTCTTCAGCCAGTCGACGATCGGCTGGCGATCGCGGTCGAACATCCAGAGCGCCAAGCCCAGCGTCCACATGTTCTTGCAGCGGAGCGCCTCCTTGTTGCCGAGGCCGAAGGGCTTCACGGCATCGAGGGTCAGCTGCGAGATGTTGAAGTGAACGACCTGCCAGCGGGCGAGAGTGCCGTCCTCAAGCGGGCTTTGGTCGTAGCCGGCCTTGGCAAGGTTCCGTTGCGTGAACTCGCCCTCGTCGGCGATGATCAGGCCGCCTTCGCGGACCTCCTTGGCGTTGGTCTTCAGCGCGGCGGGGTTCATCGCGATCAGCACGTCAGGTTGGTCGCCGGCGGTATCGATCGCGCACGAGCCGAAATTGATCTGGAAGGCGCTGACCCCGAAGGTCGTGCCCTGCGGCGCGCGGATCTCGGCCGGGAAGTCCGGGAAGGTCGCGAGGTCGTTGCCCGCAAGCGCTGTGGACAAGGTGAACTGTCCGCCAGTCAGCTGCATGCCGTCGCCGCTATCTCCGGCGAAGCGGACGACGACCGCTTCCTGCGGCGGACGGGCGGTGGCTTCGGTTTCGGTGACGCGGTGCGAGGCTGTGGCCATAAGTATTAAGGATAGGACGGCCCGTTGCGTTTCGCCACCTCTTCTATAGTCATTGCCGCACGAACACGCAGGAGGGGGGCCTCAGCGAATGTTTGTGCGGCGAATGACGATCAGCCTGAGAGATCAGCACTGGATGACGATCGTCATCGAGCTGGTGATCGTCATCGTTGGCGTATTTATCGGCACCTGGGTTGCAAACCGAAACCAGGCAGCCGTCGAGCGGCACGAAGCGGAGCAGATGGTCGCGGAAGTGCGACCTGGCCTCGCGCAATTTGAGGAAGGGCTAAGGTCGGCCGAGCGTTATTTCGCTACCGCGCGGCATTACGGCGACACAGCATTTGCCGGCTGGGCGGACGACCCCAAGGTCAGCGACGAACAGTTCGTCATTGCCGCATACCAAGCCAGCCAGATCACACAACTTGCGATCAACGGTGGCAGTTGGACACAAATCTATGGCGGCGGCGAACTATCGCGGCTGGCCGATCCGGTTCTTCGAAGCGATCTCGCCGGAGTGATGGCGCTCGATTTCGGCCAGCTCAACCAAAGCTATGTCGCGACGCCCTACCGACAGCACGTGCGTGAGGTCATCCCGCAAGATATTCAGGATGCGATCCGGGCTCATTGCGGCGATTACATCTTGCGCGGGCCCGCAATCGACACCTTGCTCCCAGCAACCTGCGACCTCGACTTTCCAGCGGAACGGTGGAAGGCCGCGGCGGCTGATCTCCGCGCGGAGCCTCAGCTGGTGAAAGAGCTGCGCTGGCACCGCGCGTCCGTCGCATCGTTCGTTTTCATCGTCGGGATCTTCCGCAATCGCGTGCAGCTCGCGCTGGACCGAATCGACTTCGATGCGCGGGCAAGGCAATGATCCTGCGCAACCTGACGGCGAACCTTCGCACGCAGAACTGGACCGCGATCGCGATCGAGTTCGCGATCGTCGTGCTCGGCGTGTTCATCGGCACCGAGGTCGCCAACTGGAACCAGGCGCGGCTCCAGAAGGACGCGACGAACCGGCTGCTCGAGCAATGGCGGCCCGAGCTACAGAACCAGCTGAAGTTTTTCGACTCCGCGCGAACCTACTACGCCACGACGAAGCGCTACGCCGAGCAGGCCTTTGCGGGCTGGAGCGGCGATGCGCACGTCAGCGACAATCAGTTCGTCATCGCCGCCTATCAAGCGAGCCAGATCTACGGGATCGGAATCAACGCTCAGGATTGGACAATGGCATTTGGCGGCGACAAGCTCCGCGACATCGACGATCCGAGGATCCGCCGCGACCTGGCTGTGGTCCTGACCGCGGACTATGAGCCGGTCGGGTTCAATGCGGTTGCGACGCCCTATCGGGAGCATGTTCGCCAAATCATCCCCAATGCCCTCCAGGATCAGATCCGCAAGCAATGCGGGGACCGGAACATCCAGCAAGAGGGCGCTCAATATCTTGTCCTACTCCCGCCCACTTGCTCGCTGAAGCTCGATCCGGTCGCTGCAGCGCAGACCGCAGCAGCGCTCCGAGCGCATCCCGAACTCGTCAAAGAGCTGAATTGGCACCTTGCCGCCGTCGCCGTCTATCTGGCGAACGCCGACGGCCTGGAGGGCGGATTCCAGACGCTCGAGAAGAGCCTCGAGCATCGCTCGTGAGCGCATCCGAGCCCTTCATCCGCCCCGACGTCCGGAAGTTCCTCGATTACATCGAGAGCCTCAACCGACCGAAGGGCCATGAGGTCGGAGCGGAAGCCGCTCGAAAGATGATGATCGCATCGCGGCACGCCTTCGAGCCGCCGGCGCGCGAGATCGCCGTTCGGAAGGACATCGTCGGCCCCTGCCCGATGCGGCTCTACGACGCGAAGGCCGAGCGGGGCCCCGAGCCGTTGCTGCTGTTCATCCACGGCGGTGGCTGGGTGATCGGCGACCTCGAGACCCACGAGCCCTTCTGCATCGACGTCGCGATCGAGCTCGACGTGGCGGTGGTCGCGGTCGATTACCGCCTCGCGCCCGAGTCTCCCTTCCCCGCCGCGTTCGAGGATTCAGTTGCGGCGGCGAGGTGGGTAGCGTCGGGCGCGGAAGGGCTTGGCCGGACGCCGACGGGACTCTTCCTGGCGGGCGACAGCGCGGGCGGGAATCTTTGCGCCGTCGTCTCCGCTGCGCTTCGCGAGGAACCCGCGAATGTGCCGGTCCTTGGCCAGTGGCTGATCTATCCGGCCGCTGATCCGTGCGTGCGCTACCCGAGCTATGAGCAATACTGCGAGGGTCACCTGCTGACGAAGGACAGCATGGACTGGTTCGAAGAGAGCTATGCGGGGCCGACGGACGACTGGCGCTACTCTCCGCTTCTGAAGGGCGCTGCGGGGTTACCGCCGACGTTCGTCACGACTGCGGGGCTCGACCCGATCCGCGATCAGGGCCGCACCTACGCCGCGCGTTGCGCCGAGGCGGGCGTCGAGACAATCTATTGGGAGGCGCCGGGAACGATCCACGGCTTCCTCAATTTGCGCAAGGGCATCCCCTCGGGCCAGGAGGACTTTGCGCGATGCATGACGTACCTGAAACCGTGGGTGGAGCGGGCGCGGTGAGCGACAACGGCGAGTACCGCCGCGGAGTCGGCGTGATGCTTCTCAATTCACAAGGCAAGGTATGGGTCGGCGCTCGGATCGATAATAGCGCCGATGCATGGCAGATGCCGCAGGGCGGCATCGACGAAGGAGAGCACGATCCCTGGCTGGCGGCTCTCCGCGAGGTGGAGGAAGAAACCGGAATCCCGCCGCACCTCGTTGAACGGATCGCCACATGCCCGGAGCGGCTGAAGTACCGGCTTCCGGACGAACTCATCGGCGTCATCTGGAAGGAGCATTGGGTGGGCCAGGAGCAGGACTGGTTCCTGGCGCGCTTCCTCGGACATGACCGCGACATCAACATCGAAACCGCGCATCCCGAGTTCCGTGAGTGGAGGTGGATCGACCCGCAGCACCTTCCCGACGTCATCGTTCCCTTCAAGCGCGACCTTTACCACCGCCTGTTGAGCGAGTTCGCCGACCAGCTTTGACCGCCGGTCGAAAGACCGTTCCGCCGGTCGAACGACCCGCTATGGCGCTGCTGGTCCACACAGGGGAGCTATTCCATGCGCCGTCTTGCCCTACTCGCGCTCGTCACGTTGCCCGTCGTCGGCTGCCATGCAGCCGCGCCTCAGCCCGGAACCACGATTGAGCAGGCGGTCGCCGACACCGCGCGGCCGGCCGGCTATCGCGCCGCCGACCCGCTCCGCAAACCTGCAGAAACACTAGCATTCTCAGGCGTGAAGGCCGGCATGACCGTCGGCGAATTTTATCCTGCCGGCGGCTATTTCACACGTATGCTGAGCGATGTCGTCGGGCCGTCCGGTCACATCTACACGATCGAGAATGCCGGCTGGAACGACAGCGTCAAGGACGACCAGAAAATGCTCGCCGAGGGCAAATGGAAGAACGTCTCGCTCGACGTGAAGCCGTTCGGCACGGTCGATTTTCCAAAGCCGCTCGACCTCGCCTGGGTGACGCAGAACTATCATGATCTCAAGATCGACCAGTACGGGCCGGGCGGCAAAGCCGTGGATACGGTCGCCTTCGACCGCGCGGTCTACAAAGCGCTGAAGCCCGGCGGTACGTTCTTCATCCTCGACCATGAGGGGCCGGCCGGATTGAGCGCGACCGACATCGCCAAGATGCACCGCATCAATCGCGACCAGGTTGTGAAGGAAGTGACCTCGGTCGGGTTCAAGCTCGCTGCCGAGGGCAATTTCCTGCGCCGGACGGGTGACGATCATACCAAGCCGATCTTCGATCCGTCGATCCGCGGCCACACCGACCAATATGCGCTGAGGTTCGTCAAGCCCGCTTCATAGACAAGCGCCGGTTGCCCTCTGCCGGGCCGTCCACTAAGCGGTCGACGGCTCAGGAGGGGGAAATATGTTCAACTGGTTCCAGCGCCTTCTCCCGAGGTCGAGCGACTTCTTTGGGATGTTCGAGGCGCATGCGGCGACGCTCGTCGCGGCGGCGGCTGCCCTCGCCGAGCTAGCAGAAGGCAGCGCTCCCCCGCAGAAGCCGATCGCCGAGATCAACAAGCGGGAGCATGAGGCCGACGACATCATCCGCCAGGTCCTGCGTTCCGTTCGCCAGACCTTCCTGACGCCGTTCGATCGCGGCGCGATCACGTCGCTGATCGGGAAGATGGACGATGCGATTGACGAGATGCAGGATACGGCGCGGGCGATCGCCCTCTATGAGCTCCCGAGCTTCGAACCCGAGATGAAGCAGATGGTGAAGATCATCGTCGAGGCCGCGGGGCTGACCGCCCAGGCAATCCCGATGCTTCGCGACATTTCGCGCAATGGCCCGAAGATCCATGGGCTCACGGAAAAGCTCGTGCGGCTAGAAAGCGACGCCGACGTCGTCCACGCGGCGGGGCTCAAGAAAGCGTTTCAAGAGCATAGCGGGACGCCGATGCAATTCATGGTCGCGCGCGAAATCTACAAGCATCTCGAGCGGATCACCGATGCCTTCGAGGATGTCGCCAACGAGATTGACGGCATCGTGATCGACCACGCTTAGCCGGATCCGCGCGTGTACCAGCTCGCCTTCCCGCTTCTCGCCGGCCTAATTGTCGTAGCGCTGGCGTTCGACTTCCTGAATGGCCTGCACGACGCCGCGAACTCGATTGCGACAGTCGTCGGGACGCGGGTGATCAGCCCGGTCTGGGCAGTGGCGTTCGCCGCCTTCTTCAACTTCGCTGCCTATTTCCTCGCGCTCAAGTGGCCATCGCTGCACAATGTCGCCGACACGATCGGCAAGGGCTTGATCAACAAGGACCTGGTGACGCCGGCCGTGGTGTTCGGAGCGCTGATCGGCGCGATGTTCTGGAACGTCGTGACGTGGCTGAAGGGCATTCCGTCATCATCGAGCCACGCATTGGTCGGCGGAATCGTCGGCGCCGGTGTCGCGCACGCGGGCTTCCCGAGCATTCAGTGGATCGGCCTCAACAAAACCCTCATCGCGATCGTCCTGTCGCCTCTGCTTGGCCTGATCCTGACGATGGCGATCATGCTCGTCACCAGCTGGCTCGGCGTCCGGGCAAGTGCTCGGGGGGCTGAGCGGACGTTCCGCGGCCTGCACCTCGTGTCATCTGGGACGCTGTCGCTCAGCCATGGCCTCAACGACGCCCAGAAGACGATGGGGTTGATCACCGTGCTGCTTTATTCGACTGGCTATTTGCACGGGAAATTCGCGGTTCCGAACTGGGTCGCACTTTGCTGCTACATCGCAATGGGTCTCGGAACGCTGACCGGCGGCTGGCGAGTGATCGAGACCATGGGTACCCGGATCACCAAGCTGTCGCAGCATCAGGGCTTCAGCGCGTCTGCTGGCGCATCGGTGATGCTGTTCGCGGCCTCGTTCCTCGGGATTCCCGTCTCAACGACGCACACCGTCACCGGCTGCGTCATCGGTGCCGGAGCAGCCCGGCGGGCATCGGCGGTGCGTTGGGGAGTCGCCGGCGACGTCGCGATCGCCTGGGTGATCACCATACCGGCTTCGGCGTTCGTCGCTGCCTTATTCTATTGGCTTATCAGCGGGCTATTCGTTCGGGTGATCGTCATCGTCGCGGTCATCGTGCTTCTCGGTTACGGGATCAGCGCGTGGAGCCGCCAGGCGAAGAGCGAAATCGAGACCGAGGTCAGCGCGAGCAGCTGACCGTGGCGCCTCCTGACCGGGCCGGGGTGGCGCGCGCAACAAGGCCCCGCTAGAGCCGTTTCCATGGCGGAATTATCGTCGATTGAGCGCGCGGTCGTCGAACGCGCGGGCGGCGAGCCGATGCTCGAACAGGTACTCGAGTGGTCGGCCGTGAACAGCGGGTCGCGCAACCTCGCCGGTCTCGAGCGCATAGGCGCGATGCTCGCCGATGCCTTTTCCGCGCTTCCGGGCGAGTTGGCGCTCGTGGAGCCGGCAACGGTCGAGACCATCGATCCAGCTGGGAAGACCGCCTCGGTCGAGCATGGGCGCCACCTGCACCTGAAAGTGCGGCCGGACGCGTCAGTCCAGCTGCTGCTCACCGGCCACATGGATACGGTCTACGACGTCGATCACGAATTCCAGGAAACGCGCTGGATCGAGGACGGCGTGCTGAACGGGCCCGGCGTCGCCGACATGAAGGGCGGCATCGCGGTAATGCTCGCGGCGCTCAAGTCGGTCGAACAAAGTCCGACCGCGGAGCGCATTGGGTACGAAGTCGTGATCGACAGCGACGAGGAGGTCGGCTCGCCCTCGTCCGCTGCGCTTCTGATGCAGGCGGCCGCTGCCAAGCACGCGGCGCTGACCTATGAGCCGGCGGCGCTGCCTGATGGAACGCTCGCCGGCGCGCGGCCCGGCAGCGGCAATTTCTCCTTCGTCGTGCGCGGCAAGTCGGCACACGCCGGCCGCAATCCCGAGGAAGGCCGCAACGCGATCGTCGCCGCGTCCGAGCTCGCGCTGCGGTTAGCGATGTCGAAGACTCCAGGCCTCTCGATCAACCCGGCGAAAATCGACGGCGGCGGTCCCAACAATGTCGTCCCCGATCTTGCCATCCTGCGCGTGAACCTTCGGCCGCGAACCACCGACGACCAGGAGATCGCCGCACGGCTGATCGCCAAGGCGCTGGATGAGACCGCCAAGCAGCACGAAGTCTTCATTGAGGCGCACGGCGGCTTCGGCCGTCCGCCAAAGCCGCTGACTGAGGAAGCCGAAGCGCTGTTCAAGCTGGTGAAGCAGGCCGGCTCCGATCTCGGCCAGGACATCGGCTGGCAATCGTCCGGCGGAGTTTGCGACGGCAACAATATCGCTGCCTGCGGCGTGCCCGTCGTCGATACGATGGGCGTTCGCGGCGGCAAGATCCACAGCATGGAGGAATATCTGATCGTCGAAAGCCTGACCGAACGGGCTGCCTTGAGTGCTCTCACGATCCTGCGGCTGGCGGGGGACGCCGCATGAGCTTCCGTATCCGGGCGGCGCGAACCAGCGATCTTCGCGCTTTCTACAATCTCGCCAAGCTTACCGGTGGCGGGTTCACCAATCTTCCCGCCGAGAAATCGACGCTGGAGTCCAAGCTGGAGCGCAGCGCCAAGGGATTTGCGCGCAAAGGAGACATGCCTGGCGACGACCTCTACGTATTCTTCCTGGAGAAAGTCGCGAACCGCCAGATCATCGGCACTTGCCAGGTATTCGGAGCGGTCGGCACGGAATATCCTTTCTACAGCTACCTGATCTCGACACTGACGCAGAAGAGCGCGGAGCTGGGACGCACCTTCCGCAACCAGACGCTGACTCTCACGACCGATTTCGATGGCGCCAGCGAGGTTGGAGGTCTGTTCCTCCATCCGCACGAGCGCGCCGGCGGGCTTGGGATGCTGCTCGCTCGTTCCCGCTATTTGTTCATCAAGTCGCATCGCGCGCGCTTCGGGGACATCGTGCTGGCCGAGCTTCGCGGCGTGATGGATGAGGCCGGCAACGCGCCATTCTGGGATGCGCTAGGCGGACGATTCTTCGGAATGACTTTTCCCGAGGCCGACGAGTTCAACGCGGTCCACGGCACGCAATTCATCGCCGACCTGTTCCCCAAGACGCCCATCTACGTATCGATGCTTCCTGAAAGCGCGCGGGCAGTCATCGGCCAGCCGCATCCAACCGGCCGGGCGGCGCTCAAGATGCTCGAGACCGAAGGGTTCGTCTGGGACAGTTATATCGACGTGTTCGATGGCGGTCCGACCGTCTCCGCGCGAACCGACGAAATCCGGACCATTCGCGAATGCGGCCAGGCGACTCTGGCCGATGAGACTTCGGAATATGGCAAGACGATGTTGATCGCGTGCGGCCAACTTTCCGATTTCGTCGCATGCTATGGGAAGGTCGCGGACTGCGGTGAAGGCAAGGTCTCGGTCGACGCCGAGGCCCGTTCGATGCTGGGAGCGAAGCCCGGGGCGACGCTTTGGCTGGCTGAACGCTAAGCCGTGGCGCTGCGGGAAATCAATTTCGACGGGATCGTCGGTCCCAGCCACAATTATGCGGGACTCAGCCTCGGTAACCTCGCCTCGGCGCGGCACGCCGGCCAGGTGTCACAACCCCGCGCTGCGGCGCTCCAAGGCATCGACAAGATGCGCGCGAATTTGGCGCTCGGCCTCGCGCAGGGGATTTTCCTGCCGCACCCGAGGCCCGATCGGGCGTGGCTCGCCGAGCTTGGGACGACGATCGGGGACGCCGACGCTGCGCTCGCGGCGAATGCGATGTCGGCGTCGGCTATGTGGGCGGCGAATGCGGCAACGGTTTCGCCCGCGCCGGACACGGCCGACGGCAAGTGCCATCTGACCGTCGCGAACCTCAAGACCATGCCGCACCGAAGCCACGAATGGCCCGCTACGCTCGCGCAGCTCAGTCTTGCGTTTGGCGGCGGCGCGTTCGCGGTTCATGCGCCGGTGCCGCTTGCGTTTGGCGACGAGGGAGCCGCAAACCACATGCGGCTGACGACTGCCCACGGAGAAGCGGGCGTCGAAGTCTTCGTCTTTGGCGTATCGGGCGGCGCTTTTCCTGCGCGGCAGCATATGGAGGCATCGAAGGCGATCGCGCGTCTCCACCGGCTCGATCCCGAACGCGTGATTTTTGCCGAGCAGTCGGAGGAAGCGATTGCTGCGGGCGCTTTCCACAACGACGTGGTCGCCGTCGCCAACGAGCGGGTGCTGTTCGCGCATGAGCAGGCGTTCGCCGACAAGGAGGCGTTGATTGCGGCGCTCTCGGCGAAGGTCGAAGGCTTTGAGTATGTCGAAGTGCCGGACGCGGAAGTTCCGCTTACCGACGCGATTCGCTCTTATCTGTTCAACGCGCAGTTGGTGACTCCGCCGGACGGGCAGCCGACATTGATCGTTCCGAGCGAAGCACATGAGACGGCCTCCGTGTGGGGCTGGATCGAGCGCCACATCGCCGGCAACGGGCCGATCCGCCGCGTCGAGGTCGTCGATGTCCGCCAGTCGATGGCGAATGGCGGCGGCCCTGCCTGCCTGCGGCTCCGCGTGGTTGCCGATCCTGCGACAGTCGATCCGCGGTTCATCGCCGACGAAGGAAAGCTCGATAGGGTTGCGGAGATTATCCGCTGTCAATGGCCGGAGCAGATCCACCATGACGACCTGCAAGCACCTGCGCTCATTGCCGAGATCGAGGCGGCTCGACGCGCATTGCTGGAGTCGTTGGACCTTCGAAAACTGGTCTAAGCAGCGCGAGGCAGGAGTGGGTTCATGACCGACGATGTCCGAAGCCTGATCGACCGATCCAGCGAAGCACGGCGCGCGCGCGATCAAGCCGCTGCAGTGGAGCTTGCGCAATCAGCGGTTGAAGCCGCGCGGGAGGCGAATGATCGAGCGATGCTAGGCGAGGCGCTAGCAGCACTTGGCCGCCTTCGACGCGACGAGCGGGATCTCGATGCTGCAGCAAAGCTCTACGAGGAAGCCGCAGCGATCGCCCGCGAGCAGGGCGACTTATACGCGCTCGCTCACCGGCTGCGGCACATCGGCGATATCGCGTTGGAGCTGGGTGATCTCGCCCGCGCAGAAGATTGTTACAGCCAAGCGGGCGAATTGTTCGATGGGCTGCGGACCGGTCAGCTTGACCGCGCCAATTTCCTCAGATCGAGGGCGCTCCTCAAGGAGAAGCAGGGTGCGAACGCGGCAGCTGCACAACTTTGGTCAGAAGCTCGCGCGCTCTATTCGGCGACGGGGATCGAGGCCGGCGTCAAGGAAAGCGACCGGCGCCTCACGCAGTTGATGAGCTGAAAACCGCTGCCGCATAGCCGATCCGCGCTCGAATCCCGGATCGGGACAAAAGTAAATGTCACTTTAACCTTGTCGATTAGGACTTTTCCGGCTCAAAACGGCCGTTGCGACGTTGAAGCTTTAACGAATGGCAATGCTGAGCAAGATAGGCCGTCTCTTTCAGATCAAGACGCGCTTCGAGGCGTGGCTGGTGATCTATGCAATCGCGCTCGGTGCCGTCGAGCGCGGCCGGCATTATCTCGATGCCTATCCTGGATTCGGCGGATGGCTGCTGGCGCTGGCCTGCACCGGCGTCGTGTTCATCGCCGGCGGAAAGTTGCTCGATTCGGTCAGGTCGCCGCAGCCGGCGCTCGCTTCAGGTCCTTATCGCGCGCCCGTCCAGCGGCGCCAGATCAATGGTCGTAATCGACCCACGCGCCAGCCGCAGCGTCGCGGTTCAGAGTCACGGATTTCACGTCGCAGAGATTGACGCCGGCCCAGGTCACGGCGCCGCTGCCCGGTACGTTCGCTCGAATATCGAAAGCACAATCCGGGTCGCTGAATCTCATGTCCATCCGCGCGCCGGCGCTCGGCGCAGCACCAAGCGTCTTCCATTCCTGAGTGCCTGACCGGCGAATCGACAGCTGAGCAAGCGCTGCTCCGGTGCCGTTGACGAGCGTGAAGCCGGACGCACCCGCAAGAGCAGGCGATGCAGTCCCCAGGAAGGCGAGCAGAAGCATGAGTCTCTTCATGCGCACGAGCATAAACCCATGCGCATGAAGGGAAAACGGAAAATCGGTGACGCTAGGCCGCGAGGTCGGCGTAGCTCGGCCGAATCCCGCTCCAGAACACCGGCGTCGGTGCCGGGCCGTTGGTCAGCGCCTCTTTCAGCGGCAGCGCCGTCGAACAGAAGGCGCATTCGGCCGACATGCGGCCGATGATCCAGTGGGTGCGGCCGCAGCCGGGGCAGTGATTGACTTCACCGTCGTGATAGACGGCGTGATAGCCGCGCGCGTTCGGATTGAACGTGGAGCGGCGCGAGTCGATGGAAGTCAGCATGGTGTGATCCTTAGAAACCATTCTTTGCCCGTTCCAACGAGCGTCGAATCGTTAGGTTTCATCGATGATCCGTGATGGGACGCTCCGTGTCACGACGGTCACACTGGTCTGTTCCAGTCCGGGACGAAGCGCCCTCCGCCCCCTCTGTGGACCAAATCGAAGAAGGCGCTGTGGATATTAACCCTCTCTTAGCGACTCACGGGTGATGGTCGTTCCGTCTCGGAGCGGAGGGACAAGTGGAGTCGAACGAGCGTTATTATCGCAGGCGCGCGGTCGAAGAGCGGATGGCAGCGCAGCGCGCGGTGACGGAAAATGCACGCGCGTGGCATGCCAAGCTGGCGCAGGATTTCGCCGAACGGGCGAGTGCCTGCACAGCACCGATCTGCGGCGCCGCCGTACTGAACGGCTGATTCAACCAGCCTAACTGCCGCTGCGCAGCGGAGTGACCGCGCGCGCCTCAAACTTCCGTTTCCGCTTCCTCGATCGCGTCGAGCACCGCTTCGGGCTGAACCAGCCGCTTCATTTCCTCGATATCTTCCTCACGTGCGTCGGGCACTTCCATTCGCGCCGCAATCTCGGACACAAGCGCCACCAGCTTGGTGATCTCGGCCTCTGGAAGGAGGCTCACCTGAAGGTCGAGCTCGGCGCGGCGGTCGGCCTGAGCGGCCATGCGATTCTGCGTGATGAGGATGAAGGTGGAGAGGAAGATCGCTTCGACCGACGCGATCATCGCCAGCGGCTGCCGCAGCAAACGAGCCGCCGCTCAGCGCCGTTCCTAAGGATGATGCAGATGTGCAGCTTGCGCGAGGGTTGCGCCATTTCGCGGCGGCCCCTATGTCGCGCCAGCCGCGGCCCTTGGGCCGATCCCGGCACCCCGCGCGCCCGTAGCTCAGCTGGATAGAGCACCAGACTACGAATCTGGGGGTCAGAGGTTCGAATCCTTTCGGGCGCGCCATTTTCCTTTTAGAGCCGCGGCAATGCGATCGCCGATCCTTGCTACGCTCCTGCTGCTCAGCGCCTGCACGTCTCCGGGCGGGAAATATCCGTCGCTTCAGCCGCGTGCCGCGGAGGCGATCGATCCCCGCGTGCCGGTCACCCGTCCGATGAACAATCGTCCGGTCTCGGTCTCGTTGGCGAGCAAGCTTGCGGGTTTGGTCGGTCAGGCGCGAAGCGGAGATGCCGCCTTTGAAGGTGCGGCTTCCGAGGCGGAACATCTCGCTGCTTCCGCCGGCGCTCCGCAGAGCGAGAGCTGGATCAGCGCTCAAGAGGCGCTGACCGCCGCCATCGCCGCGCGCAAGCCGACCGCGACTGCCTTGGGCGACGTCGACGAAGTCGCCGCAACCGCGCTCCAGGCGCAAGGGGGAATTGCCCCGAATGACCTCGCCGCAATCAAGAATGCAGCGGCCCAAATCGCGGCAATCGACCACCGCCAGGCCGACCGGATCGACGCAATCCAGAAGCGGCTTGGGTTCTAACCGGCGATCAGCCGCGCGGCGTCGAGCGCGTGATAGGTGAGGACGCCGGTTGCTCCAGCGCGCTTGAACGCGAGCAACGTCTCAAGAATGAGCGCATCCCGATCGGCCGCACCCGCTGAGGCGGCGTGCTCGATCATCGCATATTCGCCGCTCACCTGATAGGCGAAGGTCGGGACCCCGAACGCGTCCTTCACGCGGGCGACGACGTCGAGATAGGGCAAGCCCGGCTTGACCATGACGAAATCCGCGCCCTCGGCCAGGTCGAGCTCCACCTCGCGCAAAGCCTCGTCGATGTTCGCTGGGTCCATCTGATAGCCGCGCTTGTCGCCCTTGAGGCGGCCCAGGGAACCGACCGCCTCGCGGAAGGGTCCGTAGAAGGCCGACGCATATTTCGCCGCATAGGCCATGATCGCGACATTCTGGCGCCCTTCGCGCTCGAGCGCCGCGCGGATCGCGGCGACGCGGCCGTCCATCATGTCCGACGGAGCGACGATATCGGCGCCCGCCTCGGCCTGGACCAACGCCTGGCCAACGAGGATTTCGACGGTGTCGTCGTTGATGACGTTGCCGAGCTCATCGACGAGGCCATCGTGCCCGTGTGCCGTGTAAGGGTCGAGCGCGACGTCGGTCAAAACGCCGATCTCGGGCACTGCGTCTTTGATCGCGCGGACCGCGCGGCAGATCAGATTGTCCCTGTTGAGCGCTTCCTCGGCCTTCTCCGTGCGGAGGTGTTCCGGCGTGTTGGGGAAGAGCGCGAGGCATGGGATGCCAAGCGCCGCGGCTTCCCTGGCCTTGGCGCCGATCCGGTCGATGCTCCAGCGGCTGACTCCCGGAAGCGAGCCGATCGGTTCCTCTGAGGCGCGGCCTTCGCAGATGAAGAGCGGCCAGATGAAATCACTCGGGTGAAGCCGGTTTTCGGCGAGCATCGCACGCATCCACGGACTCGATCGGCCGCGCCGCATGCGCAAGGAGGGAAAGGAAGCGGTGGTCATTTGCCGCCCCTCTATCGGGCTAGCCTGCCGGGTTCAAACGCCCGCCGGGCTCGGCTTCGGCGAGCGCCTCCTCGACGCACTCCTGCTCGTCGAGCGGCGCGGGTTTGCCGACGGACATGCGCGACTTCTTCCATCCGCCATGAAAATAGAAAGCGATGGCCATCGAAATATTGGCGAATGAGCTGACCGGAAAACTCAGCCACAGCGCGTCCGCCTTGAGCCACGGATAGGCTCCCAAGGCGAATCCGAGGCGCACGGGCCAGAGGCCGATGGCAAGGATGATCAGCGGCCCGATGACGGCGCCATTGGCGCGTACGGTCCCGAAAATGACCATCGTCGTGCCCATCAATAGGAAGCTCCAGGTCGCGAGGATCTGGATATGGCGCGCGATCGGAAGCGCCGGGCTGTGGCCGCCGAGGAACAAGGCGAGCGCGGGCCGGTCGGCTACGGCGAGAAGCACCACCAGCACGCCCGTGATCGCGAGCGCCTGGGTGACTCCCGACCAAGTGATCTTACTGACCCGATCCCAGCGGCCGGCGCCGATATTCTGCGCCGCCATGGCGCTGACGGCCGCGCCCAAGGCCATCGCCGGCATCTGGAGATAGGTCCAGAGCTGCATCGCGACTCCGAACGCAGCCGTGGTGTCGACGCCCTCCCGGTTCACCAGCCCGATCAGCGCCAGCGCCGAGGCCGAGATGACCACCATCTGCAGGCCCATCGGAATGCCTTTGATGATGATGGTCTTAAGGATCGAGCGGTCGGGGATCAGATAGCGAAGCTCGGGACCCTTGAGCCGGAGCGGCAGGTCGCGAACATAGAGATAAACGATCAGCCCGGTCAGCGCGGTGTAGTTGGCGATCACGGTCGCAGTGGCCGACCCCGCGATTCCGAGGTGGGGCGCGGGCCCCAGGCCGAGGATGAAGACGGGATTGAGGCCGCTGTCGAACAGGACAGCCACGATCATGAACCACAAGGGAGTCATCGCATCGCCCGCGCCGCGCATGCCCATCATCAGCAGCACCAGGATCAGGATCGCGGGCATGGCGATGAAGATCACCCGCAAATAAGCGAGAGCGAGTGGCGCCGCGTCGGCCGGAGTGGCGAGGAGCTTCAGGAGCGCCGGCGCGAACACCCACCCCACAATCGCGATCGCCGCCGCGACGAAGACGAACGAGCCGATCGCCGTGCCGATCACCCGCCGCGCGCCGTCGACGTCCTTGCGGCCGAACGCCTGCCCTACGAGCACGGTCGAGGCCATGCCGAAGCCGAACACGAAGGCCATCAGAAGGAACATCACCATGTTGGCGTTCGACGTCGCGGCGAGCGCGCTCTCGCCGAGGAAGCGCCCGATCCAGATCGCATTGACGGTGCCGTTCAGCGACTGGAGGATCGAGGAGACGAGCGTCGGCAGCGCGAAAGCAAGCAGCGTCTTGCCGATGCTGCCTTGCGTCAGGTCGCGTCCGTGCGGTCGGCTGGCCATGTGCTCTTTCCCCGTTAGCCGCCCACCCCTGCAAATGTCGGCTGGATTACCCTAGCCGCTCCAGCGCCGCGCGCAAACGCTCGGCCTCGGCCGATTTTGCTTCGTGATCTGCGCGTGCCTTCTCGACCGCCTCCGGCCGGGCGCGCTCGGTGAAGTTCGGGTTGGATAGGCGCTGGGCGAGGGAGTCACGCTCCTTCTCCGCGGTAGCGGCCGCCTTATCGAGCCGCGCCTTCTCGGCATCGAGATCGATCGCATCGCCCAGCGGAAAGGCAATTGCCGTTCCGTTGACCACGAGCTGAGCCGAGTTCGGCGGCGCGGCGTCGGCCAAGGTAGGAGCCGCGAGCTTGGCCATGCGCGCAAGCGTAGGAGCATCCCTGCCCAGCCGGTCGACAAGCGCGGGATTTCCGATCACGTGCGGCCTCAGCGTGGCGCTCCAAGGGATGTTGAGCTCGGCTCGCAACGTGCGCGCCTCGGCGATGACGGAAACGAGAGATTCGATCTCCCGCTTGGCGTGCGGATCGACCTGCGCCTGAGGCTCGGGCCATTTCGCGACGATCAGCTCGTAGGGGCGCTCGTTCGCGCTCCATAGCTCCTCGGTGATGAAGGGCATCAGCGGGTGGAGCATCACGAGGACTTGGTCGAAGGCCCAGGCGGCGACGCGCTTCGTCTCCTCGTCGAACGCGCCCTTCACCAGCTCGACGTACCAATCGCAGAAGGTGCCCCAGACGAAATGATAGATGGCGTCGGCCATCTCGTCGTAGCGGAGCTCATCGTACGCGCGGTCGAGACGGCCAAGCGTCTCCACGACCTCGCCGATGATCCAGCGGTTGACCGGCAGCGTGGCTTGCGGCGCCGCGATGCTGTCGCTCGCGCCGACGCCGTTCATTTGCAGGAAGCGGGCCGCGTTCCAGATCTTGGTCGCGAAGTTGCGGTAGCCCTCGACACGCTTCTCATCGAGCTTGATGTCGCGGCCCTGGCTTTCCATCGCCGCCAGCGTGAAGCGCAGCGCGTCGGCGCCGTACTGGTCGATCAGGCCCAGCGGGTCGACGGTGTTGCCCTTCGACTTGGACATCTTCTGGCCCTTGGCGTCGCGGACCAGGCCATGGAGGTAGAGCGTCTTCCACGGCCGCTCACCC
>JAICSX010000120.1 GCA_025936675.1 Sphingomonas sp.
CGTCGAACCACAACAGCGCCTTTCCCGCGAACCGCCGGCGGCTCGTCAGCCACACGGCAAGCGCGGCGGCGATGCAGATGAGCAGCGTGCCGTTGCTGTGGACCCAGAAAACCGGCGCGCCGATCAGCAGATCGCGCAACGTACCCCCGCCGACGCCCGTGATCACGGCGAAGAAGATGAACGTGACGAGCGTCTGCTTCTTCTCGGCAGCGAGCAGTGCGCCGGAGACCGCGAACACCGCGATTCCGAAATAATCGAGCAGGACCAAGGCGGATGGGAAGCCGGGGTTCACAGAAGCGTCATTGCGAGCCGCGCAGCGGTGAAGCAATCCAGAAAGAAAAGCGGGGTCACGACGCGGCGCTCGTCACCGTCCGATGAATGCGTTACGAATACGGAATGATCGCCATTCTCCTTGCCGCGGCCGCCGTCACTCCTCCGCAATGCTTGCGCGTCCCGTTGAATCGGATGATCGCTGATTATGCCCGGTTGATCCGAAAGCAGGACTCGGCGGCGATTGCGCATCTGTTCGGGACGGACGGGGAGATCGACAACCCTGGCGCCAAGCCAATCCGCGGCGAAACGGCGGTGAAGACGCTACTGAGCGGGTTCAAGGGCGCGGTCGTCTTTTCGGAGGCGATGAGCATCGGCACAATCGATCGCGCCGGCAAGGCGTGGCGGGTCACCGGCCATTTCCACCAGACCGGCCGCACGCCCGAAGCCAAGGATTACGACGTGTCCGGCAGCTTCGATTCGGACTGGACCTGCAGCCCTGCGGGCTGGCGCGTGCGGCGGATGGCCACCGGCAAGTAACCGGCGCCGGCGCTCCGCCCCTCCCCATCGGGCGGAGGCGAGCCTATGTTCGGCGCATGGCCGACGATCTCGGAATCCCCACCCTCGAGGATTGGCAGCATTGGACGCTGGTGATGGGCCGCGCCCAGCAGATGCTGATGGAATTCTGGGCCGAGCAGATGAAGCCGGGGCAGGTGATGCCGGCCTGGCCGCCTCGGTCCTTCGGCTTCGCCGAGCAATCGGCAGCTGCCGACCCGATGGCGCTGATGAGCGCGGGCGCGCAGGCGTGGGCCAAGGGACTGGAGAGCTGGGGGAAGATGCTTGGCGGAGTCGCCGCGCCGTCTTCGCCGGAGTCCGACAGGAAGGACCGCCGCTTCACCGCGCCCGAGTGGCGCGAGAACCCGATCTTCGACACCATCCGCCAGACCTATCTTCGCGTTTCGGACCAGCTGCTCGGAACCGCTGACCAGATCGACGGAATCGACTCGGACACGCGTGAGAAGCTGCGCTTTGCGACGCGCAGCTTCGTCGACGCGATGAGCCCGTCGAACTTCGCGCTGACCAACCCGCAGGTGCTCAAACGGACGCTCGAGACGCGCGGCGAGAATCTGCTCAAGGGTCTCGCCAACATGCTTCGGGACATCGCTCAGGGACAGCTGACCCAGACCAGGCCTGGCGTGTTCGAGGTCGGCCGCAATCTCGCGACCACGCCGGGCAAGGTGATCAAGCAGACTCCGCTCTACCAGCTGATCCAGTACACGCCGACCACGCCC
>JAICSX010000112.1 GCA_025936675.1 Sphingomonas sp.
ATGATCGATCACACCGGCATTGGAGTCGCGGACGTTGATCGTTCCGCCGCGTTCTACGACGCCGCCTTGGGGGCGCTCGGTATGCGTCGTGTGAGGCAGATGCCCGAGAACGAGGGAACTGACGGGATCGGATACGGCTTGGCATATCCGGTCTTCTGGATTGATCGGTACCATCCGCACTCTGTCAAACAACACACAGCCTTCATGGCCAAGAGTAGGGCGGACGTGGACGCTTTCTACGCCGCCGCCCTGAAAGCGGGAGGGATTGACAATGGGGCGCCGGGCCTGCGCGAGGGCCGCTACCCCGCTGGCTACTACGCCGCGTTTGTCCTCGATCCGGACGGAAACAACATGGAGGCCGTCTTCCGCGGAAGCTGAAGCGCGCCTTCCGCCCAATTCGACTCACGGCATGGGCATACAAGAGCCAGGTCGCGTCCGTCAATGTGGTGGAAATTGCGGTGTAGATTGAGGTGGCCACGGGTCAGGCGGCCACGGTGGAAATTCGGGTGGGATCGGTCTCGATCAGTGGCGGCGTGAGTTCGGTCATCGCTTCGGTCTGCATGTAGCGGTGCTGCAGCTGCCACTCGTCGTTGGCCTCCAGCAGCACAGCGCCGACGAGTCTGATAATCGCACCTTCGTTCGGGAATATGCCGACGACGTCAGCACGCCGTTTCACCTCCTTGTTCAAGCGTTCCAAGGGATTGGTGGAGTGAACTTTGCTGCGGTGCTGTAGGGGGAAGTCCATGTGCGCCAGCACGTCAGCCTCACTCTCGTCGATGAACGCGGCGAGCTTCGGCCATTTCTGCCGCAGCTGATCGGCGACATGCCGCAAGGTCTGGCTGGCCTGCGCGCGATCGGGCTGAATGAACGCCTGACGCAAAGCGGCCGAGACCATGCTCTGCTGACCCTTGGGAACGTACGACAGCGCGTTGCGCATCCAATGCACGCGACAGCGCTGCCACGAGGAACCGAACACCCGGCGGATCGCCGCCTTCAGGCCCTCGTGCGCGTCGGAGATCACCAGCTTCACGCCCCGCAGGCCGCGGCGGGCCAGGCTCTTGAGGAAGGTCGACCAGAAGGTCTCAGCTTCGCTCGGACCGATGTGCAAGCCGACGATCTCCCGCTTGCCCTCGGTGCTCACCGCCACGGCGATTATCGCGGCGACGGAGACGATGCGGCCGCCCTCGCGCTGCTTGAGGTAGGTGGCGTCCAGCCAGAGATACGGCCACTCGCCGACAAGGGGGCGGTCGAGGAAGGCGCCGACGCGCTCGTCGATGTCCTTGCACAGCTTGCTCACCGTGCTTTTGCTGATCCCCGACAGCCCCATCGCCTGCACCAGATCGTCGACCCGCCGGGTCGAGACGCCGCTGACCCAGGCCTCCTGGATCACTGCCACCAGCGCCTTCTCGGAGGTCTTCCGGGGCTCGAGGAAAGGCGGAAAATAGCTGCCCTGCCGTAGCTTGGGGATCCGGAGCTGCAAGGATCCCAGGCGCGTGTCCAGGCTCCGATCCCGATACCCATTGCGGTACGTGGTCCGCTCGCCGCTTCGCTCGTGACGTCCGGCGCCGATCACGCCTTCCACGTCGGCCTCCATCAGCATCTGAACGACCGCCTCGGCAACGGCGCGCAGGAAATCGCCATCTCCTGCTTTGGCCAGCAGCTCGGCGAGCGGTAGGGTTTCCTCGGTCATCGGGTCCTCTCGGCATCAGGTTGAAGTCTCGCAACTCCACCTTAGCCAGCCGATCCGATGGCCACCTCCGCCTACACCCTCACGGGCGCCGAATTTCCACCATCTCCGTGGACGCTACCCGGGATTGGCCGAACAAGCGATCGCGTACTGGCACAGCGCCGGCGAGCGGGCGGTCGCGCGCTCGGCCAATGTCGAAGCGATCGCGCATTTCAGCCGCGGCATCGAGTTTCTCAAGACACTGCCGGACAAGGCTCAACGCGACCAACAAGAACTCGCATTGCAAGTCGCTCGAATCGCACCGCTGTTGGCAATCCGCGGTTTGGGCGCTTCGGAGACCGAGCATGCTGCTGCGCGGGCGCTCGAATTGAGTCGGCGGGTCGGGGCAGATACGCCCGCGCATTTCGGTGCGCTGAACGGGATGGTTCATTTCTTCGTCGCACGAGGGGTACTGCCGCTGGCGCGAGGGCTGAGCGAGGAAGTACTTGCCGTGGCCGAACGCCTGCAGGACCCAGAGCTGCGTGCACACGCGCATTTCCTGCTCGGCAATGTGACATTCTGGGCCGGCGAACTGGCTCTTTCACGAAATCATCTCGAGCGGGCGATTGCGCAGTACGATCA
>JAICSX010000077.1 GCA_025936675.1 Sphingomonas sp.
GGAGCCGCTGGGCGCGGCAAGGTCCGCGGCCGCTTCGGCGCGCGCGTGCGTGGCAGCTGTGCATGTCCCCCGCCCTGCGCCGCGGCATATTTGAGGAAGGCGCGGACACCCGAGAGCTCGCGCGCCGCGGACGATGCGCCGAGCCCTTCGGCGCGACGACGTGCGAGGAACGCGCGCAGGTCTGCCGCCGACAGGTCGAGCAGCTCGGCGCCGCCGATTGCCTGCCCGCGATGCTCGCCGAGGAAGCCGATCAGGCGGTGCGCCGTCGCGACATAGGCGCGAACGGTATGCGCCGAGCGGCGGCGGTCGTGCTGGAGATGGCCGGCCCAGCGTGCTGCAAGCGCGCCGGCCGGGTGGGCAGCTAAAGGTCCTGCGGGTTGGTCAGCCACTTGCGGATCATAGCCGCAACACTGCGCCCGAGGAACATCAGCAATTCAGAGCCGTGGCGGGCGTCGAGGCTCAGCGCCTGGCGCTGTCCGAGCGCCAGTAGCCCGAGCGGCAACGGCGGCTCGCAATCGATGCGGATCAGGGCCTCGGCGCGGATCAGCTCGCAGGCCGGCCCGAACAAAGGATGGCCGCGCTCGACCGTGCGCATCTCGACTCCGTCGACCTGGCCGATCGCGCGGCGCAAGATCTGCGGCTCGACAACCTGCACGCCCGAGCCGTCGGCGCGGAAGCCGCGCTCGCCGACGATCAGCGACAGAGCGACCGAATCGATGCCGAGGATCAGCGGCCACTCCTGGGTGACCACGTGCAGCAGTCCGTCGATCGTATCGGTTTCGATTGCGGCAAGCACCGCGGCGTGGATCGACGCCACCGCACCCGAATGCCCGCGGGCGAAAGCGATCAGGTCCTGGTTGGCCTCTTCCGCCGCCCCGAGCCGCTCGCGCAGCCGGGCAACCGCCCGTTCCTCGAATGGGATCACCGTCGCCATCGCCAAGAGGATACGCGCGCGGCGGTTAATTTCCTACATCAACAGTTCGCCGTTTGCGACATTTCGACCGGCACAAACGAAAGGCGGCGGCGTCTTTCGACGCCGCCGCCCGCTAACCTTCTCGTGAGAAGGAATTAGCCGAGGTTGTTCGACACGTTGTTGAACGTGTTCTTCAGGCTGTTGCCAACGCTGCCCATCGCGCCGATCGCCGCAACGGCGATCAGAGCCGCAATCAGGCCGTACTCGATGGCGGTGGCGCCCTTCTCGTTCTTGATCATCTTCTTGATAAACTTGCTCATGGTCTAGCTCCTTGGTTCCAAGCGCAGCGGCGTTGCCGCCGCGACCTGCAGTCCACTTCGCAGGATGGCCTAAACCTAGAGGGTCACCAGTTAGAAAAGTGTTACGCCCGAGGGTTGCGCAAACGTTAAGCGCGTTTTGCTAAGTCCTTGACCTCAGGCAATTTTTTGGCCGGTAGCCTGCCAGTCCTTAAGGAATGCCACAATGCCGGCGTCGGTCAGCGGGTGATTGAACAATTGCCAGATGATCTTCGGCGGAGCCGTCATCACGTCGGCTCCGATCTTCGCCGCTTCGACGACATGGATCGGGTGGCGGACGCTCGCGACCAGGATCTGCGTCGCGAAATCGTAATTGTCGTAGATCAGGCGGATGTCGGCGATCAACTGCATGCCGTCGAACCCGACGTCGTCGTGCCGCCCGACGAACGGCGAAATGAAAGTCGCGCCCGCCTTGGCAGCGAGCAGCGCCTGCGCGGCCGAGAAGCAGAGCGTGACGTTGACCATCGTGCCCTCCCCGGTCAGCGCCTTGCACGCCTTTAGGCCGGCAGGCGTCAGCGGCACTTTCACGGCGATATTGTCGGCGATTTTGCGCACCACCTCGGCCTCGCGCATCATCCCGTCGTAATCGAGTGCGACGACCTCGGCCGACACGGGGCCGCTCACCACCTGCGCAATCTCTTTGACCACCTCGAGGAAATCGCGACCCGACTTGTGCACCAGGCTCGGATTGGTGGTCACGCCATCGAGCAGGCCGGTCGCGGCCAGCTCGCGGATCTCGGCGATCTCGGCGGTGTCGGCGAAGAATTTCATGGGATTTGCTTAACGCCCCTGCTTGGATGAATGGGGCTTCGCATAGCTGGCGCGGCTGGGCCAGTCATCCGATTCGGGAGCCGTGGATTGAGCGAACATGTCCGGGTCGAACGCGGCGACGGGGTGCTGGCGATCACGCTGGCGCGGCCCGAGCGGCGCAACGCCATCACCGTCGCGATGTATGCTGCGCTTGCCGACGCGATCGAGGCGGCGGACTCGGACGAATCGATCCGCGTCATTACCCTCCGCGGCGAAGGCCAGGACTTCGCAGCAGGCAACGACCTCGCGGATTTCCTCGAGGCCCTGCCGCGCGACAGCGGGGAAATCCCGGTCTGGCGGCTGCTGCGCATTCTGGCCGCCTGCGAAACTCCGCTGGTCGCTGCGGTGCACGGCAATTGCGTCGGGATCGGCACAACCATCTTGCTCCACTGCGATCTGGTCATCGCGGAGGAAAATGCGCGCTTCTCGCTGCCGTTCGTCGACCTTGCGCTGGTGCCCGAAGCGGCCAGCACCCTGCTGCTGCCGCGGCTCGCGGGTCGCCGCCTCGCGGCGCGTTATTTGCTTCTGGGCGAACCATTCGGGGTCGAAGAAGCTGCGGCGATCGGCCTGATCAGCCATCCCGTCGCCAGCGGTGAAGGTGCTGCGGCGTTGGAAGCAATCGTCGAGCGCCTGCTGGCCAAGCCGCCGGCGGCGCTGATGGCCACACAGCGGCTGCTGCGCGCCGGCACGACCGCCGAAATCGTCGCGCGAATGAAGCTCGAAAGCGAAGCCTTCACCGAGCGGCTGACCTCGCCCGAGGCGAAGGAGGCGTTCACCGCCTTTTTCGAGAAACGGAAGCCGAACTCCCGGGCTTAGGGTCCCTAGCTGCCGGCGACCCAGACCCGCTTGGAACGGCTGAGCCGGATGGTCGGCCCGGGGAAGAACAGCAGGTTGGTCGTCTGGGTATAATTGACCTTGAGATCGTAATAGCTGCTCGTGCCCGAGGTCCCGGTCGTCGGCGGATCGACGGTGAAGGTCCCCGGACCGATACCATAGACGCTGCTGTTGATCTTGGCCTGGATGTCTGTCGCGCTCGGCGTGGTGCATCCCAACGCCGAAGGGTTGAGGCACAAGGTCGCGTACCGCGCGCCCTCGCCCAGCCCCTGCTGGATGCCGGCGACCGCACGATAGACCTGGGCGAGCTGGACGAACATCCAGATCATGACGATCAGGATCGGCAAAGCGAACGCCATTTCGATCGCGGCGACGCCGCGTTCGTCGGTGCGGATCATGCGGCCGAGCTTCATTGCGTCCTCATGCCCGCGGTCGCGGACAGGTGATAGGTGCCATCGCTGTTGATGGCAGCGAAGTGGAGCGGGAACATCGGTGTGTACTTATCGGTCAATGCGATCTGGATGTAGCGCGATTCCTTCGAGCCCGAATTGCAGGTCAAAGCGTCGAAGGCCGTCGCGTCGGTGCTGGTCTGCGCAGTGATCGCTCCGCCGGAGTCGGTGCATTCCAGCCGGTAGGTGACCGTCACGTTGCTGGTCGTGATCGGAGTCGTTTTGCAGGTGCCGTCGGTGTTGGTGCCGTTGACCTGGCACACCGCCTCGGTCTTCAGCGTGCCTTCGACCGTGTCTTGCTCGGTCGTCTGCATGATCTTCTCGATCGCGCGCTGCGCGCCCTGCTCGAGCGCCAGCTTGCGGCTGTAGGCATTGCTGATGTCGACGATGCCAATGATCGTCATCCCGAGCACCGGCGCGATGATCGCGAGCTCGATGATCGCCGCGCCCCGTTCGTCGCGGGCAATCCTCGGGAGGAGGCGCCGCAGCATCAGCCAACCAGCCTGACCATGCGCGTCGCACTGCTGGCGGGAATGCCGAAGGCAGAACAATCGCTGAGCTTCTTGAATTTGTTGGTTGTGCTGCTGTTGCCGCTGAAGTTCACCCGGCGAGCCACAAACATCGTGCAAATCGCGCTCGTCGTGCCGTTGCCGTTGTAATCCAGCTGCTGGCTCGGGAAGTAGAGCGCGCCCTGGATGATCGACGAGTTATTGCCGTTGATCTTGTTGGTCTGGGCGCCATCGACGGCGCGTCTGTCCTGGTAGACCGCGATCCCCTGGTACGTGCCGGTCGTCGGCGCCGTCATGTTGATGTTTGCGCCCGCGTTCGACTTGAACTGGCCGATGCTGGCGGTGGACGAGCCATCCTGATTGGTCAGCACGATCGTGCAGGCGGTGCAGGTCAAATTCCCCTGGATCGTCGCATCGCCGCCACTGATGTAATAGGTGCCGCTCGGAAGCGTCAGGGACCTGTTGGACCCGACCGACAGCGACGGCCAGCAGTTTGTCCCGCTGGCGATCGCGGCGGCCACGTTCGTGCTGTCGTCGAGCGCCGTGCCGACGCAGTGCATATCGCCGGAGCTCGGCGCCACATTCGCGAACGGGTCGTCGATCGCTGGCGAATAGGGACGGTAGGCCCCGACCTGCCAGTTGTTCGACTGCTGAATGCCGCCCACGCCAGCAACGGCCGCGGCGACGACGCTCGAGCTGCCACCCGCGGACGCCGAGTTGGTCGACGGCGAGTTGGAGTACATGACGCAATCGGGCATCGAGATGCCCGCGTTGCCGGTGATGATGATTCCGGTCTTGCTGGCGCTCGGCTCGCGCGCATTGACGCAAGCGTCACCGCCGGCGGGCACGCTCGCCGCGGTCGAGCTGGCGATGATCGTCGGTGCCGCCGACATGAACATCGAGCTGAACGGAAGCCGCTGCTGAAGCGCGAGCACCACCTTGACCTGGTTGGTCATGACACCCGAATTGGCTGGGTAGCCGACGATCGGATAGCCGGACTTGAGCCCCATCCAGGTATGAAGATTGAGCGAAACGTCGTGCGACACCGCAGCCGCGGTGGTCGTCGTCAAGCCGTTGGCACTTTGACGGTTGTAAACGCCGGCAATCGCGGCGGAATCCGCGGCGCGCTGCAGCTGGCGTTTCCACAAGGTCCACTGGATGGTGTCGCTGGCAAGGCCCGCGGCGCCGACAACGAGCGGCAAGGCCGCGCCCGCAATCATCAGTGCGTTGCCGCGCTTGTTTCGCCACAGCCTGCTGAACAGCGTGATCATTGATCGGACCCCAGACAATCTATGCGCATTGCAGGCGATGTACCCCGACCACGATGAGCGAACTATTGAGAGGGATGGTTAAGAAATCTCCACCATGGCACCCGCCGCGGCGCGTCTTGCATGCCCCTGTGTTGCACCTATAATACAGCTCGAAGCGCCTTGCGCGGTTTGGCCGGTGCGTCCACCGTTCCGGCACACCGCGCGAGATGCACGGAAAGGACTGACAAATGGCTACCGAACCGGCGCCGGCGACCGAAACGGCCACCAAGACCAAGCTCAAGCTCGATCCACCCGAGGCGCTGCAGCCCGTCCCTGCGGCCGAGGCGTCTGGCCTGGTCCCGCTCAAGTCCGAGGAAACCAGCGAGCTCGACAAGCGCGTCGCGCAGTTCGTCGATGAGCTCGCCAAGCTCGATTCGAACAGCCCGGAATTCGGCAAGAAGGTCGACCAGCTGACGTCGATGGGCCGCAAGGAGATCGCGGAGGCTGCGGGCGCATCGAACCGCTTCCTCGACCGGCCCGTGAAAGCGATCGACAAGGACAGCGGCATCGGCGCGGACCTGACCGAACTTCGCCGGACGGTGGAGGCGCTTGATCCGAAGGAAGCGACCAAGACCAGGAAGTTCCTCGGCCTGATTCCGTTCGGCAACCGGGTCGACCGCTACTTCGACAAATACCGCAGCTCGCAGACCCATATCCAGAAGATCCTCGGCAGTCTCGGCAACGGCAAGGACGAGCTGCTGATGGACAATGCGGCGATCGACACCGAGCGCGCGAACTTGTGGAAGACGATGCACAAGCTCGAGCAGATGATCCACATCTCCAAGACCCTGGACCAGCAGCTGGAGGACAAGGCCAACGAGCTCGACGCGACCGAGCCGGCCAAAGCCAAGGCGATCCGCGAGAGCGCCCTGTTCTACGCCCGCCAGCGCACGACGGACCTGCTCACCCAGATGGCCGTGACGGTCCAGGGCTATCTCGCGCTGGACCTCGTCAAGAAGAACAATGTCGAGCTGGTCAAAGGCGTCGACCGCGCGTCCACGACGACTGTCGCCGCGCTGCGGACCGCGGTCACCGTCGCCCAGGCGATGACCAACCAGAAGCTCGTGCTGGA
>JAICSX010000025.1 GCA_025936675.1 Sphingomonas sp.
ATTATCTGCGCGACAATATGAAATATAGCCGCGACCAGATGGTCCAGCGGCCGTTCAATTTCGCGATCGTCGACGAGGTCGATTCGATCCTCATCGACGAGGCTCGGACCCCGCTGATCATCTCCGGCCCGACCGACGACAAGTCGGACCTCTACATCTCCGCCGACAAGATCGTGAAAACGCTCCAGCCGGCCGATTACGACCTCGACGAGAAGCAGAAGAGCGTCGTCCTCACCGAGGAGGGAACCGAGAAGGCCGAACGGATGCTCGAGGAAGCGGGCCTGATCGAGGGCCGCAACCTGTACGACGTGGTCAACACCCAGGCCGTCCACCACTTGAACCAGGCTCTCAAGGCCAACGTCATGTTCAAGAAGGACATCGACTACATCGTCAAGGACGGGAAGGTCGTCATCATCGACGAGTTCACCGGCCGAATGATGGAAGGACGGCGCTGGTCGGACGGGCTCCACCAGGCTGTTGAGGCCAAGGAAAGTGTCGACATCGAGCCGGAGAACCAGACGCTCGCCTCGATCACCTTCCAGAACTACTTCCGCATGTACCCGAAGCTGTCGGGCATGACGGGAACGGCGATGACCGAGGCGCCGGAATTCTTCGACATCTACAAGATGAATGTGGTCGCGATCCCGACCAACGTGCCGGTGCAACGCATCGACGAGGATGACGAATTCTACAAGACGATGCCGGAGAAGTTCGCGGCCATCACCAAAGAGCTGAAGGAAAAGCAGAAGATCGGCCAGCCGGTGCTGGTCGGCACGGTTTCCATCGAGAAATCCGAGATGCTCTCCGAATATCTGCAGAAGGAAGGCATCAAGCATTCGGTCTTGAATGCCCGCTTCCACGAGCAGGAGGCGCACATCGTCGCCCAGGCCGGCCGGATCGGAGCGATCACGATCGCCACCAACATGGCCGGTCGTGGAACCGACATTCAGCTCGGCGGTAATTTGGATTTCCGGATGCTCGACGAGTTTCCCGAGCTCGTTCAGGGTACGCCGGAGTACGACGCCCAAGCGGAAAAGATCCGGGCGGAGATCGCCGCCGAGAAGCAGCGAGTGTTGGAAGTCGGGGGACTCTACGTGCTCGGCACCGAGCGCCACGAGAGCCGGCGCATCGACAACCAGCTTCGCGGACGTTCCGGCCGCCAGGGCGACCCTGGCCTGTCGCGCTTCTATCTGAGCCTCGACGACGATCTGCTGCGCATCTTTGGCCCACAGACGATGTTCTCGCGCCTTATGAACAAGAATCTCGAGGATGGCGAAGCGATCGTCAGCCCGTGGATTTCGAAGGCGATCGAGACCGCACAGAAGAAGGTCGAGGCGCGCAATTACGACATCCGCAAGCAAGTCGTCGAATTCGACGACGTGATGAATGACCAGCGCAAGGTCATCTACGAACAGCGGGCGGACATCATGGATGCCGAAAGCGTCAGCGATGTGATCACTGACATGCGTGCCGAAACGGCCGCGGCGATCGTCGCTGTGAGTTGCCCTGAGGGCACTTATCCCGAGCAATGGGATGTTGAGGGCCTCAAGGAAGGCATTAATGACGTGTTCGGGCTGCAGCCACCTATCGACCAGTGGTTGGAGGAAGATGCGGTCGATCCGCTGATGATCACCGAGCGGGTGCAGAAGCTCGCCGACGAAGCGATGGCTGCGAAGCTATCGGAAGTCGAGCAGGGCCAGTGGCAGGACATTGAGAAGCAGGTCCTGATCCAGACGCTCGACCATCACTGGAAGGAGCATCTCGCAACGCTCGATGCGCTGCGTCAGGTGATCCACCTCCGCAGCTACGCTCAGAAGAAGCCGATCGACGAATATAAGCAGGAGGCGTTCCTGCTCTTTGAACGTCTGCTCGTAGCGATCCGCGAGCAGGTCACCCAGACCTTGATGAAGGCGCAGATCCAGCTGCAGCCGGCGCCGCTTCCGGAGCTTCCGGATTTCATCACGCAGCACCTCGATCCGTTCTCGGGTGACGACGACACCGCCGACATCGATGCGGGGGTCCGCGGCTCTATGATCCCGAACTTCACGCCGATCAGTGCGATCCCGCAGCCGCCGCTCCCGCAGGGAGAAGACGGGAGTGTCGCCGAGGCGCCGGTAAGCCGTAATGCTCCCTGCCCTTGCGGCTCGGGCAAGAAGTACAAGCATTGCCACGGGCAGCTCGCGTAGCGGCGGCCGTTCCGGTGGAGGCCGTTGACCGGACCGCACTCAGGCATGCCTATCGGCCGGACGAGGAACTGGCCGCGCGTGAGCGCATCGATCAGGCGCGGTTGAGCCCAAGCCAGATCGGCGAAGCGACGGCGATGGCGCGGACATTGGTCAAGGGCGTCCGCGCGCAGAAGGCCTCCGGCGTCGACGCGTTCCTGCGTGCCTACGACCTCGGCTCGGACGAGGGCATCGCGATGATGTGCCTCGCCGAAGCGCTGCTTCGGATCCCCGACGCACACACCGCCGACGAGCTCATTGCAGACAAGCTCTCCGGGCCCGACTGGTCTGAGAAGCTCGGCCGTTCGGACTCCTCGTTCGTCAACGCAGCGACCTTCTCGCTGCTGCTGACGGGCAAGGTGCTGGAGAGCGCCCAGGACCGCTCCGACAATTGGAAGGCGGCTCTCGGTCGCGCCGTAGGCCGGCTCGGTGAGCCGGTTGTCCGGACTGCCGTGCGCGAGGCGATGAAGATCCTCGGCCGCAACTTCGTGTTCGGTCGGACGATCGATGAGGCACTCGCTCGCGCCAAGCCCGAGCGCGCGAAGGGCCTTAGCCACAGCTTCGACATGCTCGGCGAGGCAGCAAAGACGTTCGAGGATGCCGAGCGCTATGCCGAGTCATACGCCAAGGCGCTCGACCGCATCGCAAAGGAAGCGAAAGGTGGCTTCAAGACGTCGCCCGGCATCTCGGTCAAGCTGACCGCGCTCCACCCGCGCTTCGAGTTCACGCACCGGCAGCAGGCGCTTGCCGCTGTCATTCCGGTTGCGCGCGAGCTGGCGCTCAAGGCCTCGAAAGCCGATGTTCATTTCACCATCGACGCTGAGGAAGCCGACCGCCTCGAGCTGCAGATGGACGTGTTTGAGGCGCTGCTCGCGGACGACGAGTTGTTTGCAAATGGATGGAGCGGCTTCGGGATCGCGATCCAGGCTTATCAGAAGCGCGCCGCACCGCTTCTCGATTGGGTCGTGGAAGCGGCACGCGCGCACGGCCGCAAGCTCATGTGCCGGCTGGTCAAGGGTGCCTACTGGGACACCGAGATCAAGCTCGCGCAGGTCGGCGGCCTCGTCGATTATCCCGTGTGGACGCGAAAGGTCGCGACCGATGTTTCCTATCTCGCCTGCGCCAAGAAAATGCTGGCGGCGAGCGACGTTCTCTATCCTGCGTTCGCGACGCACAACGCCAACACGATCGGTCAGATCAAGGCGCTCGCCGACGGCAAGGAGCTCGAGTTTCAGCGGCTCCACGGCATGGGCGAAGAGCTCTACGAGGAGCTTGCCAAGCTCGAGCGGCACATCGGTGACAAGCCGACCCCGGTTCGCATCTACGCGCCGGTCGGCAGCCACAAGGAACTGCTCGCTTATCTCGTGCGGCGCCTGCTCGAGAACGGCGCTAACTCCAGCTTCGTCAACCGGATCGCCGATGAGCAGGTTTCAATCGATGAGCTGGTCAAGGATCCGGTTGCCGAGCTCGAAGCGCTCGAGCCCAAGCGGAACCCGAAGATCATCCTTCCGCGCGACCTCTTTGGGCCGCAGCGGCGGAACAGCGCCGGCGTGGATCTTAGCGATGCCCTGGTGCGCGAGCCGCTGCTCGATCGGCTGAAGTCGCTCGAAAGCCGCAGCTGGACCGCGAAACCCGGCATTGGGAAAGGCGAAGCAAGGCCGATCGTCTCGCCGTTTGACCATCGGATCACGGTTGGGACCACTTTCGAAGCGACGGCCGACGAAGTCGATCGGATGGTCCGCGCTGCACATGCCGCACAGGTGGGGTGGGATGCTTTGGGCGGCGAAGCACGGGCGAAGCTGCTCGAACGAACCGCCGACCTTTATGAGGAGCATGCCGAGGAATTCTTCTCGCTCTGCATTCGCGAGGCCGGGAAGACGCTGATCGACGCGGTTCTCGAAGTACGCGAGGCCGTGGATTTCCTCCGCTTCTATGCGTCCGAGGCGCGGCGGCAGTTCACCAGGCCGCTGCCGCTTCCCGGGCCGACCGGAGAGCAGAACGAGCTGCGCCTGCATGGTCGCGGCGTCATCGCCAGTATTTCACCCTGGAATTTCCCGCTGGCGATCTTCACGGGGCTGACCTCGGCGCCGCTCGCCGCGGGCAATGCCGTCATCACCAAGCCCGCGGGGCAAACGCCTTTGATCGGCGCTCTCGCCGTCGAGCTGATGCACCAGGCAGGCATTCCCAGGGACGTGGTCCAGCTTGCTCCCGGCTCGGGCAGCGTCGTTGGTGGAACGCTGACCGCGCATCCGCTGATCTCGGGGGTTGTGTTCACTGGCTCGACGGAGACGGCACGAAGGATCAATCGAACGCTGGCGGAGCGCGACGGGCCGATCATCCCGTTCGTCGCGGAAACTGGCGGCCAAAACGCGATGATCGTCGATTCATCGGCGCTTCCGGAGCAGGTCACCCGCGACGTCATTTCATCGGCTTTCCAGAGCGCCGGCCAGCGTTGCTCGGCATTGCGCGTGCTGTTCGTCCAGGAGGATGTCGCTGACGGCATGATCAAAATGATCGCCGGCGCCATGGAAGCGCTGAACGTCGGCGACCCGCGCGACGTCGCAACCGATGTCGGCCCTGTCATCGACAAGCCCGCGAAGAAGGTGCTCGATGACCATCTCGAGTGGCTCGAGAAGAACGCCAGGAAGATTTGTCGCCTGGAGGCGCCGAAGGAGGCCGCACACGGCTGTTTCGTTCCTCCCGCTTTCTATGAGATTCAATCTCTAAGCCAATTGAATCAAGAGAATTTCGGCGCGATCCTGCACGTCATCCGGTTTGCCGGAGACGAGCTCGACAAGGTCGTTCAGGCAATCAACACGACGGGCTACGGCCTGACCCTGGGGCTCCAGAGCCGCATCGACACAGTCCGCGACTATGTCGAGGAGCATGCGCACGTCGGCAATTTCTACGTTAACCGCAACCAGATCGGCGCCGTCGTGGAAAGCCAGCCGTTCGGCGGCGAGGGACTCAGCGGCACCGGGCCGAAGGCTGGCGGTCCGCACTATGTCGCGCGGTTCGCGACCGAGCGGGTCACCTGCATCGACACCACTGCAGCGGGCGGCAACGCAAGCCTGATGGCCTCGATTGACGGCTGATCGCAGTCCCGCGGTGGGACGTTCCAAAATGGCCTCTGGAGCAGGCCCAAGAATTGGGTGTTTACGGCTGTACGGGGCGGTCCTTCTTAGCGGACACGAACACGCCTCGTCGGAGCGGCCGGGTCTGCACGCAGTCCGGTCGCTTCGTTCATTTCAGCGCTGATGAAGAGTGGCTCCCCGGGCCTGATTCGAACAGGCGACCGATCGATTAACAGTCGATTGCTCTACCGCTGAGCTACCGGGGAGTGTCCCGCAGACGGGCGAGGCGGCTAGATAGCGGACGCTTCCTTAAAGGCAAGTGTCCGAGGGTCACTCACGTCGCAAATTGCTCCATCGCGATTCGCTCGTCCAGCGCATGCTCAGGGTCAAACAGCAAAGTGAGCGACTGCTCGCGATCGAGCCGCACTTCGACGCGAGCAACGTCGCGTACCTCGATCTGGTCTGCGACGGCCGAGACTGGGCGGTTGTCGGCTTCGAGGATGGTGAAGCAGACCGCGGTATCATCGGGCAGGATCGCTCCTGACCAGCGCCGCGGGCGGAAGGGGCTGATCGGCGTCAGCGCGAGCATCTTCGCCTGGAGCGGCAGGATCGGGCCGCGCGCGGAGAGATTGTAGGCCGTCGAGCCGGCTGGCGTCGCCACCAGCACTCCGTCGCAGGCAAGCTCGGGAAGCGCGACGCGGCCGTTGACCGCGATCTCGATCTTCGCCGTCTGGCGCGTCTCCCTCAGCAGCGAGACCTCGTTGATCGCTGCATAAGTGAACGTCTCGCCGCCTACGGTGGTCGCGCACATCTGAAGGGGCGCGACGCGGATCGCCTTGGCCGCCGCAATCCGCTCGGGAAGGAGATCAATGCGCCAGTCGTTCATGAGGAACCCGACCGTGCCACGGTTGATCCCGAAGACCGGCTTCATGCACCCGGCCTCGAGCATCTGGTGAAGCGTCTGGAGCATGAAGCCGTCGCCGCCGAGGGCGACCAAGGTTTGCGACTTGTCGATATCGGCAAATTCGTAACGGCGTCGGAGAAGCGCCTCGGCCGCTTGGGCGACCTCAGTGTGCGAGGACAGAAGCCCAATGCCGAGACTCCTAAGATCCTCGGGCTGACGTGTGCCGGGACTGGGTGAGTCCGCGTTCAATCCGCCACTCCTTTCAATCTCCGCCTCACGCCAAGATAATGGCTCCGTCTGCCAACGTCACTGTCCCGTTTCGGGCCGTGGCGGAGACCCGCCGTTTCACGCTCTCAGTTCGACCGTTACCTGCCGGGCCTGTGTTGACCAGGGACGCATTGGTTTGGGTTGGGGGAAAACGAATAAATGTTGAACTGGGACAACATCGGTAAGTGGGGACGGCGGGCGTCGGACACAGGGGCAACTCCGGCACCCGCCAAGCCCACGCGGGACGTGCTGCTCGAAGCGGCGATTGCGCATGAGCAGGTCGACGTCCTTTACCAGCCATTGATCGAGCCGGGCTCGGGCAGGGTGGTCGGCGCGGAAGCGCTGGCTCGCTGCGGCGTAGTCGCCGATCCGCAAGCCCTGTTTGCGCGGGCAGCAGCCGGTGGCCTTGATGAACGTCTGTCGCGACTGGTGCAGCGAAAGGCATTGCGCAACGCGGCCGTTTGGGAAGGCTCGCTGCGGCACATGGGCCTTTCGATCAACCTGCTCCCCGCCGATGTTTCGCGGGCGGGTTACGACAGCTGGCTGCTGGACGAGATCAGCGCATCGCGGATCGAGCCGCGCCGCGTCACCGTTGAGATCACGGAAAGCGCACTGCTGATCGATCAGGAAGCGGCTGCCGCACGGCTTAGCCGCTTACGCGAAGCCGGCATTCGGATTGCGGTCGACGACTTCGGCACCGGCTATGCGAGCCTCGCCTATCTGACGACGCTTCCGCTGGATGCGATCAAGATCGATCGTGGGCTGATTTCCGACATCGTCGGAGGAGAGCGCGACCGGATCGTCGTCAAGGCGATGATTCACCTTGCCCGCGAGCTCGACCTCAAGGTGGTCGTCGAGGGCGTCGAGACCACGGGTCAGCTCGCGCTGCTCGCGGAATGGGGCTGCGACCTTTATCAAGGTTTCCTCGGCGCCGGGCCGCTGACGCAGGAGGAGCTCGGCCGCTTCGTAACGGCAGCCAATGCTGAGATGGTTTAGGCGGCGGCCTTCTTCTCGCCCGCAGCCGCGACACGGGCGAGCCCGCGCGAGAGCTGGAGCGCGCCGTCGAGCCGTGCCTCAGGACTCGGCCAGTCCCTCGAGATTGCCAGCTTGCTGTCCGGCCGAAGCTTTGCGGCGCCCTTGAGGCGATCGATATAGGCGAGCAGGCCGCCGAGATCGGGGAAACCGTCGCGCGCGAAGGTGACAACCGCGCCCTTCGGACCCGTATCGAGCTTGGCGATGCTCGCCGCTTTACAGTTCAGCTTGACCTCAACGATCTTCATCAGGTTCGCGCTCTCGCTCGGAAGCGCGCCGAAGCGGTCGATCAGTTCGGCTGCGAAGGCATCGATTGCTTCACGGTCGTCGAGTTCGCCGAGACGCCGGTATAGGCCCATCCTGAGGTCAAGATCGGGCACATAATTCTCGGGGATCATGATCGGTGCATCGACACTGATCTGCGGCGTGAACTCCTCGGCGCGAGACACTCCGCCGGCCTTCAACTCGATAATCGCATCCTCGAGCATCGACTGATAGAGCTCGAAGCCGACCTCCTTAATGTGCCCCGATTGCTCGTCGCCGAGCAGATTGCCGGCGCCGCGGATGTCGAGGTCGTGGCTCGCAAGCTGGAAGCCCGCACCCAGGCTGTCGAGGTCGGCGAGCACCTGGAGCCGCTTTTGCGCAGCTTCGGTGATCGACCGGTCTGCGGGCATGGTGAGGTAAGCGTAGGCGCGGGTCTTCGAGCGACCGACGCGGCCGCGCAGCTGATAGAGCTGGGCGAGCCCAAAGCGGTCCGCGCGGTGGACGATCAATGTATTGGCGCTTGGGATGTCGAGCCCGCTCTCGACGATCGTGGTTGACAGCAGAACGTCATACTTTCGGTCATAAAAGGCACTCATGCGCTCCTCGACCTGGCCGGCGCTCATCTGGCCATGGGCAGTGATGAACTTCACCTCCGGCACCTGCTCGGCGAGCCATTCCTCCGTGTTCGGCAGATCGGAGATGCGCGGAACGACGAAAAAGCTCTGCCCGCCGCGGTAATGCTCGCGCAACAGCGCTTCGCGGAGGACGACGGCGTCCCACGGCGTCACATAAGTCCTCACCGCAAGGCGATCGACCGGCGGGGTCTGGATCACCGATAGTTCGCGAAGCCCACTCATCGCCATTTGCAGCGTGCGCGGGATCGGGGTCGCGGTGAGGGTGAGCACGTGGACGTCGGCCTTGAGCGCCTTCAGCCTTTCCTTGTGGGCGACTCCGAAATGCTGCTCCTCGTCGACGATGACGAGGCCGAGCCGCTTGAAATGAATACTCTTGGCGAGGACCGCATGGGTGCCGATCACGATATCGATCGTGCCGTTGGCAAGGCCCTCCTTGGTTCTCTTCGCCTCGGCCGCCGGTACGAGCCGTGACAAGCGCCCCACATTGAGCGGGAAGCCCTGAAGCCGCTCGACGAAGTTTGAATAGTGCTGGCGTGCGAGGAGCGTCGTCGGGCAGACCAGTGCGACCTGCTTGCCGGACATCGCCATCACGAAGGCGGCGCGGAGCGCGACCTCCGTCTTGCCAAACCCGACATCGCCGCAGACCAGCCGGTCCATCGGCTTTCCAGCCTCTAAGTCCTCTAGTACGTCGGCGATCGCGCGCTCCTGGTCGTCGGTCTCCTCATAGGGGAATCGGTCGACGAACTGCGGGTAGCTCGCGTCCGGCTCGGCAACGACGCCCGGGCGGGTCGCGCGCATCGCCGCGACTTTGATAAGCTCGCCCGCGATTTCGCGGATGCGTTCCTTCATCCGCGACTTGCGCTTCTGCCAGGCTTCACCGCCGAGGCTGTCGAGGCTTACGCCCTCGCTCTCGCTTCCGTAGCGGCTCAAGAGCTCGATATTCTCGACCGGAACGTAGAGCTTGTTGCCGCGCGCATATTCGAGCGCGACGCAATCGTGCGGCACCTTGCTGACGGGGATTTGGGTCAAGCCTTCGTAGCGGCCGATGCCGTGTTCGGCGTGGACGACGAGATCGCCCGGCGAAAGTGTCGCCAGCTCGGCGAGGAAGGCATCAGCCGCTTTCCGCTTCTTGCGACGCCGAACGAGGCGGTCGCCGAGCATGTCTTGCTCGGTGAGAACCGCGACGTCGGAGGTCGTGAAGCCATGGTCGAGCGGCAGGACGAGGAGCGCAGGCTGGGTCTTTGACCCCAGCGCTTCCTGCCAATTGTCGGCGAGCTTCTGGGCCTCAAGGCCATGATCCTCGAGAAGGCCGCTCAGGCGCTCCCGGGCACCCTTTGTGTAGCTTGCGAGGACGACCTTGTGCCTGCTCTTCCGGAGCTTTCCCACATGCTCCGCCACTGCCTCATAGACGTTTGCCTGTTGTGCGCGCTCAGGCGCGAAATCGCGTGCCGGCTGTACGCCGAAATCGATCACGTGGTCGGATTCCGGCTCCGGGAAGGGTGACGCGAGATGGATCGGCCTGTCGGCGACGAATTCATGCCATTCCTTCTTCGAGAGATAGAGCGCACCGGGCTCGAGCGGTCGATAGCTCCCCGGCTGACCCTCCATCGCCCGGACGCGGTTCTGGTAATAATCCTCGATCGATTCGCGCCGCGCCTCCAGAGCCTTGTCGGCGGCGGCATCGCGGAGGATGAGATCGTTGTCGCCAAGATGGTCGAACAGGGTTTCGAGCCGCTCTTCGATCAGCGGCAGCCAATGCTCCATGCCCGCCATTCGGCGGCCCTCGGACAAAGCCTGGTAAAGCGGATCCTGGGTCGCCGTTGCGCCGAACTTCTCGCGGTAGGTGGAGCGGAACCGCTTGATCGAATCCGCGTCGAGCAATGCCTCCGACGCCGGCATCAAGGTGAATGCTTCGGCCTTGTCGGTTGAGCGCTGATCTGCCGGATCGAACCGCCGGATCGAATCGATCTCGTCGCCGAAGAAGTCGAGCCTGAGTGCCGGCTCCTCGCCGGCGGGAAATAGATCGATCAGCGACCCGCGAACTGCATATTCGCCATGCTCGGCAACGGTGTCGGCGCGCTGATACCCGAGCGCGTTCAGCTGCTCGACCAGCTGTTCCCGTTCAATGCGCTCGCCTGTCTTGATGCGGCGCGTGAGCTGGCGGATCCGGAACGGAGTCAGCATCCGCTGGGTCGCGGCGCTGACGGTTGCGACGAGGATCTGCGGCTTGGAGATCTTCTCCCGAAGCGCACTCAGCGTCGCCAGCCGCTCGGCCATGACTCGGAGGGCAGGAGATGCACGGTCGTAGGGAAGACAGTCCCAGCCCGGGAGCGTCAGCACCTCGACCTCGGGCACGAACAGCGGCACGGTCTCCGCCAGCGCGCGCATCGCAGCTTCGTCTGCAACGATCGCGACCGCTCGGCTTCCCTTGCCGCAGCCATGCGTGGCACGCGCCACATCCGCTGCAAGCCACGGAAGGAAGCCCGTCGGCACACCGGCGAGCGTCAATTGCTCGGTCGCGCGGAGAACGCGCTGCAGTGGTTCGCTCACGGCAGGATCCGGATATAGTCGAGCTTCTTCAGCGCTTCGATCATGGGCCCATCGAAGCGTTCCGGGACCTCCGCGGTTCCGTGCGCCCAAGCCATGATATCGACGTCCTGCTCGTCGAGCATCGTCGCGAACGTCGCGCGCTCGCCCGGATCCCAGGATTCATGATGTGCGTCGAAAAAGCCGCCGACCAGCAGATCGGCTTCCTTCGTTCCACGATGGTGCGCGCGCCAGGCGAGGCGCTTCAGGTCCGGGTCGGCGGGCATGCGCGCCCATTTAGGGACGGGCAGCCGCTTGCGAAAGACCGCCTGTCGAGGTCGATTATTTCTTAGCTGTCGTCGATGCCGGCGGCATCTGCATTGGCTTGGCGTACTTGCAGGTTACCTTTGGATTATATTGCGCGAACACCCCGTTCGGATTGTCGCGGATCACCCAGACGTGACGGTCGTAATGCGGCATGAAGCCGTGCGCTTCGTCGAGCTTGGTCGCCGGATTATCGACCATGTGATCGAATGCAACGCCGTGGAAGCTCGGCGGCTGCGTATGGCCTGCAGCCTTCCAGGCCTTTTCGAACACCAAATTCTCAACGCCGATCAGCTGCATCGAACCATCTGCCTCGGGTTCGTAGAGGAGCACCGCCGGCTTGTGGAAATCGGTATAGGTGCCGTTGCCGTCTACCTTCGGGTTCGGCGGTGCGGTGATCCCGAGAAGGTCCGGCCGGAAGAAATGCACGCCCATTGCGCCGAGCTTCGCCGGCTTGCCCATCATCGCGGCCGTTTCGCACATGCCCGACGGGTCCTCGATATAGCCGTCGGCGAGCGCCGCCTTCACATCCTTGTATTTCTGGACAGCGGCTCGGACCTGGTCGAGCGTCGGTTCCGACTTCTTCGCCGGACCCGGATCGCCAGCTGCTGTGACGATCGCGGCCGAGATGACGCTGGCAATGAACGCATTCCACATAGTCATGCCCCTCCAATGACTTACACGCGGGCTTTCCCGCAGCGCGAGATTAGCGAGGCTCGGAACCGCTTGCGAGACTGACAGAAATCAATTCTTCTGCCTAAGTAGCATCATGCGGCCCGACATCCTCAATCCGCTGTTCACCGAAATGGAAGCGCTGAAGGGGGTCGGCCCGCAGCTCGCGAAGCTGCTCAAGAAGCTCGGGATTAGCCGGGTCGTAGACCTCCTCTATCACCTGCCAACAGGCTCGATCGAACGCGTGCGCGCTCCGGCAGCATCCGGGGCGCTGCTCGGGCGCAACGTGATCCTCGACCTGAAACCCTTCCAGACGTGCGAAAGCCGCTCAGGCAGAGGCCCCATGCGCATCTTCGCATCGGACGGAGACGGCAACAGCATCAGCCTCATCTATTTCAATAATCCAGGGTGGGCGAAGCGGCAGCTCCCGATGGGCGAGCTGCGAACCGTTTCGGGCAAGCTCGAGGCCTATGGCGAGGAGTGGCAGATCATCCATCCCGAGGTGAGCGAGCCCGGCAAGGGGGGACAGCCGGGGGTGCGCGAGGCGGTCTATCCGCTGACCGAGGGCCTGACGAACCGCCGCGTCGGCGAGCTCGTGCGTGAAGCGCTTGAGCGCGCACCGGACCTACCCGAATGGATCGAACCGAGTCTGGCTGCGCGCGAGTGCTGGAGCGCATGGCGCTCGTCGGTCGCGCTGATCCATCGCGAACCCGGTTCGGAGGACGCACGAAGGCGCCTCGCTTATGACGAGATCTTCGCCAATCAGCTCGCGCTTTTGCTGCTCCGCCAATCGCAGCGGCGGCACCGCACCGTGCCGCTGGCGGGGACCGGCCAGCTGACGGCGAAGCTACGCCTGCCGTACCAGCTTACCGGAGCGCAGCGGCGCGTCATCGAAGAGATCCGGGGCGACATGGCGCAATCCGCGCCGATGCTTCGGCTGCTCCAGGGTGACGTCGGTTCAGGCAAGACGCTCGTCGCGATCCTCGCGATGCTGGCCGCCGTGGAATCCGGCGCTCAGGCAGCTTTGCTCGCCCCGACCGAGATCCTCGCGCGGCAGCATCATGCGACGCTCCTAAACCAGCTCGACAGCATAGGGGTTCGAGTCGCCATCCTTACCGGGCGCGAGAAGGGGAGGGCCCGCGACAGCGTCCTCATCGGACTCGCCGACGGATCGGTCGACATCCTCGTCGGCACGCACGCAATTTTCCAGGAGAAGGTCGCCTACAAGCAGCTCGGGCTTGCGGTGATCGACGAGCAGCACCGCTTCGGAGTTTCCCAGCGGCTGCTGCTGGCCTCAAAGGCCGAGCATCCGCCGCACCTGTTGGTGATGACCGCGACGCCGATCCCGCGGACGCTGACGCTCACCCAATATGGCGAGATGGACGTCAGCCGGATCGACGAGATGCCGCCGGGGCGCTCGCCGGTGGAAACGCGGGTCATCAGTGAGGAGAAATTGCCTGACGTCATCGACGCGCTCGGTCGCCATGTCGCAAGTGGTGGGCAGGCCTATTGGGTGTGTCCGCTGGTCGAGGAAAGTGAAAAGACCGACGCGGCGGCTGCAGAGGAACGAGCCCGCGTGCTCAAGCTCCGCTTCGGCGAAGACAAGGTGGGCCTCGTCCATGGCCGGATGAAGGGGCCGGACAAGGACGCGGTGATGGCGCGCTTTGCATCGGGCGATCTCGCGGTGCTTGTTGCGACGACCGTGATCGAGGTCGGAGTCGACGTGCCCAATGCGACGCTTATGGTCGTCGAAGGCGCCGAGCGGTTCGGCCTCGCCCAGCTTCACCAGCTGCGCGGCCGCGTCGGGCGCGGGAGCGGCAAGAGCACTTGCCTGCTGATCCGAGGCCAAAACCTCACCGACGTCGGGCGGGCGCGCCTCACCCTGATGCGCGAAACCAGCGACGGCTTCCGCATCGCCGAGGAGGATTTGAGGTTGCGCGGCCCCGGCGAGATCCTCGGTACGCGTCAGTCAGGCGAGGAGGCATTCCGCGCCGCAACTCAGGAAGACGTAGAGAACCTCGCGCCAATCGCCCAGAGCGACGCGCAGATCCTGCTCGACCGCGATGGCGGGCTCTCAGGCGAACGCGGACAAGCCGCCCGAATCTGTCTCTATCTGTTCGAACGCGATCAGGCCGTAGGGCTGATCAGGTCGGGATAGGGCCCACCTTGGGCGCATGAGCGAGACAGGCGGGGTAATGGGGCCGCGCCTCCTCGACGTTCTCCCGTACGAAGGCCGTGTCGAGCTTCAACTTGTTCAGCCGCATGTGCTGCAACGCGAAACGCGCTTCGCGGCTGATTGCGTCGTTGTCGACCCGAAGCGCTTCGACGGCGGCGATGGCGGCGAGCTTTTCGGGCGTTTCGAGCGTGGATCCGCTTCGTGGAAGCGCTCGCAGGCGCGACAGATCGACGAGCTCCCTGTCCGATAGGCGGTCCATGTCCGGAATGACTTCGTAAATGATGCGATATTGAAGCATGCGCTCGTGCGGCATGTGAGAAGCAATATCCGATGCAGTCGCGGCCTCGCGCGCGAGCGAGTCATATGTCCGCTCCGGCAGCCAGATCGTGTCGATGAGTGCCGTGCTTTGAGCCCTGTCGTCGCGCTCGAGCGCCGAGCGGATGCTGTCGAGCCTCCTCGCGATGCAGTCGTGCATCGAAAGCCGCGCGTAGGCCTGCGGGCCGTCTCCCGAGCCGAGCTCGTTGTTCATGTCTGCCAGCGCGGCGTCAACCTTGTGCTGCCAGTCGACTGACTGGACGGCCTGCTCGGCGAGCAAGGCCGTGAGCACGCCCAGGACGATGATGCCCCATTCCTTGAGCAGTTCCCGCCAATTCCTGACGAGCCTGGGCTTGTGCACTTCCATATGTTCCCCGGCCGAGCGTTATTTCACCAGTAGCGCGTGCCTCTTCTTGCCGAGGCTGAGCTTCAGCGGTTCGCCGCTGGCGACCAGCATCAATCCCGGATCGTTCACCGTCACGTCGTCTAATCGCACGGCGCCTTCAGCGATCTTTCGCTTCGCTTCCTTGTTGGACGGCGTGAAGCCGAGCGCGGTCAGTGCGTGCGCGATGTTCATTCCGTCGCCGACTGAAAGCGTCGGCAGGTCCTCGCCGACACCGGCTGCGCCGAACGTATCGGCAGCGGTCCTGCCCGCAGCTTCGGCGGCTTCCCGGCCGTGGAGCAGAGCGGTCGCCTCGGTGGCGAGCACGATCTTGGCCTGGTTGATCTCCGCGCCCTGCAGCTTCTCCAGCTTGCCGATCTCCTCAAGCGGAAGGTCGGTGAACAGCTTGAGGAAGCGTCCGACGTCCGCGTCCGTCGAGTTCCGCCAGAACTGCCAATAATCGTATGGACTGAGCAGCTTTTCATCGAGCCAAACGGCGCCTTGCGCGGTCTTGCCCATCTTGGCGCCGTCCGACGTCGTCATGAGCGGAGTCGTGACTCCGAACAGCTCGGTTCCGTCGACGCGACGGCCGAGCTCCATCCCATTGACGATATTGCCCCATTGATCTGAGCCACCGAACTGGGCGCGGCAGCCGACTCTCCGCGACAGCTCGAGGAAGTCGTACGCCTGGAGGATCATGTAGTTGAACTCGAGGAAGGTCAGTGGCTGCTCGCGGTCGAGACGTAGACGCACGCTGTCGAAGGTCAGCATCCGGTTGATCGTGAAGTGCCGTCCAACATCGCGGAGGAATGGGATATATTGGAGTGTGTCGAGCCAATCGGCATTGTTGGCGATGATCGCGTCTGAAGGGCCGCTGCCAAAAGTCAGGAATCGTTCGAAAACGCGCCGGATTCCGGCGATGTTCTCGGCGATCTTCTCTTCGCTGAGGAGCTGGCGGCTCTCGTCCTTACCCGACGGGTCGCCGACTTTCGTCGTGCCGCCGCCCATTAGCACGATGGGCCTGTGCCCCGTTTGCTGAAGCCGCCGAAGCATCATGATCTGCACGAGGCTGCCGACGTGGAGGCTCGGCGCGGTCGCGTCGAAGCCGATGTAGGCGCTTACGACCTCCTTGCCCGCAACTGCGTCGAACGCCGCCGGATCGGTGACCTGATGGATGTAGCCGCGCTCGTCGAGTAGCCTCAGCAGCGATGATTTGTACGCCGTCATGAAACGCCGCTTAGCGTCGTTAACCTTCGCCTGCTAGAATAGCTGCTAAGATAAGGGCGCGATGCAACTGAACCTCGTTTCGCATCCGGCGACTCCGCCATCCGATCCGGCCTTCAAGGTCTGGGCCAACGTCGAGCATGCGGGCGCCCTGGGCGTCATCGCTTCCACCAACATCTGGTTCGGCGTCGGGGCGCCGGCGAGCCGCTTTGTAATGCCGCAGGCCGAGGACCCCGGAAGAGGCGACGATCTTTGGCAGACCACCTGCTTCGAAGCTTTTCTTCGGGTTCACGGTGCGGAAGAATATCGCGAGTGGAATTTCGCGCCATCGGGCGACTGGGCGGCTTATGATTTCACGTCGCAACGCGAGGGCCGTAGCAACGCTGAAGTCGCTCCTCCCTATATTCGCGTCGAGGACAATATGACGTGGTGGGCGCTTGGTGCGACCATCGCAGTGGATGCCAAGGCTGCCTGGCAGATCGGCCTTTCCGCGGTCCTCGAGGAAACGGACGGAACCAAGTCCTATTGGGCGGTTGCCCATCCGGAGGGCGACAAGCCCGACTTCCACGACCCCGCTTGCTTCATCGCGCACCTGCCCTAATCACGGGGCATGACCCTGTTTGGCATCGATCGGCTGCTCGCCGATCCTGAGCTTCGCCGCCCGCTCGAAGGCAAGCGCGTTGCGCTGCTTGCGCACCCGGCATCGGTAACGAAGGACCTGACGCACAGCCTTGATGCGCTCGTCGCCGCCGGCTTGAAGGTGAGCGCCGCGTTCGGTCCGCAACACGGCCTTCGCGGCGACAAGCAGGATAATATGGTGGAATCGGACGATTTCACCGACCCCATCCACCAGATTCCCGTATTCAGCCTCTACGGTGAAGTGCGGCGGCCGACCGGGCAATCGCTCGGGACGTTCGACACGATCCTTGTCGACCTCCAGGACCTAGGCTGCCGGATCTACACCTTCATTACCACGCTTCTGTACGTGCTCGAGGCGGCTGCAGAGCACGGCAAGAGCGTGTGGGTGCTCGATCGCCCGAATCCCGCGGGACGGCCGATCGAGGGACTGACCCTCCGGCCGGGATGGGAGAGCTTCGTCGGCGCCGCACCGATTCCGATGCGCCACGGCTTGACGCTTGGAGAGCTCGGCAAATGGTTCATCGACCATTTCAAGCTCGACGTGGATTATCGCGTCATCGGGATGGACGGGTGGCGTCCTGGCGAGGGGTCAGGCTTCGGCTGGCCGCCAGAGCGGATCTGGATCAATCCGAGCCCGAACGCCGCCAATCTCAACATGGCGCGCGCTTATGCCGGCACAGTGATGCTCGAAGGGACTACGCTGAGCGAGGCCAGGGGGACGACGCGCCCGCTCGAGCAATTCGGCGCGCCCGACCTGGACCCGCGGCGCATCATCGCCGAGATGGAAGGTCTGGCGCCCGAATGGCTGGCCGGCTGCAAGCTCCGGGACGTCACGTTCCAGCCAACCTTCCACAAGCATGTCGGTCAGATGTGCCGCGGCCTCTTCATTCACGCCGAAGGACCGTGGTACGACCATGAGGCATTCAAGCCATGGCGGCTCCAAGCGCTCGCCTTCAAGGCGATCAGACGGCTCAATCCGGCCTACGACCTTTGGCGCGACTTCCCGTACGAATATGTCTTCGACAAGCTGGCGATCGACGTCATCAACGGATCGCCGCTTCTGCGCGAATGGGTCGATGACGCGGCGGCGGAACCCGCTGAGCTCGACACAATCACCGTGCCGGATGAGCAAGCCTGGGTTGAGGAACGCAAGTCGTTCCTGCTGTACTGAAACTGTCGAGAGAATCGTGAAAAAGCTGTAATGTGGGCCATCAAACAGGAGACGCCTCATGAGCAAGAGCACGTCTTTTTTCGCCGCGTTGCTGATTATCGCGCAGCCCGTCTTAGCCGCTAATCCGGCGACGAAGGCGGATCGGGACCGCCAGGTCAGCGAAATCGTGTTCCAGAATTATCCGCCGCGCGCGCTTGCCGCCGGCGAGGAGGGGCCGGTCTTTTTCACCGTCACGCTCGACAAGGATGCCCATCCCATGAGCTGCCAGGTGACCCACGGCAGCGGACATCGGCTGCTCGATGAGGAAACCTGCGACCTGATCGTCCAGCATGCCGTGTTCAATTCAGCGCGGGACGCCAGTGGACATCTTGTACGGGAGACCGCCGAGGGCGTCGTCAACTGGACGATCCCGGGTCATAAACCGGCACCCATCAGTTTCGCGCCTGCCGCGGCTGCCGCGCCCAAGACCATTGAGGCGCAGGTCTGCAAGAAGAACGTCAGGATCGGTACCGTCGCGAGCGTCGAACGAACCTGCATGACGCCCTCCGAATGGGCCAAGCAGTCCGACGAGCAAAAGCAGACCTACGACGAGTTACAGGGGCGCAAGGGAAGCTCGAATTGCCTGTCCGCCGGGGCTTGCTGATCACGCGTCGCGTGCGTTGTGGGAGAGTGATCATGGTTCTTCGTTTCTTGAGCAAGGCCGCGTTGCTGCTTCTTGTGCCTGCCGTCGCCCAGGCATCCGACCCGAAGAGGACGGTCAACGTCTCCAACTGGGATGTTTTTCAGAAGCTCTATCCGCGCCGAGCAATCGCTGCACATGAAGAAGGGACGGTCGGCTTCCTGGTCACCTTGGATAGCCAGGGATCGGTTACCGCTTGCCAGGTCACTCACAGCAGCGGCCATCCGCTGCTGGACGAGGAGACATGCAAGATCATCACGATGAATGCGCAGTTCAAACCGGACCCGGGCTTGTCGCCATCGCAGGTGCGCACCAGCGAAGGCGTGATCACCTGGAAGCTCCCGGCGAGCACGACGGTACTGGCGCCGCCAACGCCGGTTGCTGCCGCCGACGCGCCGGAGAAGGTCATCTGCAAGAAGACTGTGCGTACCGGCACGCTCGCGGGATTCGAGCGGACCTGCATGACGCAGCGCCAGTGGGACAAGCAGTCCGACGAGACAAAGCAGGTCTGGGACGAGCTCCAGGGGCGCAAGGGCTCGACCAAGGGTAATTGAGCCGAACGCCCACCACGAAGCGTGGTTAACGAAGAAGTAGGAGGTTGCCGACTATCCAGCTCCCCACGTGTTTGGGGAGCGCGCCTTCGATGGCCACGCAGGGAATCGATCAAGTCACCGAAAACGCCATTCGCGCCGTTGCGCGCGATTGCGGCTCGCTGTCGATGGAATGCAGCGACGTTGCTGGCTACGTCAGCGGAGTTTCGACGCGGATCGCCGAGCATATGAAGATGCTCGACCAGCTCGAGGAGGTCACCACCCGACTTCTCGGCGACCAGGCGCGAGTCAGCGATTCAACCGACGAAGCACGGCTCCTTTCCGAGCAGGCGAAGGCCAAGCTCGAGGCCGGCCGCGAGGCGATCGAGAGCACGATAGACGGGTTCAAGGGACTGACCGAGCTGGTCGTCCAGCTCGGCGAGCGCATGGCCGGCTTCGCCGCCGCAATGAACCAGGTGCAGAGCGTCTCCTCGACGATCGAGACGATCGCCCGCAAGACCAATATGCTCGCGCTCAACGCGACGATCGAGGCGGCCCGCGCCGGCGATGCCGGCCGTAGCTTTGCGGTCGTTGCCGCCGAGGTGAAAAAGCTCGCCCACGATACCCGCGCGGCGACCAGCCAGATCGCTTCCACCATCGGCGAGCTTACGCGTGAAGCCGGTGCAGTCACCACCGAGATCAAAACCGGCGTCGATCGTAGCCGCGCCGCCCAGTCGGGCTTCGGAACGATCAGCGACACTGTGCGCGAAGTCAGCGAGATTGTCGGGATGGTCGACCGCCAGACCGAGGGCATCGCTCATTCGACGAGCATGATTCAGACCAGCGTCGACCGCGTGAAGGCCGGCCTTACCGAGTTCGCGGGCGACGCTCGCGAGAATGGCAAGGAGCTGCTCACCGCCGAAAAGCGCCTGGCGCATCTCGAGATGCTGTCGAACACGATGCTCGACACCCTCGCCAACTCAGGCGCCGAGATCGACGACACGCCCTTCATCCTCAAGGCGCAGGAAACCTGCCGCCAGATCCAGGCCGCGGTCGAGCGCGCCATCGATGAAGGCGAAATCACGGTCGAGGACGTGTTCGACCGCGAATATAAGATCGTCGAGGGCAGCAACCCCGTCCAGTATGACGTCCGTTTCAACGATGCGGCCGACCGCCTGATTCGCCCGCTGCTGGACAAAACCAAGGGCGGCGACAACCGGATCATCGGCTCGGCCATCGGCGACATGAACGGCTATCTCCCAACCCACCTCACCGAGCGCAGCCACCCCCAGGGACCCGATCCTGTGTGGAACGACGAGCATTGCCGCAACAAGCGGATTCTGATCGACGACACGACCCGGATGGCGCTTGCCAGCGAACGACCGGCGACGCTCGCCACCTATCGGATGGAGCTCGGCGACAAATATATTCCGGTGAAAAATGTCTTCGTGCCCTTGTGGATCAAGGGCCGTCGCTGGGGCAATTTCGAGCTCGCCTACCGCGACGATTGACGGTTTTCCGCGCGGAACAGGGTTCCTGAAAGCTTACCCGCCCATAAACCTCGTCTTTACGCCCTTGCGCTAGGACGGTCCCAATTAGGCATCGCCTGAGAGCGACGAGGGGAGACGAATGGCAGTCAATCGGTCCGTCGGCCACAATGCGGTCAGCGTTGCCGAGGCCCAGCTCGCGCGGGTCGCGAGCGAGGGATGTGCTCGCCACAGCTACCTGAGTTCGCTGCTCGAAGCGTCGGGACGTCACTCCGGCCGCGACCTTGCCGATGCAGTCCATCTCCTTTGCAGTCTTCATGGCCGTTATCCTGGTCTGATCGAGCTCGCGCTTCAGCGCTGCCCGAAAGGACCGGTGCAGGATTGGCTGGTGCGCGCGTCGGAAGGGTTCGAGCGCGAGCGGCTCTATGTGGTTCGCTTGACCTCAGCTGTCGGGCCGCTGCCGAGCACTCCAGGTGCAGCTGAGACCGAGTCCGGCCTTGTCGCGGCACGCCACGCGCTGGAAACACTGGCGATGTCCGAACGCAATGGCTGCGCTCTTGGCGCAGCAACCGCGCTCATCGGCGACTGGTGGCCGATTCGTCGGTTGCTCGACCGCGCTGCTGCGCGTGTCGGCACCGAGGCGCCGGCGCCGTCCCTGCCTGACGAATCTTCAGTCGTCGCGATCATCGACCGCGGGGCCGACACCCCAGCAAGCCAGCGCGCACTCTCTTTCGGTGGTGAGCAGCTCTTGCTGCAGCACCGCGCCCTGTTCGATCTTCTCGAAGCGAGGGCCGAGGCCCGCGAAGACTTCTAAGCCGCTTTCTCAAGCGGCTTTCGCGTACTCGGTCTGCTCGTTTTCGGCCACTGGACGCTCGACGACGGTCTCTGTGACATTCGCTCGCGGAAACAGCATCCGCGAAGCGAGCACCAGCGCGCCGAGGCCGAAATAGGCGCCGATTGCGAGAAGCGGGCTGTAGACGACCGATGCCGCGAACGGGATTCGCAGCAAGACCGGATTGAACCCGAAGTCCTCGCCGAGTGCTTCGCATACGCCCAAAATCGTGTGCGACCGGAGGGGAAGGGCAACCTGATTTTCCTGCGCAGACATCGTCTCGAACTCCCTTGGCAAATCCATGCCAAATACTAGGCAAGAGGCATGCCAAATTGTAAAAACGCTTATTCCCAACGCTTTACACGCATCTGGCGACAGCGACTTAGCAACCCGTGCCAGGTTTGCTCGCCGACAGTTGGGGATTTGCACCACATGCTGCAAGTGCGATATTGCAGTGCAACATTGATATTCGACGAACGGATGCAAATCTAAGCGGGCCGCGGCCCAAGGAGCCCAACTGACGTGATGCGGATCATGATGAAGTCGAAGATTCACCGAGCGACGGTCACTCAGGCGGATCTGAACTATGTCGGTTCAGTCACGCTCGACGCCTCGCTCATGGAAGCGGCGGACCTTCTCGAAGGCGAACAGGTCGCGATCGTAGACATCACCAACGGCGCAAGGATCGAGACCTATGTGATCCCAGGCCCGCGCGGTACCGGCGTCATCGGAATCAACGGAGCCGCTGCGCACCTCATCCATCCAGGCGATCTGGTGATCATCATCAGCTACGCGATGCTCAACGATGCGGAGGCGAGGGCGCTCAAGCCGTCGATCGTCCATGTCGATGAGGAAAATCGGATCGTTAAGCTGGGCAAGGATGCGGCCGAGCCGGTGCCCGGGTCGGCACAGCTCAGGGGCGACTTGGCGGCCTAGAATCCCCCGCGACGAGCAGCCGCCACGGCGGCGGCAGATAGTCGGTCGACATATAATAATAGAACAGGCACCGGCCCCCGCTCGCGTAATTGATCCCTTTGGCGATGCCGAAGGCGACCTCGCCGCTGAACACGGGGCCGCCACTGTCGCCCCCGACACAGCTCGGTCCCTTCACAGTGACCCAAGTCGGCGAGCAGGGGCCGCCGCAGAGGTCTCCAGGCGGCGCATAGTCGGTTAGCTCGACCGTCGCGCAGCTGTAGCCGGAGCTTTCTCCATAGTGACAGACGAAGTCTCCGGCGCGCGTGCTTGCGACGTTGCGCCATGTGGTGACGCGGCGAAGAGCGCCCGATCCACGGTTGGAATAGAATAGGGGCAGCGGCGAATCCGCGCTGCCGTTGATCTGCACGTCGCGGTAGGCGGCGCCCCAGGAGCCGATCATTGGCAGCGTGACGTTGCTTCCGTCGCGGTCCACATAGGTGAGGTCGTCTGGGCAATGGGCCGCCGTGGTGATCGCGTTCACTTCCCCGTTGGTGACGACGAACGCGGTCGTGCAGAGGTTGCGCTTGTTCGTGAGGCTGTTCGTGCCCTCGACCCTCCCGCCGCCGTCGACTGTCATGTTCGATTCGTTGAGCTCATTGATGACGACCCGGACCGGGACTCCGCCGACCTGCTCGGCGCTGGCCTTGATCGCATCGATTCCGAACTTCTGCGCGTCCTCGCTGGAGACGAGCAGCACGACCTCGCCGGTGCGCTGGTCGTAACCGGCGCCGCGCGCATTCGGCAGGTCGGCACGAAGATCGATGAGATGCCTGCGCATGGCCGCGACCGCTTGCGCGTGAGTCGCCTTCGCGCCCGTGCGGAAGACGATCGGAACTCCTCCGACCTCGCGGTCCGGCACCGGTACGTCGCCGGTCAGGAGCACGATGATCCGATAGTCCGGTTGGTGCTCGATCGAGATGCCGGCGAGCCGGTCGGCAAATTCTCGCGCAATGGCGTCAGTCGCCGCAACGCTTGACTGCTGCGCCTTCAGCCTCCGCAGCGCTTCGTCGAGCGACACTCCGAACTGCGCCGCATATTGCTCCGCATCGTCGGCGAGCGCCTCGGCCTGCGTCTCAACCGGCTGCGCTCGAGCGGCTCCCGTGTTAAGGGCCACGCCAGCCGCAAAGGACCAAAATATGAGCCAGGATCTCGACGCCGACGCCAGCACCTTCGACCTTACGCCTCCGAGCGAAGAACAGTTCCAGGCACTTGTCGCCGACCTCAGCGGAGAAGAGAAGCACGTCCTTCTCGAGCATGGCACCGAGGCGCCCTTTTGCGGCGTCTTCCTGAACGAGAAGCGGCCCGGCGCCTTCACCTGCCGGCTCTGTGGACTGCCCTTGTTCCACGGCGGCACCAAGTTCGAAAGCGGCACCGGCTGGCCGAGCTTCACTCAACCATTCGCCGCCGATCACCTGAAATATATCCGGGACAACAGCTACGGCATGGTCAGGACCGAGATCGTCTGCGCGCGATGCGGATCGCACCAGGGACATGTCTTTCCTGACGGCCCGCCGCCGACAGGCGAACGCTATTGCATCAATTCTGTCAGCCTCGCGTTCACTCCTGCGGGCGAGCGGCTCCCCGACAAGCTCGGGCGCGGCGCTCCGGAAGGTGAAATCGTCGAAGGATAAGAGTCAGAATATGGCCGAACCGCGTTCTGCTGGCCCGCGCATCCCGTTTGTCCTGCTGTTCCTGGCCTTGCTCATCGCCGCGTTGGCCGGCGGCGTGGTCGCGCGGATGCTGCCGGTCGGCGCCGACCAGTCGGTCGAGCCGCGCGTCCTTGCCGGCCCCGCCGACGACAGCCTTGCACCGCTGGTGAAGAAGACGTCCCCAGCTGTGGTCAATATCGCGACCCTGCTTCCGTCCCCGGCCGAGCAGAACCCGCTTCTGCAGGACCCGTTCTTCCGCCGCTATTTCGGAGTGCCTGACGCTGCGCTCCAGCCGGCAATGGCTGCGGGCTCCGGCGTGATCGTCGATGGCCAGCGCGGTCTCATCATCACCAACTTCCACGTGGTCCGGAATGCGGAAGCAGTGCAGGTCACCCTCAAGGACGGCCGCAAATTTGCTGCCGACCCGGTCGGCCTCGACCCCAACCTCGACCTTGCCGTGCTGAGGATTGGCGCCAAAAACCTCCCAACGCTGCCGCTTGGCGACAGTAGCAAACTCCAGGTCGGCGATTATGTGGTCGCGATCGGTAACCCATTCGGCCTCGGCCAGACCGTGACCAGCGGGATCATCAGCGCGACCGACAGGCCGCTTGGGCAGGGCGATGCTCGCCGTTTCATCCAGACCGATGCGCCCATCAATCCCGGCAATTCGGGCGGCGCGCTGATAAACCTCCATGGCGAGCTGATTGGGATCAACTCGGCTTTGTTCAGCCCGACGCAGAGCGAGAGCAGCGCCGGGAATGTCGGCATCGGTTTCGCCATTCCGAGCAAGGTGGTGAAGCAGGTCGTCGAGCAAGCCGAGCGCGCCAAGCTTCCGCAGTAGGTCAGTCGCTCGCCGAATCGACTTCGATCAGGATTCGTACCCACGAGCCGATCAACTCGTGGCCACCCTTGCGCGGCGGCCGGACCCGGAACTGCCAAGCCGCCTGCCGCACAGCCGCGGCGAGATGCGAGCCGTGCGGGTTTTGGTCGAGCTCGACGCAATCGTCGACGCGATCGTTGGGGATGGTCTTGCAAGCGACGAGGCCCCAGCCGGTTGTGTTGCGGGGCCAATAACCGTTGATCTCGGCGTCCGTAGGCTCTCGCGCCCACTCCGCGGCGTAGAGCAGCTCGCCATGCGGGCCACGTCCGACGACTTCGCTGTCGCCGGATCGGCCGTCGGCCGCATTTGGTATGTTCCTCAAGTCAGCCGACGCGAGCTGGTCGTGGCTCATTTCGATCCATGGCTGCGACTTTTCCGCCGGCGGTGGCGGCGGCGCGATTGTCGGCTTGACCGGCAGCGTGATCGGCGGCGGCTTCGGCACCGGTCGGTTGATGGTCCGCGTCTGCTTCGCAACCGCCTTCGTCGGTTGTGTCGAGGCCGCGCTGTGCGATTCGGGCAGCATATCGACGGTGATCGCGGTCGACGGCTGCCGCTTCGGTGCCGGGATAATCCCGAGGCCGAGCAATACCAGTAGCAGGAGCAGATTGACTGCGAGCGCGAGGCCGAATCCGGAGATGCGCCGCTGGAGCGGTGTCCGGTCGTAAGGCGAGGGGAGGCGGTATGCTGACAAGGATCGGGTCTTAGGTCGCGTTTGCTCGGCAGTAACCGCCGCCAACGTGAACTGCGAGTGAAAGCGTCAACTCCTCACCTTGCCGCTCTCCGGCAGCCGGTGCGAGGAGCGCGCCGTGTCCGGGATCGTCATCAGGGATGCGTGCGAGAGCGACGCGGAAGCGATTGCCGCAATCTATGCGCACCATGTGCTGAACGGTACGGCCTCCTATGACGTCGAGCCGCCGTCCACGACGGCAACCAGAGACAAGATCTTGCGGATTGCCGAAGCCGGCTGGCCGTTCCTCGTCGCTGAGCTGCATGGAGAGGTCGCGGGCTACGCTTATGCGACACAGTTCCGCGACCGCGACGCCTACCGGTTCACCGCCGAGGATTCGATCTACGTGCATCCTCGCCACATGCGGCTCGGCATCGGCAAAGCGCTGATCGAGGAGCTGATCCATCGGTCGGCGCAATATGGTTTCAGGACGATCATCGCGGTCGTCGGCGGAGCGGAGCCCGCATCGATCGCGCTTCACGAGGCTTGTGGCTTCGAGGTGGTCGGCCGCCTAAAGCGGGCGGGATTCAAGCTCGGTCGCTGGCTCGACAATGTCTACATGCAACTCGAGCTGGACGACCGCAGAAACTAATCGTTCGCCGGCGGAGGACCGCCATGCTCGGCGGCGAGCCGCTCCTGATATTTGTCCGCCAGCTCCAGATGAACCAAGCGCACCCAGTCCGACGCGGCAGCTTCCGCAGCTGCGCGCTCGGCAGCGATCCGCGCGAGATAATAATCCCGATCCGACTTCTTCGTCATTGCCCACCCCGGCGTTGCCCAAGACGACCGGTCAGCCCTCCAGCTGACTAAAAAAAGACTAAACACCAAAGATTTAGCAACGCAAGCGGCAATTGGCTTTGGCCTAACCTCGATCTATCAAAAGTCGGTGAAAAGTCGGCGATTGGTCGGCTCCAAGTCATGGCGCGCGCGCAGCTCCACGTCCGAAATACGGGTCGCGGCGCTGCCTCAGCGGCGCCCAGTTGGAAAGGAAAGCAACAATGAAAACGGCAATTCATTTTGCGCTTGCAGCAGCGCTTCTCGGTGGTTCGACCATCGCTTCCGCTGGCGAGATCACCGGACCGCCGCCGACCGGCAATGTCCCATCGCCGCCGAACACGAGCATCAGCAACGGCAACTCGCTTTGCTCCTTCTCCGGCCTCAACGACACGCCGGATGGAGCGCCAATGGACCCAGGCGGACAGGTTCAGGCCTACGGCTATTTCATGGCCCAGTTCGGAATCTACGATCCGAGCGACCCCGACGGGATGTTCGGCCGTGACAGCTTCCTGTTCCCCGCCAACGGCTGCAACCCGACGGTGCAGGGCGGCCGCCACTAAGCGAGCTGCCGGGAGAGGTCTCGCGATTGCCGCGAGGCCTCTTCCGGTTCGGAACCGGAATCGTTCAGCCGACGTTTCCAGCGCCAGCATGGACGACAAGACGATCAGCCTCTGGCGCCAGATCGAGGATTGCAGACGGCGCGGAAGAGCTCAGCCCGCCGACCGGGTCAAGCCGACTGCAGCGCCGAGCCGCGCCACCACCTCGGCTTAGCCGGAAGTAGGACGCGCCCCTTACAATCCTTGACAATTGGGCCTATGTCGCGCCCGCTATCAGTCGCAAATTGACGGTCTTTAGGCGCTTTGCGGCTCCTTTTTCCTTCTCCTGCTTCTCCTAGCGCGAAGCGGCTCCGCAGTTGGGGGCCCGCAAACGAAGGAAACAATCAAATGACCACCGGAACGGTGAAATTCTTCAATGAGGGCAAGGGCTACGGCTTCATCCAGCCCGATGGCGGCGGAAACGACGCCTTCGTCCACATTTCGGCGCTCGAACGCTCCGGGATGCGCACCCTCCAGCAGGACCAGCGCGTCAGCTACGACCTGCAGGAGGACCGGCGCGGCAAGATGGCCGCGGTGAACATTCGCCCGGCCGAGGACGCCGAGCAGGAGCAGCCGGCTGCAAGCGACGACTCCGGACAGGCCGAATAAGCTTGGCGGATCCCGTGATCCGTAGCTCGAATCTCGACTTCTTCCTCGCCCGCGCCGCTCAGGCTCGGGCCGAGGGGGAAGCGGCGACCCTCGACCATGTCCGCGAGCGCTGCCTTCGGTCGGAGGCGGCGTGGCAGGCGCTTGCCGACCGCGCCGAACGAAGCGAGCGGATGAAAGAGGCCGAAGCGCAGCGTAAGGCGGAAGCCGGCCTTACCAGCTGAGCCTTCGCGGCCCGCTCAGCCGTTTTGCGGGTCGAGCTTGGCGACGATCCGGCCATGCTCCCAGAGCTCGCAATAGACCGGCAGCTTCATCGCCTTGGCCTTTCCGAGCGCAGCAGCATCGTCGGCCGCCTCGATCTCGTGCGACGTGCTGATTCCGCCCCGCTCGTTCAGGCAATACAGCCGATACTCAGGCATTCCCCGCAACCCTATTGCCCGCCAAAATACGAAATTTCGGCCCCGCAACAAGTTGATTTTCGTCAAGCGGGGCGCGGCCGATCACGCCTTAAGGTCACTAAGTTCACGGAGAGCGGCGCTTTTGCTCTGAACTTAAGCGATCGCGGACCGCCATGCTGAATTGCCAGCCTACACGGCATCTAGCTTCGAGCACAAAAGCACGGCTGTAGGAAAGGTGCCTGTCCGATAGTTAACTTGCGGGGGGTTAGCGCCGCGGATTAGTGCCGGAGCCGACGCAAGACCCGCGTCGCGTGTGCGTACCCAGACAGGGGAGATCCGCGATGAGCCTATTCGATGGCATCCTCAACCAAGTCTCCGACAATGCGACGGTCGAGAACCTCGCCGCCAAGGTGGGCCTCAGCCCCGAGCAGGTCGAGCAGGCGGTCGCCGCGCTCGGCCAGGCGCATACCGCGCCCGGCGACACGGTGACGACGGCGGCGGAGCAGACCGGCCTTCCGGCCGACGTGCTCCAGCAGATTGTCGGCCATATCGGCGGCGAGGGCGCGCTCGGCCGCTTCGCGTCGCTCCTTCAGGAAGACGGCGGCGGAATTCTCGGAGGCCTCAAAAGCTTCCTCTAAACGCAAGGGAGGAACCCACATGAAAAAGATCATCTTCGCTTTAGCCGCGGTCAGCATGCTCGCCGGTTCGGCGCCATCGTTCGGCTCGCCATGCAAGGACGCCAAGGGCAAGTTCATCAAGTGCCCCACCGCGAAACCGGCGACCTGCCGCGATTCCAAGGGCAAGTTCATCAAATGCGCGACCGCGCCGGCCAAGCCCAAGCAATGCAAGGATGCCAAGGGCAAGTTCACCAAGTGTAAGTAACCGACCGTCCGGCCGCTCTTCAACGTTAGGCTGGACTGCTTGTCCGCCGGGACGCTAGGCTCGCCGGAGTCGCGAGTGGGAGGGGTGTGCGCATGAAGCTGTACCGCGTGAACAAGCTGGCGAAGCGCAACGGCGTCGTGATCAAGAAGAAGCACATCCTCGCCCATTCCGACCACGAGGCGGTCAAGCGCGCGGAGGACAGCGACGACTGCCCGATCTGCGACGTGCTGAGAGACGGCCAGACGGTGGGGCAGATCCTCTAGCGACGAGCGGGCGCGCTCCCTAATGCGCGTCCTTCATCTGCGCCTGAAGCTTCGCGGCGACTTCCGGGTGCGCATTCACATAGGCGACGATCTTGTCCTTGAGCTCGGGCAACATCGACTGTGGCAGCTCGCGCGCTTCGGCGGCGACCTCCTTGTTGACCTTCGCCACAGCAGGGTCGGCGAGCAACGCCGTCGCCCGGATGAAATAATGGTGCCCCGCCGGAGTCTCGGCGAAGGCATGGATGTCCTTCAATTCGGCTAGCGAGAATTCATGCGTGTAAGCGACCGCGTTCGCTTCCATCATGTCGGGCAGGTGCTTGAACAGCAGCGGCCGCTCCTTCGCCTCGATCTCGCTCATGAAATCGTCGAGGATCTTCTTGAGTCCCGGATCCTGGCTCAGATAGGCGGGCATCGGCGCGCGCATCTGGTCGGTGATCGTCGTCATGATCTTATCCATCATTGCCTCGCGCTCGCCCGGCGGGAACATGATCGCGATGATCGCATGGGCTTCGGCGAGCTTCGCTGCTTCATCGCCAGTCGCGGCGGCCTGTGCGGCCTGCGCAGGGTGGCCTGCAGCGCTCGATGCGGACAGCAACGCGCCCGCAACGGTGATCACAAACTTGTTCATTGCACTTCCCCTCAGGTACGCCGAGCGCGACGAATGGTAGAGCAGGGGAGGACGGGCGCAAGGGCGCCGCAGCGGCTATTCGGAGAGGCTGATCAGGCCGTCGGCGAGCGCCTTGGCGACGAGCTGCGCCTGGTTGCTTGCGCGGAGCTTGCAGCGGCAGGTTTCGATGTGGCGCTCGACCGTGCGGTGCGAGAGGTTCATTTCGCGCGCGATGCCCTTGGCGGACATGCCGCCGGCAATCAGCGCCACCACCTCGCGTTCGCGCGGCGTGAGCCTCACTGGAGGTTCGTCGATTCCAACCATTTTGCCTTCAGGCAAACCGTAACGGATGCGTTTCGTTCCTTGGTGTGCCGGAACGGGAGACGAGTTCACGATTCCGCGCGATGAAAGTAAGGAACGGCCGTTCGACTGAAGGGGAGCCATGATGAACCACTCGGGCCTCGTCCCCTTGATCCAGGTGTTCGACATGCCGCGCGCGCTCGGCTTCTACCGCGACGGGCTCGGCTTCGAGGTCGAGATGGCCTCGCCGGAGGTCGAGACTCCGGAGGGGCGCTTCTCGCACTGGATGATGCTGAAGTCGGGCCATGCGCGGCTGATGCTCAACACCGCGTACGATTCCGGCGAGCGCCCGCCGGAGGAGGACCGCGCCCGGGCCGCCGCCCATGGTGACACCATCCTCTACATCGGCTGCGACAACGTCGACGCGGTACATTCGGAGCTAAAGGCGAAGGGGCTTTCACCCGAGGAACCGCACGATGCGCCCTATGGCATGCGGCAGATGAGCCTCATCGATCCCGACGGCTATCGGATCGTCTTCCAGCATTGGGCGCACTGAAGGCCTCGACCAGCTTTCCTTTGGCGTCGGGGCCGCTACGCTCGTCCGACATTGCCGAAGGGGTGTGGGGAATGAAGCTGTACCGCGTGGACAAGCTGGCGAAGCGCAACGGCATCGTCATCAAGAAGAAGCATATCCTCGCCCATTCCGACCACGAGGCGGTGAAGCGCGCCGAGGACAGCGACGACTGCCCGATCTGCGACGTGCTGAGAGACGGCCAGACGGTCGGGCAGGTCCTGTAGCGAAGCGGGCCGCGCCGATCCTCGTTCGCTTATCGGCGGCAAAGCTGGTACAAGCGACCCATCGCGCGCCCACCGATCCGTAGGCATCCGCGCGGCTGAGAGACGAACGTCGTGCTCCCGCTTACCCGCTCGGAGCACATGCCCTTGGACCGCCGCGAATTCCATCCCCGCTTCCGCAATCCCGAGAGCCCGCCAGTAGATGAGCCGGGCGTTGCCCGAAGGACATCGGCCGACAGCCTGCGCGAGCAGGCCGCCTCGTGCCGCCGCCTCGCCTCCGCCGCCCGCACCCGGAGCGGCAAGACGTCCCTGCAGGAGCTCGGCGACCATTTCGACGAGCAGGCGCGCACGATCGATCCGTCGAGCGAGCGCCGATGAGCCGCGTCGTTCACCTCAGCCTGGACGAAGGCATGGTCGTGATTCGCTGCATGTCCGAGAAAGTCGGCGTCTCTGCGATCGAGGGCCTGCCCGGCGGCGGTGTCCGACTGGTATGCATGAGCAACGAGGGCGCCGAGCTCATCCGGAAGAAGCTCAAGCGCTATGTGATCGACGGCGAGGTCACCCGCGAACGGTTTCGGCCGAAAACGGGAACGTGGTAGGAAGATCGCGCTGCGATCCCGCAGGGCAGGCCGCGGCGAACCGGAGGTAGGCGTGAGCACCGAGAACTGGGCCGAAGAGCGCGACAGGATCGTCAAGCTGCTCGAAGCGATCGAGGCGGGAACGGTCACCCACATCGACGAGGACCAGCGCCGCCAGCTCCAGGCGACGACCGAGGACAATATCGCCGCCTTGAGGGCCCGGCTGGCGCAGCTGAACAGGCGGCTGGAAGACTAGGATTGGCTGGCGCTGCCAGGCGAATGCCTATTGCCGATAGGATGTTGGAAATTGCGCGAGCTGCCGAGCGCGGGAGACAGGACTGACGGGATTTACTATCGTGACGGCGGCGTTGTCGGACGATAACATGCGGCAATGATCGCGTACCTGATCCTCGCCGCGGCCGTGCAGGCGCCGCCTCCCGGAGTTGCGGTCAGCAACAGCGTTCCTCCGCAAGTCGTGCTTCCGCCGCACAGTGTCCCGCCCGCAGCCATGCAGCCGCCCCCCGCGATCCTCCGTCCGCCGCAGGAGCGGGGTTCGGCCCAACACTATGTCACGCCGCTCGATTATCCCGCCGAGCTGCAGGGAAGCGGAGCGCAAGGCACCGTGCGGTTCACCCTGACGATCGATCCGTCGGGCAGGGTGATCGGCTGCAACGTCACCCAGTCGAGCGGGTCGCCCGTGCTCGACCGGGCCACCTGCCAGCTCATCCACCGTCGCGCGCGCTACACGCCGGCGATGGACAGTAACGGCAATCCGGCGGTGGGGACGATCGAGCAGGAAATCGTCTGGAAGGCCCGCTGAGCGACACTGCCTACTGCGGCAGGAAGGGGCGAATAGCGCCGCCTGGCGAATGCCTATTGCCGCACGAAGAAGGCGGGTCCTGGCTCAAGGCCGGAATGACCCTTCGGACTGATCGGGCTGGTGCTTATACGCCAGGAACTATCCAAAAAGCCGACGCAGTGCAGGTCGACGGCTTGTCGCCCAAATATTGGACTGGCCTCGATTCGCTCATTTTCGGACCGAGCGACTTCGGTAGCTTCAGGGAGAATGTCGCCGCCGGATCGACATGCACGATCGTATATTTCGCATTCCACGGAACGGTCTTCTTGCCGACGTTGCGGATCGTGACCGCCGGTACCGGGTGCTTGAGGATTTTCGAGTCCCTATAATTGCAGGTGAGCTGCGTATATTTGAACCCGATGGCATTGGCGCTCGACGATGCGAGGACCAGGATCGCCGAACCGACAAGCATCTTAATCAAGGGCATGCGCGTCATCGCGAAGCTCCCCCAGAAAGATTCGGCGGCCCGAACATAGGTTAAGCCGGGCAGCATCACAATTTGCCTGGAAAATTTAATGATTGGGATTGGGAAGGGCCGCCACGCGGAGTGAATCCGCGTGACGTCAGTCGGGCTCAGCTACGCTGACCCGCTGGCCGACTTTCGCGCTCTCTTCGACATAAGCTCACGATTGCTGCGCAATCGCTCCCTTATGCTCGGGCGCTCAAGTTACTGATCCAAGAAGCTCCGCATCTTCCGCGACCGGCTCGGATGCTTAAGCTTCCGCAGCGCCTTAGCCTCGATCTGCCGGATGCGCTCGCGGGTCACGCTGAACTGCTGCCCGACTTCCTCCAGCGTGTGATCGGTGTTCATGCCGATGCCGAAGCGCATTCGGAGCACGCGCTCCTCGCGCGGGGTTAGCGAGGCGAGGACGCGGGTCACCGTCTCCTTGAGGTTGGACTGGATCGCGGCGTCGACCGGGATCACCGCATTCTTGTCCTCGATGAAGTCGCCGAGGTGGCTGTCCTCCTCGTCGCCGATCGGGGTTTCGAGGCTGATCGGCTCCTTGGCGATCTTGAGGACTTTGCGGACCTTCTCCAAGGGCATGGAGAGGCGCTCGGCGAGCTCCTCCGGGGTCGCTTCGCGGCCAGTCTCGTGGAGGAACTGGCGGCCGGTGCGGACCAGCTTGTTGATCGTCTCGATCATGTGCACGGGAATGCGGATGGTGCGCGCCTGGTCGGCGATCGAGCGGGTGATCGCCTGGCGGATCCACCAGGTGGCGTAGGTCGAGAATTTGTAGCCGCGGCGGTACTCGAACTTGTC
>JAICSX010000021.1 GCA_025936675.1 Sphingomonas sp.
AACACCGGCAGCTTCGTCTTTGCCGCCTATGGCCTCTGGCTAGCCCATCGACTTCCCTCAGGGAAGCAGGCCGCAGCGCTGCTCCTCGCGCTTGGCGGAGCGGGGTTGCTGATGAGCGGCAGCTACGAACTTTCGCCCAAGCACTTCACCGGCGATCTCCTGACTCTGCTTGGCGGCCTGATGTACGGCGGCTACCTCATCTTCATCGAGCGTGCGCGGACCGAGCTCGAGCCCTTGCCGCTGTTGCTGCTTGCGACCCTGTTCGGGATTCCGCTGCTGCTGGCGATCAGCTTCGGGCTCGGCGAGCAGATCTGGCCGCACAATTGGACACCGCTGATCATCTTCGCGCTGTCGAGCCAGGTGCTCGGCCAGGGGCTGCTCGTTTACTCGATCGGCACGCTTCCGCCGCTCGTCGTCGGCTTGGGACTCCTAACGCAGCCGGCGATCTCCGCGACGGTCGGCTGGTTCGCTTATGGCGAGAGATTATCTGCGATGGACGTGGTCGGTGCAGTCGGCATCGCAGCAGCGCTGGTGATCGTCCGGCTGCCCGATCGGGGCTTGCGCGCACCCGACGAGCCGCCCAGTTGAGCCGCATGGAGTCTCCGAGTCCGCTCGAGAAGCTGCGCCGCCAGCTCGCGCTCGTCGTTGGCGAGAATGCCGTGTTCGACGGCTGGAGCCGCGCCGCGGTCGATAGCGCCGCTGCGCAGCTCGGGCTCGATCCCGTTCAGGCGCGGCTCGCCATGCCGAAGACGCAGGCCGGGTTGATCGACACGTACATCCGGGAAGTCGACCGTGCGCTCGAAGCGTATTTCACGCCGAAGCGCCTGGAAAAGATGAAGATCCGCGAGAAAATCCGCTCGCTGATCTGGCGCCGGCTGGAAATCATGGGCCCGGCGCGAGAGGCGATTCGAAGCGCGCTCGCCATCCTCGCCATGCCGCAGAATGTCCCGACGGCGCTGAAGGCCGGCTGGCGCACCGCGGACGTGATGTGGCGCATTGCCGGCGATACGAGCACCGATTTCAACCATTACACCAAGCGGATGACGCTCGGCGCGGTTTACACGTCGACGTTGCTTGTGTGGCTCGACGATCAGAGCGAAGACTGGACCGAGACGGCCGGCTTCCTCGATCGCCGGATCGACGACGTGATGAAGATCGAGAAGCTGAAGGCCGAATGGCGCGGCTCCTCTGCCCAGCGCCTAAGCGTCACCCGCTTCCTCGGTCGCCTGCGTTATCCGCCTAGGTAGAGCTACGTAGTTCAATCTCGAGCCGAGGGCTGTACTTTGCTCTGGCAAAGCAGAGCCGTTAATGATAATCACTCGCAACAATGAACGCGCCGTTCCAGCCTGAGCAGACCAGCCTCGACCGCCTGGCGGTCGGCACACAGGCGCGTGTTTGTTCGATTGACTGGGATGCGCTCGACGAAGCCGAGGGTTGCCGCCTCAGGCACTTCGGCTTCGACGAGGGTGTCACGGTCGAGCCGCTGCACCTTGGTCCGTTTGGTCGCGACCCGATTGCCATCCGTGTCGGGCGAATGACGGTCGCGATCCGGCGTGCACACGCGGGCGCAATTCGCGTTCAGCCGATCCAAGCCCACCCGATCCGGTGAACCACCTTCCGCTCGTTGCCGTCGCTGGCAGTCCGAATGCCGGCAAGAGCGCGCTGTTTAATGCGCTGACAGGAGCGCGGCAGAAGGTCGGCAATTATCCGGGCGTCACCGTGGAACGCCATTCAGGCCGGCTCACGCTGGCCGACGGCCGGCCTGTCGAGATAGTCGACCTGCCCGGTGCATACAGCTTGGAGCCAGCGAGCCCCGACGAAGCCGTCACTCGCGATGTTCTACTGGGAAAGCAGGCGGGCGAGCGCCAGCCCGACGCTTTGGTCATCGTCCTCGACGCATCCAATCTCGACAACCATCTCCGCTTCGCGTTGCAACTGATCGAGCTCGGCCACCCAACGATTGTCGCGCTGAACATGGTTGATCTAGCGAAGCGCGACGGACTCGAGCTGGACTCGCACCGCCTGGCAGCCGAGCTGGGCGTTCCGGTCGTTGAGACGGTCGCCGTTCGCCGTCGTGGCATTGTCGAGCTGCAGGCGGCGCTCGACGACATGCTCTCCGCGCCGTTCTGCGGGGTCCACAAGCATGTGAAGAGCGACCTCGTGCATCTCCAGCGCCGGGCGCGCGAGATCGCGACCGCGACAGTGGTCAGCGAGACGCCGGTCCGGCGCTGGACTCACCGGTTGGACGGCGTGCTGCTCCACCCGATCGTCGGGCCGATCATACTCGCACTGATCATGTTCGTGATGTTCCAGGCGGTTTTCGCCTGGAGCCAGTTGCCGGTCGCGTGGATCGCCGACGGTGTCGCCTGGCTATCGAATGCCGTTTCGGGCGCGCTGCCCGATGGTTTTCTCCGGTCGATGCTCGTCGACGGCGTGATCGCGGGCGTCGGCGCGGTGATCACTTTCCTGCCGCAAATCCTGATCCTGTTCTTCTTCATCCTGCTTTTGGAAGGCACCGGCTACATGGTTCGCGCCGCCTTCTTGATGGACAAGCTGATGCATGGAGTCGGGCTGTCGGGGCGCGCCTTCATTCCGCTGCTGTCGAGCTTCGCCTGCGCAGTCCCTGGGATCATGGCGACTCGCACGATCGACGATCCCAAGGACCGCTTGACGACGATCCTGGTGGCGCCGCTGATGACCTGCTCCGCCCGCCTTCCGGTCTACACGTTGATCATCGCCGCCTTCATCCCGAACCGGCAATTGGCCTGGGGTGTGGGCCTGCAGGGCGTCGTGATGTTCGGCCTGTACATTATCGGAATCGCCGGGGCCTTGCTCGCGGCGCTCGTGCTCCGGCGTGGTATCCTAAAGGGTAGCGGCGGCGGCTTCATGATGGAGCTTCCCAAATATCAATGGCCGCCGCTCAAGGACGTCGCTCTCGGCATCCTCACCCGCGCCCAGATCTTCCTGAAGCGCGCGGGCACGATTATCCTTGGTACGACGATCATCCTCTGGGCGCTCGCCAGCGTGCCGCAGGCCGGCCCGGGCCAGAAGCAGAGCGAAGTCTCGATTGCCGGCCACATCGCCACCGGCATCGAAACAGTCGTGAGGCCCATCGGCTTCAACCATGACATCAGCCTTGCCCTGCTACCGGCGATGGCGGCGCGCGAAGTCGCCGTCAGCGCGATCGCGACCGTCTACTCGATCGATTCGCCGGACGAGCAGGCCGGTGCAGAGAAGCTTCAGCAAAATCTTCAGCATCGCTGGTCACTGGCGACGGCGCTCGCCTTCCTCGCCTGGTTCGTGTTCGCGCCGCAGTGCATCTCGACGATCGCCGTCACGCGCCGCGAAACCAACGGCTGGAAGTGGCCGCTTTTCATGGTGACTTATCTATTCGCACTGGCCTATCTCGCGGCAGGAGCGACCTATTGGATTGCGGTCGCAGCGGGACTCGGAGGAACGTGACATGGCGGGCGTGAATAAGGTTATCCTGGTCGGCAATCTGGGCGCGGACCCCGAAGCCCGCTCGCTCAACAACGGCGGCGAAGTGGTGAACATGCGAGTCGCCACTTCCGAGCAATGGAAGGACAAGGACGGCAACCGCCAGGAGCGGACCGAGTGGCACCAGGTCGTGATCTTCAACGAGAACCTCGGCCGGGTCGCGAAGAACTATTTGCGCAAGGGGAGCAAAGTCTATCTCGAGGGGCAGATCCAGACCCGCAAGTGGCAGGATCAGTCGGGCAATGACCGCTATTCCACCGAGATCGTCCTGCAGCGCTTCCGCGGCGAACTCGTGCTGCTCGACAGCCGTGAAGGGGCCGGAGGCGGCCGTGGTGCATTCAACGAGGACTTTGGTGGCGATGATTTCGGCGGCGGTTCTTCACAGCGCACTCAATCGCGGCCGCAGCCCGCGGCCTTCGACAGCGATCTGGACGACGACGTCCCGTTCTAGAAATCGCTACCCTTCTTGAGAGCTGCCAGAGCGGCGAACGGACTGGCCTGCTCTTCCGTCAGCGCACCCGCTTCCTTGAGCGCGGCATCGGCCGCCGCACTTCGCGGATAAGGATCCACGCTCAGACCCAGCGTATCGGCAACCGCGCCGCCTAGGTCGATCGCCGCGCCGTCGTAGAAAACCACGTCGCAATCCGATTCGCCAAGCTCGATCTCCTCGTCAGGTCCGCTCGCCGGCGGCTCGGGGCAAAAGAGAAGCGCGAATGGTTCATCCACATGCGCGGCGATCGGCTCGCTAGTGACGACGCAAGCCTGCTCGAGCGCAGCAACCAGCCGTCCTTCGGCCCGCACGACCTCGCCTGACTTCGACAGCGTGACATGCGCCTCGAGACGATTGATCGAGGAGAGGCCGAGCCTTTTCGCAACCGACTTCAGTTCGGCATCGTCGGCAGTGAGGTCGATGCGCTCGCCGTCACGGATTTGATCCAGGCGAATGTGATGAGCGAAACGGTCGATCATCGAATTTCGCCCTCCAGCAGTGTCTCGAGCGGTGCGGCGTCGAGTCTCGTCCAGAGCTCACGCAGCGCTTCAGCGGCATAGCTCAGAGGCTGAGGGTCGACTGTCTCCTTGTACAAGCTCTCGCCCGTGGCCGCAGTCCAATCTGCATTGTCGGCAACCGTGCTGCGCCACAATTCGGTCCGGCGCGCGAGCATGCCCACCAGCTTGCGAACCACTTTCCCGAGCGTCGGATCGCCGAGGCCGAGCTCACGATGCTCGCTTTCCATGACCGTGATGAACCGCTCGGTCAGCGCCACGGACGCGCGATTGCCCGCGTCGTCCTCTCGTTCCAGCCGCACGAGCGCGAGCGCGGTAACGGTCGCAAGAACCGCGAACCGGCCGTCGAGTGTATCTGCAACCGCACCTTCGACATACCAGGCGCGCCGCCGGGCTTCCTCGGTCAGGGCCCCGAACAGCGCCTCACCGCTTGGCCGTTCAGCCGTTAATCCCCGGAACAGGAAGGCCAGCATAGGTCCTTTTACGCCTCGAGCTGCGATTTGGCTGGAGCTCGCGCTTGCGTCGCTCCGTCTCTCCCGCATATTGAGGCCCGGGCCCCTTCACGCAAGGCGGCTGTCCCGGCGCGAGTATGAGCGTCTCAAGCAAAGGTTCTTTTGAATGAAGCGTGCGGCGATGACGACCATGACTTTGGCGGCAGCCATGCTGCTAGCGGGCTGCGCCCAGATGCACGCGCACAAGGGCATGGTCCTGGATCCGCGCCTTGCGAGCTCGGTCCAGCCGGGGGTCGACAATAAGGACAGCGTCGAAAAGCTGCTCGGACGGCCGAGCTTCGTCGGCGAGTTCACGCCGAACGACTGGTACTATGTCTCGCGCGACACCAACCAGATCGGCTTTCGCAATCCGCGGGTTACCAAGCAGACGGTGATGCTTGTCCGCTTCGACCAGAAAGGGAATGTCGCTTCCGTCCAGCGCACCGGCAAGGAGCTGGTGATGAACGTTCACCCCTACGGCAAGCAGACCCCGACGCTGGGCCGCAAGCGCAGCTTCTTCCAGGAACTTTTCGGCAATATCGGCGCTGTGAGTACTGGCGGCACTCCGGGCGAGGGTGGCGGAGGCAACGGCCCCGGGCAGTAGGCGCGCTTCCGCGCAGCAGCTGTTTCGCTTAAGCGTCGTTCATGGACGCTACGCCGGCCGGCATGACCTATGCCGATTACCTCGATCTGAAGGACTTGCTCGGCGCACAGAAGCCGCGCTCGGACCATCACGACGAGATGTTGTTCATCATCATCCACCAGACCAAAGAGCTGTGGATGAAGGAAATGCTGCACGAGCTGCGGTTCGCGACGCCCCTTGTGGAGCAGGGCCGCTTCGCCGAGGCTTACAAGGTGATGGCGCGGATCAGCCGGATCCAGGCGGTCATGACTTTGTCGTGGGACGTGCTGTCGACGCTCACGCCGGTGGACTACCTCCAGTTCAGGAACGTGCTCGGCACGGCGTCGGGCTTTCAGTCGCCCCAGTTCCGTGAGATCGAGTTCCGCCTCGGCCTCAAGGAGCCCAATTTCGTCAATCACTATCCCGAAGGCAGCGAGGAGCGCGCGGTGCTGCAGCGGGCGCTAAACGAACCTAGCCTCCGCGAAGCCGCCCTTGGTGCACTGGAGCGAGCCGGGTTTGATTTGGGCGACCGCTCCGAGGAAGCAATCGCCGCCGCGTGGCTTGAGGTTTACCGGGCACCCGACCGCTGGTTCGATCTTTACGAGCTCGCCGAGAAGCTGCTCGATATCGACGACGCGATGGTTGCGTGGCGGCAGAAGCATGTGCTGACCGTCGAGCGGATCATCGGCAACAAGCCTGGCACCGGCGGTTCGGCCGGAGCGCCATACCTCCGCAAGACCCTGGAGAAGCGACTGTTCCCGGAGTTGTGGGCACTGAGGACCGCTCTTTGAGCTTCAAACGGCTGTTTAGCCGCAGCCTCGAAGCGGATCCCACGCGGCTGCACTTTGCTGCCCATAGTCATCACCTCTGGCCCGACGCCAGCTACGAAGGCCACGTGCAGGCGTGGACCGATGCTGCGCGCCTCGCCGATCGCAAGTGGGACAAGGTCATGGATGAGGTGTGGCCGGCCGCGCAGCGCGAGGTCGCCGCCGAGCTTGGGACGAGGCAGCCGGGCGCGATTGTCTTTGCCCCGAATACCCATGAGCTGCTGCTTCGCCTGATGGCGGCGGTTTCAGAAAACTGGCCCATCAAGGTGCTGACGAGCGACGGTGAGTTCCACAGCGCTCGGCGGCAGTTCGCGCGTTGGGAGGAGTCCGGAGCCGTAGTGCTCGAGCGCGTTCCACTCGAACCGTTCGAGACATTTTCGGATCGCTTTCTTGCGGCAGCGCAATCTGACGGCCACGACTTCATCTTCGTCAGCCAGGTCATGTTTGGGAGCGGCCTGGTCTTCGATCGTGTCGATGAATTGGCTGCGTTCGCCAAGCCCGAGGGTCCTTGGGTGGTCATCGACGGTTACCATGCCTTCATGGCCCTCGAGAGGCCGTTCGGTACCGCCGGGGCCGCATCGGCTTTCTATATCGGCGGAGGCTACAAATATGCGATGTCCGGTGAGGGCTGCGCGTTCATGTATGCTCCACGCGGCTATTGCGAGCGGCCGAGGATCACCGGCTGGTTCGCCGAATTCGAAGATTTGAGCTTGCCTCCGGGAAGCGTCGGCTATGCGAAGGACGCGCGCCGCTTCCTCGGGGCGACGTTCGACCCGTCCGGCCTTTATCGTTTCACTGCAGTCCGCCGCATGCTCGCGGAGAATGGCCTGACGACCGAGCGAATCTCCGCCCATTGCGCGGCACTTCAGCAGCGCCTGCTCGGATCAATCGGCAACACGGCACTCGCGAATGCGGAGCTGCTCAACCCGCTCGACAAAAGCCCACACGCCCGCTTTCTCGCCTTCCGCAGCCCGAATGCTGAGCGCTGGTATGCCGAACTGAAGGCGAAGAACTGCATCACCGACGTGCGTGGCGACGTGCTGAGGGTCGGATTCGGAATCTATCAGGACGAGGCCGACGTCGATCGCCTCGCCTCGCTATTGGGGAAGCTCAATTGAACGCACATGCCGATCTGCGCCGGAGCAACGCCTCGCTCCTCCTCGCGCTTCTGCTGCTGGCCTACATCTTCAACTATCTCGACCGGCAGATCCTCGGCATCCTAGCCGGGCCGATTATCACCGAGCTTCACTTCACCGACAGGCAATTTGGAGCTCTCAGCGGCCCGCCTTTCGCCCTACTATACTCGGCGCTTGGAATCCCGTTTGCCTATCTCGCCGATCGAACCAGCCGCAGCCGTGTCATCGCCGCCGCAGTGGCTGTCTGGAGCGCCTTCACTGGAGCCTGCGGCACCGCGATCACGTTCTGGCAATTCTTCGTGTTCCGGATGGGTGTGGGCGTCGGCGAGGCCGGCGGAGTCGCTCCATCCTATGCGCTGATCGCCGATTACTTTCCGCCTGACCGGCGAGCACGGGCGCTGGCGATCTTCTCGCTCGGAGTCCCCATCGGCCTTGCCCTTGGGACACTGATAGGCGCCTATATCGCAGCGGCGATCAGTTGGCGCGCCGCCTTTTACACGATGGGCGTGGCGGGGATCGTGCTTGCCCCGATCATGCTGATTTTCGTGCGCGATGCCGCGAAGCCCGCGCCGAGCATAACTTCCGCGCCGATCGGGCAAGTGTTTCCGATGATCGCCGGCAAACCCGTGTTCTGGCTGCTCGCCTTCGCTGCTTCCTGCAGCTCTCTTTCGGGTTACGGCCTCGCCGTCTGGACTCCCTCGGTGCTCGAGCGGAGCTTCCACATGGGGCTGATCCCACGCGGGCAATTCATGGCTTCGGTCGTATTCATCGGGGGATGCATTGGGGTCTACGGCGGGGGCTGGCTCGCCGACCGGCTCGGCCACCGCGATCGCGGCTGGTATGCGAAGCTTCCGGCGATCGCTTGGCTAATCACAGCCCCCACCTTCGCGGCGGGATTGCTCGCGCCGAACCTTTGGGTCGCATGGCCGCTGCTCTTGATCCCAAACGCACTCAATATCCTGTGGCTGGGTCCAGTGATCACGGCCGTCCAGCACCTTGTGCCGCAGCGTATGCGAGCAACCGCCTCGGCGAGCTTCCTACTGATCAACAACCTCATCGGGCTCGGTGTCGGGCCGTACCTGATCGGCGCGATCTCCACCGCCCTCAAGCACAGCTACGGCACGGAGGCGCTCCGCTACGCAGCCGTTGCAGTCACCGCCTTCTATCTCCTCGCTGCTCTGCTGATGACTTTCTGCGTTTCGAAGCTGAGGACGAGCTGGGTCGAGGATCAGGCGGCCTGAAGTCTGTCTAACTATCTGAACGAACAAGAAATTTCAGGTTCAGCCTAGTGCGCTAAGGTGCAGGTTCCAGTCGTTTAAGCGTTGGAACGGTGCAGCGAACGGACCGTTTTTCCCGTTCGAAAGGAGATTTCTCATGCGCAGGCTATTCCTCGCGGCAGGCGTCGCGGCCCTTGCTATCGCGACCCCCGCACTCGCGGGGCCTGGCGGCCACGGCGGTGGCGGAGGCAATCCTCATGGCGGTGGAGGCGGTGGTCCCCACGGCGGTGGTGGCCCGCACGGCGGCGGAGGCGGACCTCCGGCGTTCGCTGGAGGTGGCGGAGGCGGTCACGGCCACGGCGGTGGCGGAGGCTTTGCCCCGATGATGACGCGCGGACCGGGTGGCGGTCACGGCCACGGCGGGGGCGGCTTTGCCCCGATGATGACGCGCGGTCCAGGTGGCGGCGGTCATGGCCATGGCGGCGGTCATCAGCAGGCTCGCGCCTTCGGTGGTGGTCAACACGGTCATGGTGGCGGCCATCAGCAGGCTCGTGCGTTCGCGGGTGGTGGCCACGGATATGGCGGCGGCCATCAGCAGGCTCGTGCCTTTGCCGGCGGCGGTGGACATGGCCACGGCGGTCAGCAGGCGGCTCCCGGCTTCCGGCGTCAGCAGGCGCAGATCGCGCAGCGTCAGCACATCCGCGGCGACGTTGGCGGCCGCGCGCAGCAGCAGGCGATCGCTCAGCAGCAGAACGCTCTCGCAGCACGCAACCGGGGCGCCCAGTTCGCGCAGGTCAACAATGACTATGCGAACGCTTTCTACGGCAATGGCGGTGGACGCGGCGTGATCAACGGCTGCCCCCCGGGCCTGGCCGCCAAGAACAACGGCTGCATGCCTCCAGGTCAGGCACAGAAGCTTCTCGGCGCTCCGCTTGCTACGGCGCAGAGCTATGGGCCGATGTACGCGCTCCCGCAGTCGCTGAGCTACCTCTACCCGGAGACGCCGGATTATTATTACCGATACGGGGACGGATATCTCTACCAAGTCGATCGGACTGACAATCTGATCGCCTCGCTGATCCCGCTCCTCGCTGGCGGCTATATGCCGGGGCAGTACCTCCCGGCGGCCTACATGCAGAGCTATGTGCCCGATTATTACGGGTTCAACAGCTTCTATCCGGCGAGCTACAGCTATGGCGGCAACGGCTACGACAACCTCTGCAACCGCTACGGCTATGGCGTTGTCTACCAGGTCGATTGCTATAGCGGGATGGTCGTCAACGTCGTCCCGCTTTACGCAGGCGGCTACGGCGTCGGCCAGATGCTTCCGACGGCGTACAGCTACTACAACGTGCCGGTGCAATATCGTTCGGTCTATTACGACACGCCCGATTACAACTACTGGTATGCTCCGGGTGCGATCTATCAGTACGATCCGCGCTCGAGCATGATCACGTCGGTGGCGGCGCTTCTGTCGCCAGGGTTCACGGTCGGCCAGCAGCTTCCGATGGGCTACGACGTCTACAACGTGCCCTATGCCTATCGCGCCACTTACTATGACTCGCCGACGGCCTGGTACCGTTACAACAACGGCTACATCTACCAGGTCGACCCGACGACCATGTTGGTGACGGCGGTGGTTGCGTCGTTGCTGAATTCGTAAAATCCAGCGTTCGGCTCGGCTTGGGAACTCAATCCCGCGCCGGGCCATTTCGTTTAGAGAACAAAAAAGGAGGCAGGGTATGAACACCCGCTCAATCGCGCTTGGCCTGGCGGCTGCAGCGCTCATTGCGACCGGCGGCTGCAGCAAGAAAACCGGGAACGGCAACTCGGCGGCGCCCGAGGCCCAGACCAAGCAGGCCCAGAAGATCGCCGGTACCAAGACGATCGCTGCCGGCCTCGCGCCGACGAGCCGCTTCATGGCAGCGGCAAAGGCTGCCGGGCTCGACCAGACCCTCGCGGGCCCCGGGCCCTACACCGTCTTCGTTCCGGACGACGCGGCGTTCAACGGCGCACCCGCGGGCACGTTCGACCCCAAGCCGCAGAACAGGGCGCAGATCACCGGCATCCTGACCAACCTCATCCTCCCCGGGACGGTGATGGTCGCGGACATTGAAAAGTCGATTGACAACGGCAAGGGCAAGACACTGCTCGGCACCATGGCGGGAAGCACGCTCACAGCCACCAAGGATGGCGGCAAGATCGTGCTGACCGACTCATCGGGCCACAAGGCGACGATCACTGGGGGCGACGAGCAATATACGAACGGCGTGGTCCACCACATTGATGCGCTGCTGATGCCGGCCAAGCCTGCCAGCGGCCCGGCCGTGGGGCAGAAAGTGGGTAAATAGCCGCAACATCTTGCGTACCGGCGCTTGACCGTACGCCATATGAGCCTTGCGTATCATTCCACTTCCGCCCGCCAAACGGCTCGCTATAACCACGGTTTGACCGTGGCGACGATGGGGCTGAAGCGACATGAAAGCGACGATTGAGCGGGCGACTCTCCTCAAGAGCTTGGGCCATGTCCAATCGGTCGTGGAGCGCAGGAACACGATTCCTATCCTTTCCAATGTGCTGATGGAGGCGCGTGAGGACGGGTCGCTGCGGCTGATGGCAACCGACCTAGACCTCCAAGTCGATGAAACGGTGCCGGCGAATGTCGCTAAGTCCGGCGCGACGACCGTTCCGGCGCACACCTTCTTCGATATCGTGCGCAAGCTTCCCGAAGGCAGCCAGGTCGAACTGACCGCGGCCGAAGGAAAGATGCAGGTGGTCGCGGGCCGCTCGCGCTTCAACCTCTCGACGCTCCCGCGCGACGACTTCCCGGTGATTGCCGAGGGCGAGCTTCCGACGAAGTTCGAGCTTCCCGCAGCCACCCTCCGCCAGATCATCGAGAAGACGCGCTTCGCCATCTCGAGCGAAGAGACCCGTTATTATCTGATGGGCATCTTCCTCCACGTCATCGACGACCAGATGCGTGCGGCGGCGACCGACGGCCACCGGCTCGCCAGGGTGACGGTGCCGAAGCCCGACGGCGCCGACGGGATGCCCGACGTGATCGTTCCCCGGAAAGCCGTGACCGAACTCTATCGGCTGCTCGAGGAGCTCGAGGGCACTGTCGAGATTTCGCTGTCGCCGACCAAGATCCGCTTCGGGCTCGGCACCGCAATCCTCACCAGCAAGCTGATCGACGGGACCTTCCCCGACTACAATCGCGTGATACCGACCGGGAACGACAAGCTCCTGAAGCTCGACCCGAAGAGCTTCTCGGCGGGAGTCGACCGCGTGTCGACCATCGCATCCGAGAAGACTCGGGCGGTGAAGATGAGCGTTGACCGCGACAAGGTCACGCTATCGGTCACGTCGCCCGAGAACGGGGTCGCGACCGAGGAAGTCCCCGCGGACTACGGTTCGGACAATCTCGAGATCGGCTTCAACGCGCGCTACCTGCTCGACATTCTCGGAGAGATCGACGGCGACACCGTCGAGGTCCACCTCGCCGACGCCGCCGCGCCGACCTTGCTGCGCGAGAATGACAAGTCCAACGCGCTCTACGTCCTGATGCCGATGCGGGTTTAACCGGCACGCCGACCTGCTAGTCCGGGGCGAATGGTTGCCGTCTCGCGCCTCACGCTGACCGACTTCCGCTCTTACGTCTCGACGACCATGGAGCCGCAGCATGGCTTCGTCCTGCTCTCCGGCGAGAATGGCGCAGGCAAAACCAACCTGCTCGAAGCAGTCTCGATGCTGACGCCGGGACGCGGGCTGCGCGGCGCGGCCCTGTCGGAAATGGCGCGGCAGGGAGGCAGCGGCGGCTGGGCGGTCGCGGCCAAGCTCGGCGAAACCGACATCGGAACGGGGACACAACCGAATTCTGCCGAACGCCGTCAAGTGCGGGTCAATGCGGCGCCCGCGTCGGTCAACTCGCTCAGCGAGTGGCTGTCGGTTCTTTGGCTGACACCCGCGATGGACCGCTTGTTCACCGCCAGCGCGGGCGATCGCCGCCGATTTCTCGACAGGCTTGTCCTCGCGCTGGAGCCGAGCCATGCGCACCATTCAACGCGTTACGACGCGGCGATGCGCGCCCGAAACAAGCTCCTCGCCGATGAGCGATGGGACGAGGCCTGGCTCGCCTCGCTGGAGCTGGCGATGGCCGAGCATGGCACCGTGATTGCGGCAGCCCGTGATGGTGCTGTGCAGGCGCTCGAGCAGCGGCTGGCAGACGCACCGGAAGATGAATTCGCCAGCGCCGCCCTTGCGCTCGAAGGCTGGTCGAGTGGCGAGCTTTCAACCATGCTTGCTGCAAACCGCGCGCGCGATGCAGCGGCTGGCCGCGCCACCGAAGGACCGCATCGCCAGGATCTCGCGGTTACGCATCGCGCCAAGCAGATGCCGGCGGCCTTGTCCTCGACCGGCGAGCAGAAGGCCCTGCTGCTCGGCCTCGTACTCGCGCATGCCGAGCTGGTGGCTGAGCGCCGCGGCGCGCCGCCGATCCTGTTGCTCGACGAAGTCGCCGCGCACCTCGATCCGAAGCGCCGCGCTGCCCTCTTCGCGCGCCTCGAAGGACGCGGGCAGGTGTGGATGACGGCGACGGAAGCCTCGCTTTTCGACGGAATCGGCTCGGCATCGCGCTTCCATGTCTCGCCAGGAACGGTCGATCCGACTTGAGGTGGACTTCTTAAGCATTCGCCCCTATGTTGCACCGCAGCACGAGGCGCTTATCAGAAGCGGCGTGAAGGTTCCGAACGGAAGTTCGCGAACAGCCCGCGCCTCGATTTTCTTGCTCTCCCATTCACGCGGGGCGCTTTTTAGACCCCGCTGGCGCGCGCCTTTTTCGCGCGCCCGCAAAGTTTGGAATTTTACTCAATGTCATTCATGTCCCTGGGGCTTTCGAAGCCCCTTCTCGATGCGCTTGCGGCGAAAGATTACGCCGAAGCGACACCGATCCAGCGCCAGGCGATCCCTACGGTCCTAACTGGCCGCGACCTCCTCGGCATCGCCCAGACGGGCACCGGCAAGACCGCGGCCTTCATGCTGCCCTCGCTCGACCGCCTCGCGGCAGCGAGGAGCTTCGCCAAGCCCGGCCAGGTCCGGATGCTGGTGCTCGCCCCGACCCGCGAGCTCGCGGCGCAGATCGCCGCGAGCGCGCAAGCCTACGGCAAGTTCATGCACCTCTCCGTCGGAGTCGTCTTCGGCGGCGTTCCCAACTCGAAGAGCGTTCGCACCGTCGCGCGCGGACTCGACGTGCTCGTCGCGACTCCGGGCCGCCTGCTCGATCTCATCGACCAGCGCGCGCTGAGCTTGCGCGAGCTCGAGATCCTCGTCCTCGACGAGGCCGACCAGATGCTCGACCTCGGCTTCATCCACGCGTTGAGGCGGATCGTCGCGCTCGTTCCGCCCAAGCGGCAGACCCTGTTCTTCTCCGCGACCATGCCGCGGGCGATCAAGGAGCTCGCCGACAAGTATCTCACCAATCCCGCCGAAGTCTCGGTCACGCCGGCGGCGACCACGGTCGAGCGGATCGAGCAGAGCGTCACCCTGGTTAACCAGGCCGAGAAGACGGCGCTGCTGGCGATGATCCTCAAGTCCGAGGCGGTCGAGCGCGCGCTCGTCTTCAGCCGCACCAAGCAAGGTGCCGACAAGATCGTCCGTCAGCTCGAAGCGGCTGGTATTTCAGCCGGCGCCATCCACGGCAACAAGAGCCAGGCGCAGCGCGAGCGGGCGATTGCCGCGTTTAAATCGGGCGACATGCCGGTACTCGTCGCGACCGACATTGCCGCGCGCGGGATCGACATCCCGGGCGTCAGCCATGTCGTGAACTTCGACCTCCCCGACGTTCCCGAGCAATATGTCCACCGCATCGGCCGCACTGCGCGCGCCGGCGCCGGCGGAATCGCGATTGCGTTTTGCGCTCCCGACGAACGTGGCAACCTCCGCGACATCGAACGCACGACGCGGCAGCGAATTGCTGTCACGCCGTTGCCCGCAGATTTCACGGCAACGGCCGAGGTGTTCAAGCGGCTCAAACCCGCCCCGAAGGCCCAGCCGCAGCGGCACGAGCGGACGCATACCAAGGCCGACCGCCGCCACGATGGCCAACGCCGGAAGAACCGCAACAATGGCCAGCAGCGCCACCCGCAGCGCGGAGACGGCCATCATGCCCATCGTTCCGACGCGCGCGACCACAACGGCCAGCGCCGCGACGACCAGCGCAATGACGGGGCGCGGTCGCCCTATCGCCCCGAAGCGTACCGCGAGTCAGGGTCTGAGCGTGGCCCGAACCGGCCCGAGGGCGGCCAGCGTCAGTCGCAGCCAAGCCAGGGCCGTGACGCCTATCGCTCGAAGGGCGGCCAGCCGAAGCGCAAGTTCGGTGGGAGGCGGCCGTCCTGGAGGACACAACCGCGCTCGGGGGTAAGACGGGCGGCAGGGCGCCAATTACGGCGTTGTGGCCAATGTCTGTTTCCGACCCATTCCGGACATAAGGGCAGCGACTGATAAGCGCCCATTGAGGTCACCTCGAGTGTAGAACCAGCGACCTGAAACCGGTCAGTCATTCAGCTTCTAAGCAAATGGCCAAAGTGCGCCCTTAGCTGCCGTTCGCCGCTCCGCTGCTTCCCTGGAGGTTGCTTCAGTCGCCGAATGTTCCCGGCTTTAAAGCACGTCGCCACGACCGTTATCCGCGTACCGACGTCTGCGACCCGCCCGGTGTGTGCTTGTGGCAATCAAGCTATCCGAGTCTCACCCGCCGTGGTTCCCGCCGATGATCTGATCGAGGCGGGCAATCCTGGCCCGCACGTTGTCCGCTCTGTCGGGAATCAATTCCCGTTGGATTCCGTGTCGCTCACGCTTGGCCCGGTGGCGTTCACGATCCGCCTCATAAGCCTCAAGAAGGGATTGCAGCCTCGCCCGCTCCACCTTCGCTTCCCGCTCGTTCATAAACCAAGCATCCTCGCGTCAACGACTAGGGAACCTCATGCGACCGACCCTGCGACGGCTTCCGTCACTCGTGGTTTTCGCCGTCGAGCTCGTCCAGGATGCGCTCGGTCTCGGCAATCAATCGAAGTCTTTCTGGTTCACGAATGCCGGCGTTCGCCAAGCCGCCTGCCAGTACCGATGCCGCCTTCTCCTCCGAGATTTGCCGCAATCGTCGATCGATGATCTTCAGCCTCGCGAGGATGCTCTCATCGTTCATGATGGTCTCCGTGTCGCTGGCCGGCGCGCTGGGCGCTGGCCGATCATAGGTCGTGGAAAGGACCGCGCCGGGGACCGGCGTGTTGCGCTTGATGAAGGCTTCTGCCTCGCGCATCGAAGCAAAGGAGTGTTCGGTCGTTTCTGATAAATGATGGGTGAGAGTGACGACATACGGCAGCTCTGCTTCTGGCCTGCGCATTACACGCCCGCCGGTTGAGCTCATGTGGCCACCCTCATTGTCCCAGGCATGCTCGTCCTGCCTCAACTGCGCCTCCTCGGCGGCAGTGCGGAAGACAGTGAAGCTCGTATCTTTCGAGCTGCCGGAACTTGGCATGACGTTTCTCCCGAGCCGATCACGGACCGTGAAGCTTGATGCTTCGCCTGACTGCGGCATCGAGCGATCGCTCCTCGGCCGCAGAATTTTCGATTCGACTCAGCGCTTCTTGCTCCAGCCGCACGCTGCGGCCTTGGTCGCTCTCGGGCCGACGTTTCTTGGACATGCGCTACGCCCTCGGTGTCATTTGCTTGAGTAAGGCTTCGACACGGGCCAACCCCTCGTCGCTCTCGATTGCGAGATGGAGCGGCTGACCTTCCACTACGGCGTGCGGAGTGTTCAGGAATGCAATCACCGGACCCGGTTCACCAAAGTGACGCCATGCCGATTGCACGACGCTAGCCTGGCGCCGCGATTCCTCGGGTGTGGGGAGTGCAATCCTGCTGTACTTGCGAAATGCCATGCCGCGGCGCGCAGCCGGCTTGGCCTCTGGCGCATGCGGCGTGCTCATCGGGCGCGCTCCAACAGGGCGGCTCGGGTTCGCAAAATCTGGTCAGCATATTCTCTGGCGAACTGCTCATGCGCTCGCCTGTCCCGCAATGACATCGCGCGTTCCGCAATCAACGATGGAAAGGGCTGCGTTTGCACCGGCGGAATGCGATCCATGATTTAGTCTCCCATTTCTGTAAGCGGGAGCGCCTCATGTCTCTCGGCCGCTGGCGCCTACGAGTTCAGATGGCCAGCGATGCTTCCTACATGGGAACGCAGATGCAAATTACTAGGCCGCTGATGGAGCTCAGGAGAAGGCGAGGCCCAGCGCGGATCCTACGACGATGACGGTGAGGATGAACGGCACGAACGACCGCCATCTTGGCTGAACTGTGTCTTCCATGGAGTCTGCCCTTCTGGCCAATGAGTATCGGCTCACCCGGACGGCGAGGGCCGAGGCCACTCAGCCGCCATCCGGGATCGGCCCCGAACGCGTTACAGGACAGGCGGAAGCGAGGCTCCCGCCGGCCGGTTAGATCGTCTGAAGGTTGAGCGCGCAGGGCACGCGTTCGCTGTTCTGCCCGACATCATAGCTGAGGCGCTGACCGACCGTCGGGGCAACATTCTTGTCCCACTGGATCCCGCTCGTTTCGAAAGGAAGGTCATTCCCGCCGGCTTCCTGCTTGATTTCGCCGTGGCCCTTGATCGTGTCGAACGACTTGACGGTTCCAAAATATTTCATGGTGTGTTCCTTGGTTCGCAGAGCCGGAATGGCCGCTGCCGCTAGGAGACGTGAAGGATGGGCATAGGAGCGACTTAGCGCCAAGGACCGTCGATTGCGACTGGTAGCCCGCAAACAGATAGGCCAATATTCGCCGATGTGCAATGATCGTGGAAAATAAAACTGAAAATATGAAAATATAAATCCAGACTCCCTCATAGTAATCAGCAGATTTCATCCCATCTAGGATGGATGAAGTGAATAAAGGAGGAGAAGCGCCATGTTTGGGTTTACTAGTGCAGATAGTTCTGAAACCGTCGCCCGCAAGAAAGTTCACATGGCTGAAGCGCGAGAGCGCTGGCCCTTCCTGACCCACTTCGACGCATCCACGATCAAGAACGAGCGCCAGCTTGAGACCATGGTGAAGGAACGGTGCTCGCGATCGCAAGAGGATGCCGAGGCTGACGTGCGCGAGTGGATGCAGAACAAGGAGTTCTGATAATCTCCGAATATCGGGAGCCCGGGCGTGCTTCGCCAAATGCCGTTCCCACCGAAGGGCCAAGCGCTCATATTGTGCGGTGTTGGCACGAGTGGGAGTTCGACGGTTCGGATCGGCGCATAATCCTCTGCCTGGAAACGACACTGGAGTTGAGGCCGGGCGCCGAAGGCTTCGATCCACTTCTGCTCGACGAGCTGATTGCGGAAGCGACGGATTTGATGCGCGCAAGTGTCAGTCCGATCAATTCCATACGGATCGTTCCGCAATCGGTCCCGACAAGCGATAGGACGCAGCGTTAGGTGCCCAGGGTCAATCTGACAGTCCTCGAGCCTGGTGCGTTGCCGACTGACGATCGAGGTGAAGATTGGGGTGAGTGGGATTTCACATCATTACCCCAAGCCGGAGATCACATTGAAATGGAACGCAACGACCGGAAGGAGACATTGCAGGTCCGGCGAGTAATCCACTTTGCAGCGCAGCACCCGCTTCCGCGATCGGAAACGCCGTATCGGCAGCGCAAGCAACCTTCCATTCGCATCATTGCGCTAAGAGTCATTGCAGACGAGGTTTGACCAGGGCGCGACCGATCGTTGAGCCAACCTGTACGGCGCGATAGGTTGTTGTAACTGCTTCCGGGTAGATACGTGAACTGACCTTAGTCCATCATTTCGAGCACGGCAGCGTATGCCACCTTGTCGAACGGTCGAAAGCACTGTTCAGATTCGCGGCGTTCGGCGCTCGCACGTAGGGAAGCCCATTTGGGCTGGTTCTTCTTGAATATCATCTTCATTTGAAATCGATGCGGCTTCAGCCGCTTTCCTCTTTTGATCTTCGATGCGCAGCCGTTCGCCGCGCTGGGCCTTATCCGCGAGAACGGACCAGGCAGCTTCGGACCGGCGGCAACGCTCGCGCACATGGTGGAGCGTTGCCGCTTCCGCCTCAACCCGCGCTTGTTCAGCGCGGGCGAGGAAGAATTGCAGATTTGAGCTGCGGACGATCGGCCCTGCCAAGGCTATTCGCCCTGTTGGTCATTCGCCGGCTCGGATTGCAGTTCGTCGGTCGCGGGCTGAGCTTCGCTCGCCTCCGGCTGAGTGGACTCTTCGGCGTTCTTGAGATTTACCGCGCTCATCTTGCCGCGATTGTCTTGCTCGATGTCGTAGCTGATGCGCTGGTTCTCGCGGAGGCTGCGCATTCCAGCCCGCTCGACGGCGGTAACGTGAACAAAGGCGTCATTGCCGCCGCCATCGGGTGCGATGAAGCCGTAGCCTTTGGATTCATTGAAGAACTTTACGGTTCCGGTAGTCATTTGGATTTCCTTCTAAGGCGAGGCCGCAAATCGGCCCGCTTCCTGCTAGGAGCGAAAAGAGAAGGAAAAGGAGCCGCAAAGCGCCCGAATACCGTCAGTTTGCGACTAGTAGCAGCGCTATACATAGGCGCATTCCCAAATAATTGTAAGTCATCATGGAAAATAATCTTGGCGCTAGGTAAAATCATTCCATTGTGATAAGCTTAGTCATCGCGTGGATTTTCTTGCCGTAGGCCCACCCGACTGAGAGACCGAACGCGCTCCCGCTTACGAAGATGGGAGCGTTCCATGGATCTCAATTATCTCTATCGGCGACATCAAATTTCGCTGTTCATGGCGGAGAACGGGTCTACCGAACAGGTTCGCCGGACGCACGGCGAGTTTGCTGAACTCTATGCTGCGCGCATCGCCGACGCGAGGCAGTGGCACACGCTGTTGCGAGCCGCATGATGCAACAGCCATCACGCTCCGAAGCGGCGGATGAGCTTCGCGAGCAGGCCGCGTCGTGCCGAAGGCTTGCGCGACGAGCGCGGACTAATGGTGGGTCCTCGGCGCTCAAGACTGTCGCCGAGCAATTCGATGACGACGCACGGCGTATCGACCCGTTCAGCGAAAGGCGATGAGCATCATGCCAGGAACCAATAGCGACGCAGTGCCGCAGTCAGAGCTTGATCGTTACGGGATAGAGCGCGTGCCCGCCGTAGTCTTCCTTTGGGGTGGTTATCGCTACTCCAACGCACGCGACGCGATCGCCGCCGCAAAGCGGAACGCCAAATGAGTTCGTCACGGCGAAAGCCAGAGGATTCAGTCGACGGATGCCGAGCTTTGGCGGCCTCGGACCGCGAGCGCGCATCAACGGCCGCCAACGGCCATGTCCGTGCCACGTTCGAACGCAGCGCCGAGGCGTGGAGCGCCAGGGCAAGTTTGCTTGACGGTCTTGAAACCAGCTTCGACGCGCGCGTCGCGAGCCTGACGCCGCGGACGAGGAAGCACCGCGCAACCGAAGACAGACAAAATGGCTAAAGGACAGAAGCGCTCGAACAAGGAGGCGCGCAAGCCGAAGGCGAAGGCGAAGACTCCGAAGAATTCAAACGCCTCTCAACCATCCAGAAAATTGCTCGGGATTCGCGGCTCATGAAGATCGAAGGAAGCATCCGCTCCAATCTCATCTCGGCCATCACCAGCGTGCGGCGCTGGCAGGGTCGTCCGGTGCACAAGGATACGCTCAACTATTGGCATGCGGTTCTCGACCAAGGCCGTCGAGTTGAAACAGGCCCGTTGGGCGAGCCTGTGGCCGATTTGGTCGCGCAACTCGAAATTGAGTTGGCCCTGGTCCGCAAAGACCGGGCAATAGCATCGCGTTCCCATTGATTTGAAATATCTTTCCACCCGGGACATGCGTAACGACTACTAGCTACCAGCCGCTATTGACGGTTTCAGGCGCTTCCCGCGCTCTCTCCCTCCGTATCGCCAGCTAGCCACGAGCTGTCCGCTAAAGGGCGTCTCGGCCAACGAGGAGAATGCGCCAATGGCTAAAGAAGAGCTGCTCACCATCGAAGGGGTGGTCGACGAGATACTGCCGGACGGGCGCTTCGGCGTCATGCTCGACAATGACTGCCGAATCATCGCCTATACCGCCGGGAAGATGCGCCGTTACCGGATCCGCTCGATCGTCGGCGACCGCGTTCACGTGGAAATGACGCCATACGATTTGTCCAAGGGACGGATCGTCTACCGCGAAAAGATCGGAGGGCCATCTGCAGGCCCACGGCGACGGAATTTTCGCCGGTGACACCGCTTCGATCCACTGTCGCCCTTGAGTCGATAGGCGATATGCCCAGCTTCGCCGCCAAGTCCGAATTCTGGACCGAGTTGCGGATTCGTGGCAGCGAATATCTCGCATCGCAGGGCCGGCCGTCGACGGGAGATCCGCGTGCGTTAAGGCAAGCGGCGGTGATCCTGCTGTGGTTCGCTCTTTCGTACGGCGCATTGCTCTGCGCCACGAGCCTCGGTTTCGCTCTGCTCGCAGCTTTCTCCTGCGCTTTCGCCGCCGCTGCCGTCGGCTTTGGCGTTTTTCACGACGCCAATCATGGCACATTGTTTCGCCGGTCCGAAGGCAACGTTCTGGCTGCGAGATTATGTTCGATACTGCTCGGGCCTTCGCGCCATTTGTGGGTTCGCAAGCATGGCTATCATCACCGCCACGCCAACGTCTTCGGGTGGGATGACGATCTCGAGACGCGCGGACTCCTTCGATTGTCCCCCGCTTATGCCTGGCAACCTCGCTTTCGACGCCAGGAGCTGAAGGCAATTCTCTACTACGGCCTGAACACGATGGAATGGGTCTTCTGGAAAGACTTCCGCTCCGTCGCGAAGGGTCGGCTAAACAAGTGGCACCCTCTGAAACTGGACAGGGAGCAAGAAATCGAGTTCGTCATTTGCAAGGCACTCTATCTGATCCTCCTTTTTCTCCCGCCCTTCATCATGTTGCCGTTCTGGTGGGCAATCGCGGCGTTTATCCTGTTTCACCTGGTTTTCGGCTGGGTGCTGGCCGCCGTCTTCCAGGTTGCGCATCTCACGCCGGGCATGGGGTTCGACGGCGTTCGCGCCGGTGACGACTGGGCAATGCATCAGGTCCGCACTAGCGCGAATTTCGCGACGCATTCGCGGTTCATCACCTGGTTTACCGCCGGACTAAACCACCAGCTCGAACATCATCTTTTTCCGAATGTGGCGCACACACATTATTCGGGCCTGCGGCCGATCGTCCGCGCCGTCGCACAACGTCATGGATTGGAATGCCACGAACTGGGCAGCTTACCGTCTGCTGTCGGTCAGCATTTTGCACTGCTCAAGAGTCTCGGTACCGTGACCCTATGAAGTGTAGCCGCTCGAAAATGGGCGGACGCAGGAATTCCGTACCGCGGGTTGGCGATCCATTTGGCATCATAGCGGCACGCGGGAACGGCGAGAGAGTGGCGATCGTGCTCCCAGCCGAAAGTCCGCTTCAGGCCAGAGTTCGTCATTGGCCCCGGGAGGTAATGTCCGCTTTCCACCCATTCCTGCCGTAAGGATCATTGCGGACAGTCGCCGAAGCTCTCATGGCGAGAAGAGGTCCCAACGGCATAGGAAGTGACGCGATGAGTTTCGGCATGTGGGAAGCATCGGTGCCTGTCTTCGTCAATTCGCTCACGAATATGCGTGCTTGGCTCGAAAAGGCTGCACAAGAGAAGAGCGAAGCGACACTCCTGGATGCGCGGCTTGCGCCAGACATGAGGCCGTTGCCTGCCCAGTATCAGATGGCGTCGGACTCAGCGAAGAATGCGCTCGCGCGCCTCACTGGCACGGACGCTCCGTCGATGCCCGACACCGAAAAGTCATTCGCCGAGCTTAGAGATCGATGCGACCGAACCATCGACTATCTCAAGAGCTTCACACCCGAGAGCCTATCGGAAAGCGAAGATCGCGAAGTTGTCATCAAATTCCCGAACGGGTCCGGCTATCGCTTCGCAGGCGGCCGATATCTGACGGGCTTTGCGCTTCCCAACTTCTTTTTCCACGTCACGACTGCATACGCGATTCTCCGCAATGCGGGTGTGTCGGTGGGCAAGCCAGACTTTCTGCAGCACTTGGGCCCTCCAGCCCTCGACTGAAGCTCCCGCCGTTTCGACCTAGCGGCAGCTTTCTACCCAAGGCAGACATAAGAAATCCTGTCCTGCACGGTCCCTCCTCTGCCAGCTCGAAGCCGTGAGCGCAGACTCACGCGCGTACGCACGTGCGCGCGCGTGACTTCCGCCCGAAAACCCCTATATCTGGACCATGGCAACCGACCCCAATCAGAACGAATATGGCGCCGAGAGCATCAAGGTCCTCAAGGGCCTCGACGCGGTGCGCAAGCGCCCCGGCATGTACATCGGCGACACCGACGACGGTTCGGGCCTCCACCACATGGTGTTCGAGGTCTCCGACAATGCGATCGACGAGGCGCTCGCCGGCCATTGCGACCGCATCCTGATCCAGCTGAACCCGGACGGCTCGGTCACGGTCGAGGACAATGGCCGCGGAATCCCGACGGGTATCCATCCGGAAGAGGGCGTGTCGGCGGCCGAGGTCATCATGACCCAGCTCCACGCCGGCGGTAAGTTCGAGAACACCAGCGACGACAATGCCTATAAGGTCTCCGGCGGTCTCCACGGCGTCGGCGTCTCGGTCGTCAACGCGCTTTCGGAGTGGCTCGATCTCACCATCTGGCGCGACGGCGAGGAGCATTTCATGCGCTTCCGTCACGGCGAGGCCGAGGCGCCCTTGAAGGTCGTCGGCAAGGCGCCCGAGGGCAAGAAGGGCACGCGCGTCACCTTCATGCCCAGCCCCGAGACGTTCAAGATCACCGAGTTCGACTTCGAGCGGCTGGAGCACCGCTACCGCGAGCTCGCCTTCTTGAATTCCGGAGTCCGCGTGATCCTCGCCGACGCGCGACACGAGGAAAGGGTCGAGCACGACCTTTATTACGAGGGCGGGATCGCTGCCTTCGTGAAGTATCTCGACCGCGCCAAGACTCCGCTGTTCCCCGATCCGATCGCCATTTCGGCAGTGCGCGACGGCATTGGCATCGACGTCTCGCTGGAGTGGAACGACAGCTATTACGAGAACGTCCTCACCTTCACCAACAACATCCCGCAGCGCGACGGCGGCACGCACCTCGCGGCCTTCCGCGCGGCCCTGACGCGAACAGTGAACAATTACGCCGAGCGCTCCGGGCTGATGAAGCGCGAGAAGGTCCAGCTGACCGGCGAGGACATGCGCGAGGGACTGACTGCGATCGTGTCAGTGAAGCTCCCCGACCCGAAGTTCAGCAGCCAGACCAAGGACAAGCTAGTCAGCTCCGAGGTTCGCCAGCCGCTCGAAAGCCTCATGGCCGACAAGATGAGCGAATGGCTGGAGGAGAATCCCGCGAACGCCCGGGCGATCATCCAGAAGATCATCGACGCCGCCGCGGCGCGCGAGGCTGCGCGGAAGGCGCGCGAGGCGAGCCGCAAGTCGGCGATGGGGATCGCCTCGCTTCCCGGCAAGCTCCACGACTGCCAGGAGCGCGACCCCGCCAAGTCCGAGCTGTTTCTGGTCGAGGGCGACAGCGCCGGCGGGTCGGCCAAGCAGGGCCGCGACAGCAAGTACCAGGCGATCCTTCCGCTCAAGGGCAAGATCCTTAACGTCGAGCGCGCGCGCTTCGACCGCATGCTGTCATCCAAAGAAATCGGGACGATGATCCAGGCGCTTGGCACCGGGATCGGGATCGACGAGTTCAACCTAGATAAGCTGCGCTATCACAAGATTGTCCTGATGACCGACGCGGACGTCGACGGCGCCCACATCCGGACCTTGCTCCTGACCTTCTTCTATCGGCAGATGCCGGAGTTGATCGAGAAGGGGCACCTCTTCATTGCCCAGCCGCCGCTCTACAAGGTCAGCCGCGGCCGGTCCGAAGTCTATCTCAAGGACGATGCTGCGCTCGACGACTATCTCGAGGCGGCGGGGCTCGATGGCCTCGTGCTCGACGGTCCGGGCGGCCAGCGCTCGGGCAATGACCTCAAGGCTTTGGTCGATCATGCGCGTCGGATGCGGACCCTTCTGCGTTACGCGCCGCGCAAATATGATTCGGCGCTGATCGAGGCGCTCGCGATCAACGGCGCGCTGAAGCCTGGCCTCGACAAGGACGGCAAAGCCAAGGCGATCGCCAAGGTCGCCGAATGGCTGAACGTCGGCGATCCCGAGGCAAGCTGGTCGGGCGATGTCGCAGCCGAGGGCGGCTATTTGCTGAAGCGCCTGTGGCGCGGCGTGACCGACGCTTACGTGATCGAGGAAAGCTTTCTCGTCTCGACCGAGGGACGCAAGCTCGACGCGCTCGCGAAGGAGCAGGCTGCAGCTTATGCCAAGCCTTCGGCGCTGCGCTCGCTCAAGAAGGGCGCGGTCACCGAGGAGCAGAAGCCCGAGCCGATCGAAGGCGTCGATGCCGACGAGCAACCGGCGGAGCCTGAAACCGACAAGAAGGCCGTTTCGGTCACCCGACCGTCCGAGTTGCTCGATGCGGTGCTCGCCGCCGGTCGCAAGGGCCTGTCGATCTCGCGCTACAAGGGCCTCGGCGAGATGAATCCGGAGCAATTGTGGGAGACGACGCTCGACCCTACCAACCGCTCGTTGCTTCGAGTCGAGGTTGCGCAGGCGGACGTCGCCGACGAGATCTTCACGCGCCTGATGGGTGACGTGGTCGAGCCGCGCCGCGAGTTCATCCAGGACAATGCCCTCAGCGTCGCGAACCTCGACGTCTAGGAACCATATAGCGGCAAAGGCTATTGGCGCTGGCATGAGCAGCGGGCCCTGCATCACGCTGGCGAGCTACAATATGCACAAGGCCGTCGGGCTCGACGGCAAGCGTGACCCGCACCGCGTGCTGAAGGTGCTTCAGGAGATCGACGCCGACGTCGTTGCTTTGCAGGAGGCCGACAAGCGGATCGGCGGTCGCGGGTCGACGGTGCCGCACGAGCTCATCGACAGCCACGGCATGTACAAGCCGGTGCATCTCGGAGTCCGGCACAAGCGCATGTTCGACAAGGCGCGCAAGCACACCGACCGCCTGTTGAAGATCAACACGCGCAACATCGGCTGGCACGGTAATGCGATCCTGGTGAAGCGCCATGTCGGGGTGCTCGATTGCGCGGCGATCGACCTGCCGACGCTGGAGCCGCGCGGCGCCGTCATCGCCGAGCTTCTGATCGGCGAGCGGCCGCTGCGGGTGGTCGGCATGCACCTCGATCTGTCGGGGCTTTGGCGGCGGCGGCAGGTGCGTGCGATCCTCGAAGCAATTGCCGAGCGGCCCCAGAAGATGCCGACGGTGCTGATGGGGGACACCAATGAATGGCGGACGGTCGCCGGCTGCCTCAACGACCTCGAGCCGGAATTCCACATCGCTCCGACGGGCCCTAGCTTCCATGCTCGCCACCCGGTGGCGCAGCTCGATCGGATCATCGTGCACCGCGACCTCAATGTCGAAGCAGCGGGCGTTCACATGAGCGCCGCGGCGCGTCGTGCCTCCGATCACCTGCCGATCTGGGCGCGGGTCTCCGCTTAGCCGGCGATCTTTCGCAATCGACGCCGCTGGATCGATGAGCCGATCCCCATCGATTCGCGATATTTCACTACGGTGCGGCGGGCGCAGTCGAAGCCCCTTTGCTTCAGTAGCGCGGCGATCGCGTCGTCGCTGAGGATTTCGGTTTCTGCGTCGATCAATTCCTTGATCGCCGCCTTCACCGCTTCCGCCGCGGCGCCTTCGCCCTCGGCCGACTGAACGCCGGAACCGAAGAAATATTTGAGCTCGTGGAGGCCGCGGTCGGAAAGCAGATATTTGTTGGAGGTGACTCGGCTCACGGTCGATTCGTGCATGCCGATCGCTTCGGCCACTTCGCGCAGCGTCATTGGCTTCATCGCCGATACACCGCGCTCGAAGAATCCCTGCTGCCGCTTCACGATCTCCGAGACGACCTTGACGATGGTTCGGGCGCGCTGGTCGAGCGCCTTGACCAGCCAGTTGGCGCTCTGCAGGCATTCGCTGAGCCAGGCCCGCGAGGCCTTGTCCTGCGGTCCGGACTTGAGCTCCTGGTAGTAGCGGCGGTTGACCAGTAGCCGCGGCAAGGTCGCCTGGTTGAGCTCGACCGCGAAGCCGGCGCGGGTGCGGCGGACGAACACGTCGGGCGTGACGTCTTCGCTCGACTGCGCTGAAAAGCGACAGCCAGGCTTCGGGTCATACGCTCTCAGCTCGCGGATCATGTCGGCGAGATCCTCATCGTCGACGCCGCAAATGCGTTTGAGGTCAGCGGTCCGCCCTTTTGAGAGAAGATCGAGGTTGTCGATCAGCCGCGCCATCGCCGGATCGTACCGGTCGGCGGCCTGGGCCTGCAGCGCGAGGCATTCGGCGAGCGACCGTGCCCCAACTCCGGCAGGCTCAAGGCCTTGGACGAGTGACAGCGCCTCCTCGACGAGAACAAGCGGCGCGCCCGAGAGCTCCGCGATCTGTTCGAGCGAAACGGTCAGATAACCAGTCTCGTCGAGCGTCTCGGCGATGATCCGGGCGAGGTCGCCGACTGGTCCCGACGCGCCGTGCAGCTGGTCGGTCAAATGCTCGGCGAGCGACGCCGCCGAATATTGAACCCTATCGAAATCGAAGGCCTCGTCGCCGCCTGATGATGTCACGACGTCAGAAAAGCTGTCGGTCTCGAGCGCTTCGGACTGCCAGTCGACGTCGAGCGGACGGTCATCGTCCGCTTGGCCCATGATGAGGTCGTCCGCGCCGGGATCGTCGGGAGCCTCCTCGCTGTGCGTTTCATCTTCAGCAAAATCTCCCGACGGCTGCTCCTCGGGCTCGTCGGAGCGCGCTTCGAGCAAGGGGTTCTTCGCCAATTCCTCGGCGAGGAATGCGTCCAGCTCGAGATTGCTGAGCTGGAGCAGCTGGATCGCCTGCCTGAGCTGGGGCGTCAGGACCAATTGCTGCGATTGGCGGATGCTTAATGACGGGCCCAGGCCCATGATAATTACTCGTTACAGCGCGAAGCTCTCGCCGAGGTAAAGGCGCCGGACCTCCTGGTCGGCCACCAACGCTTCGGGAGTGCCGGCGAACAGGACTTGCCCGTCGTAGATGATGCAGGCGCGGTCGACGATATCGAGCGTCTCGCGGACATTGTGATCGGTGATGAGGACGCCGATCTCGCGGCTCTTCAGCTCGCGCACCAGCTCGCGGATATCGGAGATCGAGATCGGGTCGATCCCCGCGAAGGGCTCGTCGAGGAGCATGATCGAGGGGTGCGCCGCGAGCGCACGCGCAATCTCGCACCGCCGCCGCTCGCCGCCCGACAGCGCCATTGCGGGAGAATCGCGGAGCGCGGTTAATCCGAACTCGCCGAGCAGCTGTTCCAAGCGGTCGGCACGCGCTTGCTTGTCCGGCTCGGCGGCCTCGAGCACCGCCATGATATTCTCTTCGACGGTCATGCCGCGAAAGATCGAGGTCTCTTGCGGCAAATAGCCGAGGCCGAGGATCGCTCGGCGGTACATCGGCAGCTCGGTGATGTCCTGCCCGTCGAGGAAGATGAGGCCGCTGTCCGGTTTCACCAGACCCATGACCGAATAGAAACAGGTCGTCTTGCCGGCGCCGTTCGGCCCAAGGAGGCCGACGACCTCGCCACGATGGACGTCGAGGCTGACGTCATGGAGCACAGCGCGCTTATCATAGGACTTGGCGATCGAGCGCACTTCGAGGCCGCCATCCGTCGCCCGCGTCTTAGCGGCGGGGCGCACCAGTGCGGCGTTCTCGTTCACCTTATTTCTGCTGCTGCCGCTGAGGAACCGTGAAGTGACCGGTCACCCGGCCTCCGCTGGAATTGACGCCGGGCGGGCCGCCATCGACAACCGCTCGCCCCGAATCGAGATCGATGACGAGCCGCTGACCGCTCACCTGATTGTTCTCGCGGTCGAGCTGGACGTTGCCGATCAGCGTGATGAGCTTTCGATCGAGATCGTAGATGCCCATGTCGCCCTTGGCCGTCTCGGAAGGGCTTTTCACGACCACGCCGCCAGCCGCATCGAGGCGGTGGATCTGCACATTGTTGCCGCCGGTCCCGCCGGAATAAGCGACCGTCAGTCGCGGCGTATCCAGAGTCAGGTCCTGCTGAACCGCATGGACGTTGCCGGCGAACACGGCCCGATCGGCGCGATCCTGGACTTCGATGCGATCGGCGCTGACGTCGACCGGCGCATTGCTGTTGTGACCCTTGAGCGCCGAAACAGGCTGCTCCTGCTTGACCTGCGCGGCGGCTGCCGTCGCCAAGGCAGCAGTCAGTGCAAGGATGATGCCAGTCTTGTGCACGCCCATCATCTGACCGCCCCTTGGATGATTTTCAAGCGAGCACCGCCATCCAGCACCACGACTTTGTCGTTGAGGTTGGCCTTAATGTGCCCGGCCTGGAACTGACCGAGGCGCATCGCGCCCTCGGCCGGCCCCTGGCTCGCAAGCTGTCGGTCGTCGAGATCGACCAGGACGTTGCTCGTGCTGAGCTGAAAGCCATCGCTGCCCGCCACCTTTACGGGCCCGTCGACTGCGACCTTGTGCGTATCGATATTGTACCGGCCCTGGTTGGCGACGATCATCAGCGGCCCCTGCGGCTGGCTGAGTTGCGCGCGCACCCCGCGAATGTCGACCACCGGCGAATCCGAGCTTCGCTGCACCGCCTGCTTCGCAATCATGACGAACTGCTGGCCCTTGTTATCGGTGCCCGTGTAACGCGGCGCTTCAACGCGCATGCTTTCGGGGGTCGTCTTCACCTTCTTCTTGTCGAGAATGAAGCTAACGTCGCCCTTCTTCTCGAGCGGCGCCACGGTAAGGATCGCAACGAGGATCCCGACGGCGCTCGGCAGCAGGATTTTGGCCCAGCGCACGATTCGATCGTGGCCACTTCCCGGCTCTGCCCAGCGCTGCTTGACGACGCGGTCGCTCGTCGTTGCCTCAGCCATCAGCCGTCGTGCGCGAAGATGTCCTGCTCGGGCCAGCCGGCGATATCGAGCAGCGCCCGCGTGGGCAGGAAATCGAAGCAGGCCCGCGCGAGAGCCGTGCGGTCTTCACGGGCCAGGCGTTCGTCAAGCTTCTCCTTCAGCTGGTGGAGATAGCGAACGTCGCTGGCTGCGTAATCGCGCTGCGCGTCCGTAAGATCGTCGGCACCCCAGTCGCTGGTCTGCTGCTGCTTCGATAAATCGATGTTCAGCAGTTCCTTGACGAGGTCCTTGAGGCCGTGCCGGTCCGTGTAGGTTCGAACCAGGCGCGATGCGGTGCGGGTGCAATAAACGGGCCCAGCCATGATACCGAGGTACGCCTGCATGATCCCGAGGTCGAAACGCGCGAAATGGTAAAGCTTCAGCCGATTCGAATCGCCAAGCAGCGCCTTCAGAATCGGCGCTGAATAATCGCTTCCCTTCCTGAAATGGACGAGATGCTCATCGCCTTTGCCATCGGACAATTGCACGACGCAGAGCCGGTCGCGGCCGGGCATCAGTCCCATCGCCTCGGTATCGACGGCAATCGGACCATCCGCGAATCGCACTTCGGCGGGGAGGTCGTCATGATGCAAAAGGACCGTCATTCTCACTCCTCGGCAAAGCTTCGCTCGCGCTTTAGTCTGCTTGCGTGCCGCCTTGCCAGCCCTGCCTACAATCGAGTCACTAGAGGCGCGCACTTTTTTCATGTAAGGGCCTGAACAGTGCGTGAGTGAATTACGCGCCATGACCGGTTGCGCCATTTGGCCCGAGCGCGTTGGTTTGTGGGGTAGGCGGGCTCAGATATTCGGACGGTGCATGGGTTTCGATAGAGGGCGCAAGGGGGACCGCGGTGGCCGCGGCCGCGATAAGCGCGACAGTTTCGGCGGCGACGAGGGCAATTTCGGCGATCTCGGCTATCAAGAACGCGGCGGCTTCGGCGGTCGTGGTGGCGGTGCCGGTGGCGGTTACGGCGATCGCGGCGGCTTCGGCGGCGGTGGTGGCAATTTTGGTGATCGCGGCGGCTTCGGTGGCGGCGGCGGCGGATTCCGCGGCGGCGGTGGCGGCGGTGGTTTTCGCGGCGGCGGCGGTGGCGGAATGCCTCCCCAGGTCGTCGGCGAAGGCAAGGGCGTCGTCAAATTCTTCAACCCGCAAAAGGGCTTCGGCTTCATCGTCCGCGATGACGGTGGTGAGGACGTGTTCGTCCACATCTCGGCGGTCGAGCAGGCCGGGCTGACCGACCTCGCGGACGGCCAGCCGCTCGAGTTCACGCTGGTCGATCGCGGCGGGCGGATCTCGGCGACCAACCTCCGAATCGAAGGCGAGCCTATGGCGGTTGAGCGCGCCGAGCGCGGCCCGCAGCGTCAGCTGACCGGCGAGAAGGCCAGCGGCACGGTCAAGTTCTTCAACGCGATGAAGGGTTTCGGCTTCATCCAGCGCGATGACGGACAGCCCGATGCCTTCGTTCACATCTCTGCTGTCGAGCGTGCGGGAATGCCGACGCTCAACGAGGGCGACCGGCTCGAGTTCGAGCTCGAGGTCGACCGCCGCGGCAAATATGCGGCAGTGAACCTGCAGCCGAAGAGCGAATAGTTTTTCCGATAGGGGGCGAAGGGCCGAGGGAGCGATCCCCCGGCCCTTTTCTTTTGCCTACATCGCGCTCGCGTAAAAGGCCACGAGATCGGCCTTGAGCTTCCGCGCCGAGGGCGGGTCGATATACATCATGTGGCCCGCCGAATAATAAGTGTAGCGGATGTTCGCCTGAAGCTGCGGCTCCAGCGCCATGTGCTTGAACTCATATTCAGCGCCGTGGAAAGGGGTCGCGAGATCGTAGACGCCGTTGACCGACAGCACCTTCATCCGCGGGTTCTGCCGCATCGCGTCGGCGAGATCGACGCTGGTGTCGGCGATCTGCTGTCTGCCATCGGCGCTCTTGTGCTGGAAGCTCCAGCCGCCGCCCTGCGTCTGCGCGTAATTGTTGGGCCGATAGGTGAGCGGCGACCGATAGCCGAGATCGCGGAACAGATAGTCGTTCAGCGCCCCGACGAATCCGCCGGTGATCGCGCTGCCCTGCGGGTCGTAGTCGGCCGAATCGCCGACCTGGTCCGGCTCGGTGCCCAGGAATCGCGAATCGATCCGGCCGATGATCTCGTGACGGTCGCGCAGCAGCTCACGCCGGAACCGGCCGGGATCAACCCGAAGGTTGGAACGGACGATATAGTCCGCCGAAAGGCCGGTCAGTTGCGCCATCTGCTGGGCGACCTGCTGCTTCTCCTCAGGCGTGATCATGTTGCCCTTCTGGAGCGCTGTCGCATAGGGCCCGCTCGCGAAGTCGCGCGCCTGCTGTAGGAACGCATCGAGCGGTGGCTTGCCTGGGATCTTGCCATGGTACCAGGCGTCTGCCGCATAGGTCGGCATGAAGTTGATCATCGACTGATCGCCCTGGAAGTCGGCGAAGCTCAGCACCGTCGACATGAAGGTGATGCCGTTGAGCTGGACTCCGGCGTTCAGTAGCGAATCCGAGAGCCCGGCAGCGCGCGTCGTCCCGTAGCTTTCACCGATGACGAACTTGGGGCTGTTCCAGCGCTGGTACTTGGTCAGGTAGCGCTGGATCGTCCGCGTGAAGGCGTCGATGTCATTGTCGACGCCGAACAGATCCTTGGGCTCGGCCTTGCCGAGCTCGCGCGAGAGGCCGGTGGTCGGCGCGTCGATGAAGACTAGGTCGCTGATGTCGAGCAAGGTGTCTGGGTTCGGCCCGTAGCGGAACGGCGGGCCGGGGATCGTCTCCGGATTCGATGCGTCGACCTTCATCGGGCCGAACGAGCCCATGTGCAGCCACATCGTCGAGGAGCCGGGGCCGCCGTTGAACAGGAAGGTGACCGGCCGCGCCCTCCCCGCCGAGGGCACGGTGTAAGCGACGTAGAACATGCTTGCGATCGGTTCGCCCTTGTCGTTGCGGATCGTCAGGTGGCCCGGCGTCGCAGTGTAAGCGAGCACTCGCCCATTCAGCGAGATGGACCGCTGCACCGGCTGCGCGTCTTCCTCGACGCTTGCCTTGACCGTGTCCTTGTCCTCCTTCGGCGCGTCAGTCTTGGAATCCTTCGACGGAACATCGCCGGCGGCTGCCTGGCCAGCGGCAAAAGCGGGCGCGCTCAGCACGAGCGCAATCGCGAGCAGTGACGAACGCATCATTGTCCTTTCATCGGGATGGGATTGCCTTCGACCATGACATAATCGACGCGCTGAACAGCAGTCGGATCGACCAACGGGTCTCCCTCGACTGCGATCAGGTCGGCCGACTTGCCCGCATCGAGGGTGCCGGTTTCGGAAGATAGGTCCATGAGGTCTGGGCCGCCCTTGGTCGCCGCGATCAGCGCATCGCGCGGGCTCATTCCGCCCTTGGTGACCATCAGCGCCAGCTCCTTGTTCGCGTCGGTGTGCGGGGCGACGGCGCTGTCGGTGCCGAGCGCGATCTTGACCCCGTTGCGATAGGCGAGATTGAGGCCCTTGCCCCACGCCGCGAAGGCCTGCTTCGCCTTGATTTCGGACGCAGGCGCGAGCTTTCCGGTACCGATCAGGCTCGCAGCACCGTTGAAGGCCAGCAAAGTCGCGACATAGTAAGTGCCGCGCGCCTTCATGTCCTTGACGCCCTGCTCGTCGATGAAGGTGCCATGCTCGATCGAATCGACGCCGTCGCGGACGGCTGCGTCGATGCCCTTCGTGCCATGGGCATGGGCCGCGACCTTCAGCCCATTGAAATGGGCCATGTCGCAGATCGCCTTCATCTCCTCGTCGGTGAAATGCTGCTCGAGACCCCGGCTGCCGGGGTCGAGCACGCCGCCGGTCGCCATGATCTTGATCCAGTCGACGCCAGCGGCAGCGAGCTGGCGAACGACTTTCTGGCATTCCTGCGCGCCCGTGCAGACCGAAGGTTCGAGATGCGCTTCGTCGAACGCTTCTGCGATCTCGGGGGGAAGACCGGTCGTCGGGTCGGCATGGCCGCCGATGATCGACAGCGGCTGTCCGGCGACCTTGATTCGCGGTCCCGGGAAGCGCCCCTCCGCGACAGCATCGCGGATCGCGATCACCGCGCTCGTATTGCCACCAAGGTCGCGCACGGTGGTGAAGCCGCCGCGTGCCATTTCGAGCGCGTGCGTGAGGCCAACCGTCGTCTCGTAGGGGACCGAATATTTCTTGGTGTAGCGGTTGTACCAGGGCTGGCCGCTGGTGCCCGTCAAATGGACGTGGGCATCGGTCATGCCGGGCATGACAGTGCGGCCGCGTTCGTCGACGACGATCGCTCCGGTGGGAGCGGTGAAGCCGGATTCGATCCGAACGATCCGGCCGTTCTCGACGATTACAGTTGATTGTCCGCGCTCCGGCTGAGCAGCGTCGACGATCAGGTGCCCTGCCTGGATTGCATAAGTTGCGGCATTGGCCGAGGCAGCCATCGCCAGCGCGGCCGCGCCGGCGAGCAGAGTGTTGAACATTGGATCCCCCTCCGAAGAGGCGCACAGGCTTAGCGCCGTTTACGGTGGCTTCAAGTTACCATCGCCTGGAGCGTTGCCACCCGGTCGGCCTCAGCCGCCGGTTTGTCGATCCGAATGCGGCTGATCCGCGGGAATCGCATTGCTAGCCCCGACTTGTGCCGCGTGCTTTTGTGGATCGAATCGAAGGCGACCTCGAGCACCAGGCCCTTTTCCACCTCCCGCACGGGGCCGAAACGCTGGACAGTGTGGCCGCGAATCCAGCGGTCGAGCCACTTCAGTTCCTCGTCCGTAAAGCCGAAATAGGCCTTGCCGACGGGCAACAGCTCGCCTTCCTCGGTCCAGCAGCCGAAGGTGTAATCCGAATAGAAGCTGGAGCGCTTTCCCGATCCGCGCTGCGCGTACATCAGCACGCAGTCGGCGGTCAGCGGATCGCGCTTCCATTTATACCACAGGCCCGTGCGTCGCCCGGCGACATAGGGGCTATCGCGCCGCTTCAGCATGATGCCCTCGATCGCAACATCGCGGGCGTTAAGCCGCAGGTCTTCTAGCTCCTTGAAGCTCTGCGCTTCGATCAACTGAGAGACGTCGAACCGTCCGGCATCCAGCCTCGTCGCGAACGACTCGAGGCGGACGCGGCGCTCCTCCCATGGCAGCTCACGCAGGTCCTCGGCACCGTCAAACAGCACATCGTAGAGCCGGACGAACGCGGGATAGCTGCTCAGCATCTTGCTGCTGACTTTCTTGCGGCCGAGCCTTTGCTGGAGCGCGTTGAAGCTCGCCGCGGATTCGACCTCGAGGCCCGAGCCTTGCGCTTCTCCGCGAACCAGCAACTCGCCGTCGAGCACGCCGACGTCGCGGAACGCCTCAGCAACGTCGGGGAAGCTGCCGGATATGTCATCGCCGGTCCGGCTGTAGAGTCGGGTCTCGCCGCCGGCGTGGACCAGCTGCACGCGGATCCCGTCCCATTTCCACTCGGCCGCATAATCGTCCAGCGAGACCTTTGTCTCCTCGAGCGGATGGGCGAGCATGAAGGGTCGGAACACCGGCACGTCGCATGCCGTCGGCTGCTCGCCGCGGCCTTCCGCCCAGTCGAACAGCTCGGTG
>JAICSX010000088.1 GCA_025936675.1 Sphingomonas sp.
ACCAACCCAAATTCAACGCTGTGCCAGTAGATCCGCGCCACGCGATGCCCTTCACCCGCGGCGATTGCAGCCAGCCCGAGCCGGCCAATATGCTCGGCCATCTCGGCAAAGTCGTGGTGCGCGAGCATCGGGATGTGGCCAAACATGTCGTGGAAGCAGTCGGGCGCCTCGAGATAATCGAGCTGGTCGCGCGATCGGATGAAGTTTCCGACCGGGAACACCCGCTCGGAAAGCATTGCAAAGAAGACTGCGTCGGGCACCAGACCCGGCACCGCAACCGTGCGCCACCCTGTCCGCGGCTCGAGGATGGCATTCAGCCCTTCGACGTCGGGAACCCCCGGATGCGACAGCCGGAGCAAATCGATGCCCTCGAGGAACGCCGAGACCACGCGCGAGCCGAGCAGCTCCACCTGGCGCGCGAACAGCAAGTCCCAGACCGCGTGATCCTCGCTCGTGAACGCTTCCCAGCACTGCGGGACGACATAATCCTCCCACCGGCGCGCCGGCTGGTCCGTTTCGATCGACTGCTGAAACATAAGTCTTCCTTCTCTCGGGCAACAAAAAACCCGCCGAGCTGGGCTCTGGCGGGTCGGAGGCCGGTGGGCTGTCGCTCAGGCGCGCGTCAGCTGGTTCCGGCCTCCAGCGGATAATAATAGCTCGCCGGCGCAGCGGCAGCGGCGCAAAGGGCAGTGAACGGGGCGAGCGTCGGGTTCATTCGTCGTCCTCTATGCCAGTGCGCGCCTGAACGCTCAATGGCGGATCACGCTCCAGCAACCATTTCGGTTGCGACGGCGCGCCGCGCCACGCTAGGCGCCGCCGATGAGTCCGGTCCGCATACGGCGGCTGCTGTTCTGGGCGGCCGCGATCTTCGCGTTCGTCATGGCCGTGCTTCCCCACCCGCCGGAGATTCCGGGCCAGCCCTCCGACAAGCTCCAGCATGTCGCGGCGTTCGCGACCCTCGGGCTGCTCGGCGCGTGGGCCTATGCCGAAACCGCGCTGCTCAAGCTGTTTGCGGGGCTGTCGTTGTTCGGCGCGTTTATTGAGGTGGTGCAGGCAATTCCGGCGCTTAACCGCGACAGCGACGTGCGCGACTGGATTGCCGATACGCTCGCTTGCGGCCTGATGCTCCTGCTCGCGGCCTATCTGCGGTCGCGCAGGCGGGCCGGCTGAGGCTTGAGTTTAGGCGTGTGGCGCTGACGTGCCCGTCGCGCGCGCTGCCCGCATAACCTCCGCGCCTGTGATCAGTCTCGCATCCGCTTCCATCGCCAGCTCGTCGAACAGGCTCGCCGCCCGCAGCAGAAACGGACCTTCGGGCCGGCCGGCGAACTCGCTCGCTTGCATGCGGCACTTGTTGGCTTGTTCCTTGAACATCATGGGACCCACTCCCCGCTTGGCAGCGCACCCTTCAGAGGCGTTGTCAGCTGACTCATACCATTATTCTGGATGGATTCGGAGTCCTTCCGGCCGGCCTCCAAGCCGCGCATGTGCGTCTGTTAAAAAGCTGTTAATAGCTCCCACACTTGATTCGAGGGAGACCGCATGGCCACGCAGCCCGAGCTGGAGCAGATCCCTTCCTTCGCAGTGCGGATCTCCCCGCGGCCCGAGACACTCGGGCGAGCGCTCGAGAACAACCGGCCTCTTGCGGGAACCTACCTGCAATTGCGCTTCGGCGAGCAGGCGGCCGGCTTTCCGATCGCCGACCTGTGGAGTGCCTGCTGCGAGTTTCTCCTCCAGGCCCAACTGGTGCGTGAGTCGAAGCTCGATCATTTCGTGATCGACGCCGAACAGATTTTTGACATCGACTATAATGGCGATCTGCTCGTCTGCAGCTTTTCGCACGAGCATGTGTTCGCCGTGCCCGTCGAAGTCTTCGCAGCAGCGCTAGAGCATGTGGTCGATGATATATTCGCGGGCACCAGCTGCCCGCCTCTGATGCGGATTGCTGCGAACTGGGGCGCCTCGACTCTCCGTTCGCTGCCTTATGCGTCGCGGTTCACGGCTTCGGCGCTCGCCTAGCGACCGGCGCGCGTCAATTCATATGGTTCGACACGTTGTTGAACATCGTATCGACGTTGTTGCCGAGCGTCTTCATGGCCCCGATCGCGGCGATCGCAATCAGCGAAGCGATGAGCGCATATTCGATTGCAGTCGCGCCCTGCGAGCAGCGGACAATCTTGCTTAACCGGTGCATCGACCCACTCCTGGTTAACGAAACCCCGTCTCGATCACGCTATCGAAGTCGAATCTGCTCTGATGTTCCTGCCGAATGATTGCGGCCAATGGTTAACGGCGCGGAGGGGCAGCTACGGTCGAGGGACGGCCACTCCAGTCCCAACTCGGGACAGGTAGCGCTCAAAAAAGCCTAACCGACTGCGGAACAAACAGGTTAAAAGTCAATTAATTCCCCGTCGCGGCCGGATAGGGCCGGGGAAAAAAGTGGGAGTGTCTTATGCGGAAGCTGTTTTTGAGTTTGGTGGGGGCGAGCGCCCTTGCAATTGGGTCGGCCGCGAGCGCCGTCGTTATCATGCCGGGTGCGCCGTTGACAGGCGGCAGCGACCCCACGACGTCTTTCCTTGTGTCGGGAAATATTTTCTCGGGACCGATCTCGGCCACAATCGGCCATACGGGGATCGCGACCGGGTCGTTCAGCGACACGTTCCAGTTCACCATTCCTCAAACTGGCACCGGTAGCGGGACAATCAGCACGACCGTCGACGTCGGCGACTTCCTCGGCATCACTGATCTCGACATCGACAGCGTGATCGTGAACGGCCTTACGGCCACGCAGACGCTTCGCGACATCGACGGCCTCGCCTGTCTTGTCGAAGGCGTTGGCACCTGCGGCGCGACCGAAACCTTCGCGCTGAGCAATGTTCCGATCCTCTCGGGCGTTCTCAATACGATCGTCGTGAGCGGCACCTCGCGCGGCCTTGGTTCCTACGGGGGCAGCCTGACATTCAGTCCGGCGGCGGCGCCGTCGGTGCCGGAACCCGCGACCTGGGCGATGATGCTGTTCGGCTTTGCCGGTATCGGTTGGCAGTTGCGCCGCAAGCGCAGCTCGGCGGGGTTCGCACAGTTCGCCTGACGCTGGCTCCCACTGCCCGGTATTGAAGAGGCGGCTGTTCGCAGCCGCCTCTTTTCTTTCATAGTTGGCCCAGCCGCTTCGCGAAGCCGGGACCGTGCTTTATGCGGCCCGCGCTCTCAAGCTGGGCCGCGGGTGTTCGCGTTCGGATGCATTCGAAGGAGCGTCGGGATAGGCGCCTTGGGCGGGCAGCCCAGCGAGCCGCCCGTAAATTCCCTGCTCTTCCTTGCGCGAAAAGAAATGCGCGTAGAGCGATCGGCCCGCGTCGCATTCGCGCCCGGCATGTTGGTCGATGTAGCGCCGGATGGCGCCGACGTTCAGCCACATCAGCTGCGACGGCGCATTCACCGCGACGTTGATCTTGGGCGCTCCCACCCGCGTAAATCCCAGCATCGCCTCATAGAAGCGGCAGTGGCGCGGGTTCACCTCGATGAACAGATCCGTGCAGTCGTAGTGCATCGAACCGTAAATGAAGATGATGTGGAACAAGGCGGCGAGCCGCGGCCGCGCCGGGCTGGACGTGTCGAAAGCGAATTTGGTGAGCTCGCATAGCCTTGCGCCCGGAGCCCTTCTGAAGCTTTCGATCTCCTCGCCGAACGTGCGGTCGAGAGCCAGGCCGGCGGCCGAATCGACTGTCAGCGTCAAGGTGCCGATCACATCGTCCTGCGATGTGGCGGTGAAAGCGACGCAGTTCGGCGCATTCGGTAGCTGGTGATGCCCGCCGTATCCCCGCCACGAGTACATGCGCTTGAGCAGCATGTTGGCGCCGCTCCGCTGGCCCTCGCAGTCGGCCAGGCGGATGGTCATCGAATCCTGCCGCTCGCCTGATTGGGACGGCAGCAGGATGGTGTGCAGCTGGCCGCCACCGAGCTCGGTCGTGGCGCCTGTATCCGTCTCGCACTCCGGGCGGTGCAACGCCCCCCAATTGAACGACATTCAATCCCCACCCAAGAACGCAAGGCTCGGACAATGTCCGATGCGACGCGCTTCGACTCCGACCGCAAAGCCTAAGGCGAAAGGTCTTAACGGGAATAGCCGGAGGTCCTAGGGAGCGGCAGGTTGTGCATTCCGCGGGCTAGCTCGTGTCTCAGAGCGGAACAGACGGCCCCTGGAAGATGTGCCCAGACGATTTTCGGTGTGTTTACAATTTGTTACGCGCCCGTCACTAAACCATCTTCTAGTCGTCGATCAGCCGATTAATCGCTTGCGCGAGTTCCCGATCGCGCCGGGTTACGCCGCCCGCGTCGTGGCTGGTCAGGCGGAACTCGACGCGGTTCCACACGCTCGTGAACTCCGGATGGTGATCCATCTTCTCGGCGTGCAGCGCGACACGGGTCAGGAACCCGAACCCTTCGCTGAAGTCCTTGAAGGTGAAGGTCCGGGTCAGCGCCTTGCCGTCAGGCTCCAGCGTCCATTGTTCCGGCACATCCATGCGCAACTCCCGTCTGTCCTATAGCCAGTCTTTTCGCTTAAGCGCCGGGCGATGACCAGCATCGCGCATGTCTGCTTGCTTCGCGCGTGCGTCTGAGGCGCGCGCACACAGGTGTCACTGTGGCCATTGAGACCATTCGCGGCCTTGAAATGCGCCGAAGCGGAGCGCAGGTGAGCCGCGAAGAGGAGACGGACATGGCTACTGCGGTCGCGGAAAAGGGCCCCCTCGGCCTCGAAAACCCAATGGGGACCGACGGCTTCGAGTTCGTCGAATATACCGCGCCAGACATCGAGCTGCTGCGGTCGCTGTTCACCAGGATGGGCTTCCCCGAGGTCGCTCGGCACAAGAGCAAGGACGTCACC
>JAICSX010000038.1 GCA_025936675.1 Sphingomonas sp.
AGCGTGCGCATGTTGTGCAGCCGGTCGGCGAGCTTCACCAGCAGCACGCGGATGTCGTCGCTAAGTGCGAGTAGGAACTTTCGGAGGTTCTCGGCGGCTCGTTCGCTTTCGGATTGCGCCTCGATCTTGCTGAGCTTGGTGACTCCGTCGACCAGCCGCGCGACATTCTTGCCGAACAACTTCTCGATCTGCTCGGGGGTCGCGAGCGTGTCCTCGATGGTGTCGTGGAGGATCGCGGTGGCGATCGTCTGGTCGTCGAGCTTCAGGTCGGTAAGGATTCCGGCGACTTCGATCGGATGGCTGAAATAAGGGTCGCCCGAAGCGCGCTGCTGGTCGCCATGCGCCTTCATCGAGAAGACGTAGGCACGGTTGATCAGGCCCTCGTCCGCGTCGGGATCGTAGGACCGAACCTTCTCGACCAGCTCATACTGTCTCAGCACCCGTCTAAGATGGGGCGAGGGCACTCGATTGTGCAAGCGCGAAAAGGGGCTGCCGTGAGGGAGGGGAAGACCGGCAGCCCCAAGACGGATTACTTGGCAGCGAGCGCCTTGTTCGGCTCGGCCTTGGCCGAGGCGTTGCACTTGCCGAGATCCGCCTCCCCAAAGGCGCGGCCGTCGACGGCAAAGCTCTCGATCCTCCCGGCCTGCTTGGCCAGCGCCTGGCAGAGCACGGCGGGGCGGCTTTCCTCGGTCGCTCCCTGGCAGCTGGCGCCGGCGCAGGCCCAGTTGATGTCTCGCGCAACGATATGGCCGCTGGCAGGACTCGCGAGCTTGGCGGAATAGTTCGCAGCTGCCGCTGGAACAGTGAGAGCTGCAAGAGCGCACACGGTCAGGATGGAACGAAGCATGACGACCCCTATTGTTCGTTGCTGATTGAAACTGAATATCGTATTTAGTTTCACATGACAACTGTTTTTTGGAACCGTTTTGTGCTTCAATGAGCTGTACATGGGGAGAGATTGGCGATGGCGGCTGACACGCTGACGTCGGGCATCGATGCGTTCAAAAAAGCGGCACTGTCGTGCTCGCTTCCTGCCGCCGTCGAGCTGATCGGCGAAAAATGGGCCTTTCTGATCCTTCGCGGCGCGCTCAACGGACTCAGGCACTTCGAAGAGTTCCAGGCCGGTTTGGGAATCGCCCGAAACATCCTTTCAGATCGTCTTTCCAAGCTGGTCGCCGGGGGAATCCTCCAGCGCGAGGCGGATCCAGCCGACGGCCGCCGCGTCATCTATTCCCTCACGCCCAAAGGAGAGGACCTGCTGCCGGTCGTTCTCGCCCTCCGCCAGTGGGGCGAAAAGTGGGGCTATGGAAACATGAGGGTCGTGCTTGCCGATGCCCGCGACCAGAAGCCGGTCCGCAAGTTATGCGTCCTTTCGCACGACGGCCGGGAGCTGACCCTTCAGGACCTCACGTGGATCGAGCGCGAAGGCACCGAAGCGCTGCGAACCGCAGCGGAATAATCACTCCAGCTCAAGGACGTGATCCCGCAGCGCGCGAGCGTCGTGCAGCGCATTGTGCGGCACCTTGCTGTTCGCGGCCGTGCTGAAGCCGGTCAGCGGAATGAACTGGAAGCGCAGCGGGGGAACCTCCGCCATGACACCTGGTCCAGTAACGAGCAACGCGTTCAAAAGGGCGATATCCTCGGGCCAGTCGGCAACGATCAAGGGATCGGGATCGCCGGCGAGATAGTGAGCGACCGTCCGCGCGGCATCAGCGCGCCTCATGCGCGGTGAGACGAGGCTCTGTGGAACGGCGTCCAGATAGGGCAGGACATTTCGCTCGACCCAATCCTCGAGCGGGCCTTGCCAATCGAGAGTCAAATACAGCTCCTCGCCGTCGTCGGGCACCAGTGCGAGGCTAAGGAGCGCGCCTCCCCAGCCGTTATATTCGGTGTCCAGGAAATACCTCAGCGCTGAACGACCGCTGCGCAATTGTCGGTGGGAAGTGGCCGGCCCTTGGCGCAGCGCTCCTGCGCAAGGCGAATCTGCTTGCCGCGCTCCTCGTCGGCCTTGCGTGCCTCCTTGCCGCGCTTTTCGTCGGCTTCCTTCTGGCTTGTCGTCACCGCATCGACACCTGCCGAGGCCACCTTCACCGGCAAGGTGACCACGTCCACCGCCGTCTTAGCGACGGTTTCGACGACGCAGCCGTCGAGTGTCAGAGGGAGAGCCAAGAGGATGAGCGATACGCTGCGCATGGCGCATCCTCGCCCGAGGTTTCGACACGCGCAACGCTAAAGCGACGAAAAGAAGCTCCACATCAGATCGTTGGCGCTGATCGCCATGCTCGGCTGCTTGCGGCCTTGCTGCGTACCGCCGCCCGGCCAACTGTGCCCACCTGTATCGGTGATGCAGAGTTCGACCGGAGCGCCACCTGATTTCGCCTGGTGGAGGTCGCAATGCGCGCCGGGCACAGTCAACACGCGCTTTGCGCTCGCTTCGGCCCGGTCGAGCTGGACCCATTTCGCCTGGGTCGCGGGCACGGAGGTGTAATCAGTGTGCGATGGACCAACCCCGACGCCGCCATTGAACGGCACATTGGGATCGTCGGCCGCATGGAATTCGATGACGCCGACCGGGCGCTGAGGCTTGCAGACCGTCGTGTTGTCCGTGCCTTCGACCGGCGCGATCGCCCCGATCTCGGGCGCTTCGCATGCCAGCCGCCAGCTCATCATCGCTCCGTTCGACATGCCGGTGGCAAAAACGCGCTTCGTGTCGATGCTCGCCTGCCGCTCTACGCGATGGATCACCTCGCGGATGAAGGCGACATCGTCGATCTTGCCATCCGCAGCCTTGCCGCAGCAGGTGCCGGCATTCCAGGTCGCCAGGATGCCGCTCGGGAAGCGTGAATAGCCGTTGGGGAAAACGGCTATGAAGCCCGCCTGCTCGGACTTGCTGATCAGCTTGTACTTGGAATCGTCGGCCTGGAAGTCTGCGTCACCGCCTCCGCCATGAAGCGCCACCAGCATTGGCGTCGGCCCGCCGCGATAGCTGCGGGGTACATGCACCAGATATTCGCGTGTGAAGCCGTCGTGGAGGAAGCTGAATCGATAATCGCCGGGTGCTCTGATCGGCGTCATGTTCGGATCGTCCGCGGGCTTCGAACGACGCTCCTTCGCGTGCTCCATGATCGCCTGCAGCCGTCCGCCGCTGCGCTGGGCGATCGCGCTTCCTGCGATGGTCAAGGCGACAGCGCCGAGAAGCGTAGCGCCGGTCAGGAAACGAGACTTCATCGTCAAAGCCTCCTTTTCGATTCCGATCGACCTCATTCTCGTTACGGCTATTGAACGAACGCTGATGCTGCCGTTGGTCAGACGTTCAGGATCATTGATGCGGTTTAACCAAGATGCATCGCTTCTTCGGCAAGCGCTTCGGCCTGCGTCAGCAAAGCTTCATCCGCCTCGGCTCCCGGCGGCAATGCCTCGCGGCCGACGATGACCATCAGCGGCACCGCCATCGGCGTGATTCGCCCTGGCGTTACGTGAAGCATCGTCGCGGCCGCGCGGTCGACCAGGCGCACGAGACGCCCGAGCTCGGTCATGCGCCGTCGCGCGTCGTCCCAAGCTGCACGAAGCAACAGATGCTGCGGCTCGTAGCGCCGAAGCACGTCGTAGATGAGATCGGTGGAGAAGCTGACCTGCCGGCCTGACTTCTTCTTGCCCGGATGGTGACGTTCGACCAGCCCGCCGATCACCGCGACTTCGCGGAAGGCGGTCTTGAGGAGATACGAGCTTTCGACCCAGTCGATGAACTCTTGCTCGAGGATGTCCGCTGAGAAGAGCGATTTCGGGTCAGTGATCGGCTCCAGGCCGTAGCAGGCGAGGGCATAATCGTTCGCGACGAAGCCGAGCGGCTTGAGGCCCGCGCTCTCCATCCGGCGCGTGATCAGCATGCCCAGGGACTGATGCGCGTTCCAGCCTTCGAAGCTGTAGGCGACCATGAAATGCTGCTTTTCGTGCGGGAATGTCTCGACGAGGAGCTGATGCGGCTCGGGCAGGACCGACCGCTCGGACTGGACCTCCAGCCATTCGCGCACGTCGTCCGGGAAGCGGCTCCAGTCGTTGCGATTGCACAGCATGTGCCGGACTCGATTGGCGAGGTGTGTCGACATCGACATGCGCTGGCCGCCGTAGGTGACGATCCGCGCGCGCTTGGACGATGCATGAACGATGATGTCGGTATCCTTGAACTGCTCGACCTCGAGGCTGAGCCCGGAGAAATAGAAATTGTCGCCGGGGCTTAGGGTCGATGCATAGCCCTCCTCGATGGTGCCGAGCTTGCGGCCGTTGCGGAATCGGACGGTGAGCAAGGGCTGCTCGACGATGACGCCTGCGTTGAGCCGATGCTGCTGGGCGACCGTGGGCTTGGCTATCCGCCACATGCCGGCCGGCTCCGGCACCAGCCGCCGGAAGCGATCATAGGCTTTCAGCGCGTAGCCGCCGGTGGCGATGAAATTGAGGACTTCCTCGAACGTCTCGTCTTTCAGCCCGGCGTAAGGCGCCGCCGACCGGACCTCGGCCAACAGCTCCTCCTGCTGGAACGGTGCCGCGACGGCCATGGCGAGGATATGCTGGGCGAGCACGTCGAGCGCGCCCGGACGGAACACCTCGGGGTCGAGCTCACCATCGTCAATCGCGTCGAGCGCGGCCCGCGCTTCCAGATATTCGAACCGGTTTCCCGGGACGATGATTCCCTTGCTGGGCTCGTCGAGACGGTGGTTGGCCCGTCCGATCCGCTGAAGCAGCCGCGAGCTGCCCTTCGGCGCCCCCATCTGCACGACGAGGTCGACATCGCCCCAATCAATGCCGAGGTCGAGGCTCGCGGTCGCCACAAGCCCACGCAGCTTTCCGGCGGTCATCGCATTTTCGACCTTGCGCCGCGCTTCTACAGCTAGGCTGCCGTGATGGATCCCGATCGGCAGCGACTTGTCGTTCACCGCCCACAGGTCCTGGAAGATCAGCTCGGCGAGGCTTCGCGTATTGCAGAAGACGAGGGTGGTCTTGTGCTCCTTGATCAGCCCCATGACCTCGCGCGCCGCGTGACGTCCAGAATGGCCGCCCCACGGGATCTTGTTCTCGGGGATCAGTATCGAAAGGTCAGGTTCGGCGCCGGGCTCGCCGAGCACCAGGTCGACCAGCTCCATGTCCGCATCGGGAGCCAGCCACGAGCGATAGGCGTCGGGATCGCTGATTGTCGCCGACAGGCCGACGCGGCGCATGTCCGGTGCAAGCTTTTGAAGCCGCGACATGGATAGCGACAAGAGGTCTCCGCGCTTCTCCTTGGCGAAACCATGGAGCTCGTCGACGACGATCGTCCTCAGGCCTTCGAACATTGTGCCTGAATCCGGATAACTGAGCAGCAAGCTCAACGATTCCGGCGTGGTCAGCAGCACCTGCGGCGGTTTCAGCCGCTGACGCAGCTTTCGGTCAGACGGCGTATCGCCGGTTCGCGTCTCGACACGGATCGGAAGCCCCATCTCCTCGATCGGCCCGATGAGGTTGCGCTGTACGTCGACCGCCAAGGCCTTGAGCGGAGAGACGTAGAGCGTGTGCAGACCGTCCGAGGGCTGCTCGGCAAGATCGCAGATCGTTGGAAGAAATCCGGCGAGCGTCTTGCCTGCACCGGTCGCCGCCACCAGCAAGGCGCTCCGCCCTTCCCGCGCAAGCTCGAGCATCTCGAGCTGGTGCCGGCGCGGCCGCCAGCCCTTCAATTCAAACCATTGGCGGACTGCCGGCGGGAGGGGGGGCTCGATCAGAGGTCGTCAGTCCCCTCGCGCCGCCGTACTTCCTCGTCGGCGTAAAGATCGCGCGTTCCGGCTTCGGTCGTGCTGTCGGTGCGGTCGGAACGGCGTCTTACGACGAGCCAGATGAGGACGATCAGCAGGATCGCCGGCGCGATGATGCTGATGATCCAGAAATTCGCCTGACCCATCGGCTTTCCTCCTCTTACCGAGCATTATGCCTATATAGCTCGCAATGGCGCGATTGGGTTCCTGGATCGAGTCCCATTCCGAGGGCATTTATGTGCGGCCGGCGGACGCATGGATTGATCCGTCGCAGCCGAAGCCCAAGGCGATGATCACCCACGGCCACTCGGATCACGCCCGGGGCGGCCACGATGCCGTTCTGGCGACTCCGGAAACGCTGGCGATCATGGAATGCCGCTATGGCCCACAGCCGGGCCAGCCAATTGCGTACGGCGAAAGTCTCCGCGTCGGCGATGTCGACGTGAGCTTCGTGCCCGCAGGTCACGTGCTTGGAAGCGCGCAGATCGTGCTCGAGCACAAAGGCGAGAAGGTGGTCGTTTCCGGCGACTACAAGCGTCGGCCCGACCCGACCTGCCACTGCTTCGTCCCCGTGCCGTGCGACATCTTCATCACCGAGGCGACGTTCGGACTTCCGGTCTTCCGTCATCCCGATACGGGGAGTGAAATTGACCGGCTGCTTTACCGCCTCCACGCCGACCCGAGCCGTTGCGTGCTCGTCGGCGCTTATGCGCTCGGCAAGGCGCAACGGATCATCACCGAGCTTCGCGCGCATGGCCACCATGATCCGATCTATTTCCATGGTGCCATCGAGCGGTTGAACCAGCTTTATGAGGGCTTCGGCGTCGATCTCGGCGAGCTCCGCCATACTGGCGGCGCGACCAAGCAGGAGATGGCGGGGCATATCGTGATCTGCCCGCCTGGAGCGCTCAACGACCGCTGGTCGCGGCGGCTGCCTGACCCCGTGACCGCCATGGCGTCGGGCTGGATGCGCATCCGCCAGCGAGCGCGCCAGCGCAATGTCGAGCTCCCGTTGGTCATCTCCGACCATGCCGATTGGGACGAGCTCACAATGACCATCCGCGAGCTCGAGCCGACGGAAGTCTGGATCACTCACGGCCGCGAGGAGGCGCTCAAGCATTGGTGTATGACGCACCAGATCAAGGCGTGCGAGCTGAACCTCGTCGGTTACGAGGACGAAGACGATTGAGCCGGTCGGTTCCACTAAGAGCGGAACAAGAGTAGAATCCCGGATCGAAACACTCGTGAACCATCCGGGGGAATGAAGGCACCCATGGGCGTGGGAATAGTCCGAAAGTGAGCTGGTCGGGGACTCTCAAGCGCCCGGACGCCGACGTAGAGCGACCCGCCCAGACGGACGAAAGGGAGCTGCTCGCGCGCATTTCGCGCGGGGACCTGGACGCGTTCGAGAGGCTGTACCGCCTTTATCAACCGCGCCTCGCCAGGTTCCTGACGACGTTGCTCAAGCGTCCCCAGCTGATCGAGGAAGTGCTTGACGATACGATGATGGTGGTGTGGCAAAGCGCTGGAAACTTCCGTGGGTCGAGCAAGCCTTCGACCTGGGTGTTCGCCATTGCCTACCGCAAGGCCGTGAAGGCGCGGACGCGCTGGCCCGATCCGGTCGAGGAGCCTGAGTTCGACAATCGCGTTAGCGAAGATGCGCTACCCGACGAAGAGCTTCACCAGGAACGTCTGCGTTCGGCACTCCTGAAAGCGATGGACCAGCTTTCGGCAGACCATCGCGCGGTCGTCGACCTCACCTATTTCCACGGCCTCGGCTATCGCGAGATCGCGGACATCGTCGGCTGTCCCGTCGATACCGTCAAAACCCGAATGTTCCACGCGCGCCGCCGCCTCAAGCAGGCGATGTCCGGCAGCCTCGTGGATTGGCTCTAGGAAGAAAGCGATGCCGGATCCTAACCTCATTGAACGCCCGCCGCACGACGAGGCGGAAGAGTTGCTCCCGTGGTACGCGACCGGGCAGCTCGATGAAGCCGACCGCGCAAAGGTCGATGCCCATCTGTCGTCCTGCGCCCACTGCCGCCAGCAGCTCGCGCTCGAGCACCAGCTGATCGACGAGTTCCGGGCGATGAGTCCGGAAGTGGAGTCCGGCTGGTCGCGCCTCAAGGCACGGCTAGAGACACCCGCCCCGTTCGTGGCTGCGGACGTTGCTGCTGCACACCGCCGTCCTGTCTGGCAAAATCCGTTCGCCGAGATTTGGGCGATGCTCAGCCAGCCTGCCGTTGCGACCCTCGCGATCGCGCAGCTCGCCTTCGTGGTTTTCGCCGGGTCGCTGCTGCTTTCGCTGAGCAAACCGTCTTATCGAGCGCTCGGCTCAGCCCCTGCGCCCGCCGCCGCGAACGTCATCGTGATGTTCCGCTCCGATGCGACCGTTGAGGACGTTCGCGATACTCTGAAGCTCGCGGGCGCCTCGATCGTTGACGGCCCGACCCCGACCGATGCTTATTTGCTCCACGTCGCTCCGCCGCAGCGCGCTACGGCGCTGGCCAAGCTTCAATCCAACGAGAATGTGCGGCTCGCTCAGCCGATAGACGGACGATCGTGAATAGGCTCTGGCCATGGCGATTGATCGCGGGGCTCTTTGCGCTGATCGGCGCCAGCTCCTTCGCGCCTGCCGCGGCCGCGGACAGCCCGCAATCGCAGGTCGATCACCAAATCCTCGTCATGCTTCGCCTGCCGCCCGACCATTTTCGGCCGAACGGCAGCTATTCGGGCGGATACGGCGATGCGACCGCGCAAAGCGGGCGCGACCGTGTCGCCAAGGCAATCGCACGCAAATATGGGCTGACGGTTGTCGACAACTGGCCGATGCCCATGATTGGGGTCGATTGCTTCGTCATGGCTGTTCCGGCCGGCCGCTCGACCAGTTCAGCGGCTGAGCAGGTGTCCCACGATTCGAACGTCTCGTGGGCTGAACCGGTCTCGCTCTATTCGAGCCGGGGAAGTGCCGCCGATGACAATGATGCCTTGTTCGCCGCGCAGCCCGCCGCCGCCGAGTGGCATCTTGCTGACCTCCATCGGCTGTCCAGCGGCCGGGGTGCGCGAGTGGCGGTCATCGACAGCGGCATCGACGCGTCGCATCCGGATCTGGCAGGCCAGGTGACGGTGAATCGGAACTTCGTTTCGGGGCAGCAGCTGGTTCCCGAACAGCACGGTACCGCCGTTGCTGGGATCATCGCCGCAAAGGCCGACAATCGCATCGGAATCGCAGGGATCGCACCTGGCGCGCGCCTGCTCGGCCTTCGCGCCTGCTGGCAGGTGAGCGGATCCGCTTCCACGATTTGCGATACATTGAGCCTCGCCAAGGCACTCTATTTCGCGGTGCAGAGCGACGCCGACATTTTGAATATAAGCCTCAGCGGCCCTGACGACCGTTTGCTGCGGTCGCTCGTCGACGTGGCACTCAAGAAAAACCGCACAATTGTCGCAGCCTTCGACCCAACGAAGGCTGATGGCGGCTTTCCCGCCTCGGTGCCCGGCGTGATCCGCGTTTCGGATTCCATGGCCGCAGCCGCGCGCGCAAACGTCTATTTCGCGCCGGGACACGATGTCCCAACCACGGAGCCGGGGGGGCGGTGGTTCGTCGTCAACGGCAGCTCATTCTCCGCCGCGCACGTGAGCGGACTGATTGCATTGCTCCGCGAGAAGTCGCGCTCGTCTCAACTGGCGCTGGTGGCGGAACGGCACGGCGGGGGAACGATCGACGCCTGTGCGAGCCTGCTCAAGGTCGTCGGAGCCTGCGATTGCCATTGCGGCGACAGCCGCTTCGCAACCGGCATCGGGCACCGCTAGTCACACTCAGCGGGCGCTTCACCGCATCGGGTGAACCTTCTCCTTCCTTGGAAGGGACTAATGCGCGCCGCCGAGGCTCGGATCGGCACGCGTTCAACCCCGCGCTTCCGTAAGTCCGGGCTTCGGCGAGCCTCTCGAAAGGAGCTCTTCATGAAAGCCAAAATTGCCTTGATCGGCGCCGTTGTGCTGACATTCGCGCCGTCATTCGCGTCCGCCCAGAGCATTCCTCCTGGGCAGGGTTACCTCAACGGTCAGGGATACTGGAACAGCACGGGCCCAGACCCGACGACGGTCGGGCAGCCGAACCAGGATTGTGAAGAGTTGATCGCGAGCCAAATGGGCTCCGACCCGGGCAATTCGTCGAGTTCAAGCCATTCGGCCTTCGGCGGCAGTGCTGGCGACGTTTATGCGGGTTCTCAGCCGCAGAACTCCCGCAACTCGGTCAGCGTCTCGCAATATGACGTCGCCTGCTCGAAGCAGCCGATGTAATTCAGTGGGCGGCTTCGACGCGCTTCACGCCTGACTTTGCGAGCTGGTCGTCGATTTGCGCCATCAGGCGCTCGATTCCGGCTTCGTCACTGGCTTCGGCTCGGGCGACCAGCACATCCTGCGTGTTGGACGCGCGTAGAAGCCACCAGCCATCGGCGGTGCTGACTCGCACACCGTCGGTGGCATCGACCTTTGCCCCGTCCGAGCGCAGGCGGTCGCGGACCTCGTCGACGATCGCGAATTTCCTCACCTCGTCAACCTGGAACCGCATCTCCGGAGTCGCCGCGGTTTGCGGCATGCCGTCCATGATTTCGGTCAGGCTGCGGCCGGACTGGGACACCGCCTCGATCAGCCGGACGGCCGCGTAAAGCGCGTCGTCGAACCCGTACCACCGGTGCTTGAAGAAGATGTGCCCGCTCATCTCCCCGGCCAGCGGCGCGCCGGTCTCCTTCATCTTGGATTTGATGAGGCTGTGGCCGGTCTTCCACATCAGCGGCTGGCCACCAAGCTCGGCCACCCGATCGAACAATGTCTGGCTCGCCTTCACATCGGCGATAATCGTCTCGCCCGGAAGTTCGCGCAGGACCGCCTCGGCGAGTATCATTAGCAGCTGGTCGCCCCAGACGACGCGGCCCTTCGCATCGACCGCGCCGATGCGGTCGCCGTCGCCGTCGAACGCGATCCCGAAGTCGAGCTGCTTCTCCGCGACCAGCCGTTTCAAATCCTCGAGATTCTTTTCGACTGTGGGATCCGGATGGTGATTGGGGAAGCGTCCGTCGACATCCGTCAAGATCGTGAAATGCTGGCCCGGAACGCGCTCGACCAGCATGTCGAGGATCGGTCCCGCAGCGCCGTTGCCGGCGTCCCAGCCGATCCGGAACGACTTGCCCGAAAAGCCCTCGAGGAGACGGTTCACATAGGCTTCGCGGATGTCGACTTCCTCGATGCTTCCGTCGCCCTCGCTCCAGTCGCCCGCTGCAGATCTTTCCCCGATACCCTGGATTTCCGCTCCGAATACCGAGCGACCTTTGAGCAGCAGCTTGAAGCCGTTGTAGTCGGCGGGGTTGTGGCTGCCGGTGACCTGGATGCCGCCGTCGACGTCGAGATAGTAAGTCGCGAAATAGAGCATGGGGGACGGGCCCATGCCGACCTGCATCACGTCGATGCCGCCTTCGTTGAGACCCCGGATGAGCGCAGCCTCGAGCATTCCCGAGTGGGTGCGACCATCGCGTCCGACAGCAATGCGCTGGGCGCCTTCGTCGCGCGCGAGTGCTGCATAGGTGCGGCCGAGTGCGTAGGCGTCGGCTTCCGACAGCGTCTCGCCGACAATTCCGCGAATGTCATATTCGCGCAGGATGGTTTGATTGAACTGATGGGTCATGGCTGGGCGAACACACCAAAGCCCAGACTGGTTCAAGGCTAATCGTCACATCGAGCTCGTTTCAGCGTCCGCTTTCGGGACCGCGATCCGCAGACTAAGCGGCCTGTTCGACCTCTTCCGCACCGGGAATGCCGAGCCCCGCAATCATCTCACGAAGCTCCTGCCGCGCAGTGATGTGGGCAAGGCCCACTTCGCCGATCTGCTGGAGGTCGAGCAAGGTCAGGCCTTTCGGGAATAGCTCGCGGTAGATCACGCGCTCGCCAAGGCCCGGGATGACTCGATAGCCCACGCGCCGCGCAAGCTCGTCCAAGGCTGCGCCGACGCGCTTCAGATTGTGCGATTCGATATGCTGGAGACGGTTTCTCAGAACCACCCAGTCGACGGTCTTGCCGGTCTGCTTGGCGCGCTGGGTCCGGCTGTTCCAGATCAGCTCGGCATAGAAGCTCGGCCGCGTGATCTTGTAATTCTCGGGATGCACTTGCCCGATGAGGTCCAGGTCGACGAAGCTGTCGTTCATCGGCGTGACCAACGTATCCGCCTTCAGGATCGCGGCGCGTGCGATCGGATCGTCCCGGCCGGGTGTATCGATCACGATGACATCGCTTTTCTCGGCAAGGCGTCCGATTGCCGCAGCCAATCCTTCTTCGCTCTGATCGTCGAGCACTTCGTAGGCGGCCTGCGGAAGCTCCTTCTCGAGCCGGCGCATGGTTGCGTCGCGGTTCTCGAAATAGCGGGTCATGGTCCGCTGGCGGCTGTCGAGGTCGAGCGCTCCGACGCGGTGGCCCGACGCCGCAAGCGCAATTGCGGTGTGGACTGCGGTCGTGGACTTGCCCGTCCCGCCCTTCTCGTTGGCGAAGACGATGAAATGCGGCTGGCTCATTGCCCTCCCCTCGGGCTTGATCTTTTACCCAACGGCATCGAAACGCCGCCCCTCTACGAAGATTAACTGAGGCGACGACCGCGTGCAAACCGTTCGTTCGAGTGAAGAATTGGCGCTGGCCCGGCCACAGTTCACCGGGACTCTCGCGCTCGTTCCCACCATGGGCGCGCTCCACGCGGGCCATTTGGCGCTCATCGAAGAAGCAAAAAAGCGAGCCAATAAGGTCGCCGCCTCGATCTTCGTCAATCCCGCGCAATTCGGCGAAGGCGAGGATTTCGAGCGCTATCCGAGAAGCGAAGCCGAGGATGTGCTGAGGCTCGAGGAAGCGGGCTGCGACCTCTTGTGGGCGCCGACAGTCGCCGACGTTTATCCAGACGGATTCGCTACGACGATCAAGGTTTCGGGCGTTTCGGAGCGCTGGGAAGGCGAGGCGCGGCCCGGCCATTTCGAGGGCGTCACGACCGTGGTCGCGAAGCTGCTTCTGTCCGTCAGGCCCGACGTCGCTCTGTTCGGCGAAAAGGACTTTCAGCAGCTGGCTGTGATTCGCCGGATGGTCGCCGACCTAAACATTCCGGTCGAGATCGTCGGCGTGCCGACGGTGCGTGAGCCGGATGGCCTCGCGCTCTCCTCCCGCAACGCCTATCTCAACGCCGACGAACGGCAGCGCGCGGTGGCACTGCCGAATGCATTGAAAGATGCACGCACCGCGATCCTGGCTGGAGAGTCCGTCAGCGCCGCCCTGCGCGAAGCCAAGCAGGCGCTGGTCGACGCGGGCTTTCTGAAGATCGATTATCTCGCCCTGGTCGACGCTGCCACGCTCCAGCCGGTGGGTCAGCCGATAGGCGACATGCGGCTCATTGCCGCCGCCGCGATCGGCACCACGCGGCTCATCGACAATATTGCCGTTTAGGCATAGTCAAACTGCGTTAACCATTTTTTTGCCGTTCGCGGACGAACTTCCCCTCAACCAGGGACTGAAGGGACAAAAAAATGGGGGCGATTAGTCAGAAGAGCGCGGAATTCCTGCTTAGGAGCCGTCTTGCAGACGCCGAAGCGGGCGATGTCGATGCCTTGTTCGAACTGGGGATCACCTTTTCGACGGGACGCGGTGGAATCGCTGTCGACCTCATCGAAGCGCACAAATGGTTCAACCTTGCGGCCTTGTCGGGCTCGACGCGCGGACAGGAATGCCGCGCCGAGATCGCGCTCGAGATGACGGCCCGCGAGATCGCCGAGGCCCAGCGCCAGGCCCGTGCTTGGCTCGCGGTCAGCGGGGGCCACCGTCGCGCCGCCTAGTTTCTAGCGTACGAGGATCGTCACCGCGCGGCCGAGGCCGGAGCGTTCAGCGCCCCAGCTCGTCGTCGAGACCTGCGCCATGGGCACGCCCATCAGCACCAGATAGTCGCGGACCTCCTCTGCGCGCTTGGCGCCGACCGCAAGCGCATGGTCGCGCGTGTCACCGGTGTCGCCATATCCTTCGATCCTGATCACGACCTCCGGATGGCGCCGGATCCATGCCGCTTGAGCCGAGAGTGCCGGCCTCGACTGCGGCGGTAAGACGGCGACGCCCGGCATATAATAAATGGTGGTGCCGCCCGACTGCGCCGCGAATTCGGCGCGCAAGGCGTCGATGCCCTGAACGATTGGCTGCTGAGGACCGCGCTTCGACAAGAAGGGAAGGATCTGCGCCTGGACTCCGCTGCCCGCGGCGAGCGCCAGCGCCAAGAAAAGTATCGTCTTGCGCATCAGTCCATTGCTCCCGACCAATCGGGGTCCGACCCGTCTTGCGGAATCGTCACCTGCTCCGGATGGCCGCCGTTGACGTTCACCCGGTAGAGCGTCGACCTGCCGCCTTGCTCGAGCCGGGCGAACATGATCTCGCGGCTGCTTGCGGCCCAGGTCGGACTTTCGTCCGCGGGCCCGTTGGTCAGAAAGACCTCTCCAGTGCCATCGGCTTTCATGATTCCGATCCGCCGGCCGTATTGGTTGCGGCTCGTGAATGCGATCCATTGGCCGTCAGGGCTCCACTCGGGTGCGGCGTAGGCGCCGGGCCCGAAGCTGATCCGCCGCTCACCCGAGCCGTCCGCATTCATCACATAGAGCTGTTGCGACCCGCTGCGATCGCTTTCGAAGACCATCTTGCTTCCGTCGGGCGAATAGCTCGGGTCGGTGTCGACCGCCGGCGAGGTGGTCAGCCGCCGCGGGACGCCACCGCGCGCCGGGACGACATAGATGTCGCTGTTGGGCCCAAGCATCATGGAAAAGGCGATCTGCGATCCATCCGGCGAAAAGCGGGGCGCGAAATTCATCGCGTCGATCGGTACCAGCGGCCGGTCCTGCCCAGAGCCGACATCGAGCAGCTTGATCGCAGGCTTCCCTGTGTCGAAGCTCACATAAGCGAGTTGCGAGGCGTCCGGCGACAGGCGCGGCTTCAGCACAATGGACTTGCCCGAGGTTAGATATTTGTGGTTCGCTCCATCGCTATCCATGAAGGCGATGCGCCGGACCTTGGCGTCACCGGCTCCGCTCTCCGCGACATAAGCGATGCGCGTATCGAACATGCCCGGCGATCCGGTGACGGCCGTATAAGCCAGCGCCGAACATTTGTGCGCAGCGCGCCGCCAGTCGGATTTTGGCAGGACGAAGCCCTTTCGCGCAAGCTCCGTGCCCTTGCTTACGTCATAGACATAACAGCCGATCGCGATTCGGCCGTCCGAGCGCGACTGGACGAACCCGGTGAGCAGCAGCTTGGCTCCAAGCGGCCGCCACTTGCCGAAGCTTGGAGCAGTCACCTCCGGATAGGAGACATAATCCTCACGCTTGGGCTTCAGCGGCATCAGCTCTGTCGTCTGCCGAAGGTCAGAGGCGATGAGCTGGGTCGCCTCCCAGCCGATCTGGAGCATCTCGTTGCCCCGGGTACCGCTGTCCGGACTCGTCAGCGGAGGGATTTCGACGACGGTTGCCGCCGGTGCAGCAGGCTGCTGCGCCGCTGCCGCGGTTCCGCCGAGCATGAGAAGTAAGGCTAAGGAAAGTCGCTTCATCGTTCCTGCGTGATGATTGCCTGGAATTTTTCGAGCCAGTCGCCGGGCTGCCGCCGCGGCCGTCCCTCACCATCGAGGAAGGCCGCAGTGACCGTGGCGTCGGTCAAGAGTTCTTGCCCGCGTATGACTCGCTGCTGAATATGGACCGAAGATGCGCGGACCTGATGGACTTTGCTGATGACTAGCAGATCGTCGCTGAGCCGCGCCGGCTTGCGGTATTTAATATCGACCTCGACCACCGCATAGGCGCTGCCCGAGCGCCTCAACTCTGCCGCCTGGTCGACACCGACAGCGCGGATGAAATCCGACCGCGCGCGCTCCATGAACTTCAGATAATTGGCGTAATAGACGATGCCGTAGGCGTCGGTGTCTTCGAAATAGACGGTCAGCGCGAAATGGTGCTCGGAGCCGATGAAGCCGCCGCGATAGGGCGTGTCGAGCGATTCCCCCGCCATTCTGACCGCCTGTAGCGACCGCTGACTCGTCACGTAAACCCCGCCTGGAACAAGCCGCTTGACTTCGATGTAACGCTAAGGTTACATATCACCTAGAGGTTACATCGGGGTATCGAACATGACTGCTGTTGAAGTTGCTGAACGCCGCGCTCGCTGGCGCGCACTTGGATTTCTGTTCCTCGCCGCGCTTACCTGCGCTGTGATGATCTGGGTCAGGAGCGGTCGGGGGACCGACTTCACCCAGGGACTGTGGCTCGGCCTCCTCCTCGGCTGCGCACTCAGCTTGTCGCCGATCAAGCGCTGGCTGCGCCCCAACAGCACCGTCGTTCGACTCCTCGAAGACGAAGGAACCCGCGAGAACCGGCGGCTCAGCTGCACGATGGGCTTCTGGGCGGCGGTGGCGGTCGCGCTCTTCTTCCAGGGACTCGCTCACTTCAATCCGTTGGTTGCAGCCGAAGAAGTCGGTCAGCTCGTCGCAACGGCGGGAATCCTCTGCGCGATCACTGCCTTCGGAATCCTCGAGCTGCGCGCTGCACGGTGAACGAGAAGCTCGCAAACCGAATCAAGACCGAACGAGAGAAGGCGGCCCTCACGCAGGCCGCGCTCGCGGAGATCGTCGGCGTGAGCCGCAAGACCATCAACACGGTGGAGAATGGCGTTTTCACTCCGTCAGCGACGCTGGCCATCAAGCTCGCCAAGGCGCTCGAGCTCAGCGTCGAGCAGCTGTTCTGGATTGAAGATTAGCGCCGATCTCGCCGACTTCGCGAATGAGGTCGCCTTGCGCCTCATCGATGTCGGAAAGGTGCATACCCCAGGCGGGGAGGAACATGCCGAGGATTCCGACCTCGCCGCCTATGCGGTCGGTCCATTTCTCGCCGGGCTTGTGATTGGTCCGGATCCACAGATAGCCGCGCTGGCCCTGGTCGATGCATTTGGCCGAAACCAGTCCTTCGGTGCGGAGGTAAGGGGAGGGCGGCGGACCCTCGCTTGACCAGCTGATCGGGCCGCCGGGGACCGGGTAAGACGAGCGCGCATACCAATAACTGTCCAGTGGCACCCAGTCGGTCGCGCCCGGCCGCGCAGGATTGACGCAGCCGACCGTCATTCCGGGCTGCTCGGCAATCCCGAACATGGCACCGTCCGGCGGGACATTCTTCTCGCGGAAGCTGGTCCAGCTCATCACGCAGCCGGTTTCGTCCTCGCGGCTGCAGAGCGGCGTCTTTTTGAACGTTCCGCCTACGAGCTTGCCCTGGGGCACCAGCACGTTGAAGCCGGGAATGATCGCCAGCTTCATGCGCGCGGCAAGCGTCGGGTTCGTCTCGATTTCTTTCGCGATCAGCTGCTGGAGCAGAACGCTCCCCTGGCTGTGGCCGATAAGGACGAACGGGCGTCCGTCGTTCCTGGTCGCGAGATAGTTGCGCCAGGCGGCGAGGACGTCGCCATAAGCAAGCGCGGCGGCTGCATCGATGTTCGCTCCTGCCGAATATGCGGCGACCGCGGCTAGTGTCATCTGCCGATAAACGGGCGCGAAAGGCCGGCACACGCTTGCGAACCGCGCGAACTGGACCTCCGTCGCGCCTTTCTCCTCGCTCACGTCGAGGTCGCTGTTCATCGCCTGGTCCTTGGAGACCGTTGGATAGACATAGAAGCAGTCAAGCGCCGGGTCCTTGGCAACGCTGCTTTGTCCGGTAGAGCCATAACCATTGGGGTTGAGCGCGGTCGTCGCGAGCGGAGTCGAGCAGATGTCAGCGCGACCGGGCAGGCACAGCCAGGCGGAACCCTTGCTGTAGTCGGGCGCCGGCGAGTTCGACTGGGCAATTGCCGGGAGCGGAACCGCGGCGGCAAGGGCGGCCCAGGCAAGCAACATAAAAGATCGCATTATTTCGGCGCAGCTCCCTGGTCGAACAGTCCGGCCTGGCTCCCCTGCGGCACCGGCAGCCCGAGATGGGCATAGCCGCGGCCGTTCAGGCACCGCCCTCGTGCCGTGCGCGCGATGAGGCCCAGCTGAATGAGAAAAGGCTCAATCACGTCCTCGATGGTGTCGCGCGGCTCGCTAAGCCCCGCGGCTAGCGTCTCCACGCCCACCGGGCCGCCGCCATAGAGATCGGCGATCATCGTCAAGTAGCGCCGGTCCATTGCGTCGAGCCCGAGCGCATCGATCTCGAGCCGCGACAGCGCCTTGTCGGCAACCGAGGCGTCGATCGTGTCCGAACCCGACGCATGCGCGAAATCGCGGACCCGCCGAAGTAGCCGGCCGGCAATTCTCGGTGTCCCCCGAGAGCGGCGGGCTATCTCGCGTGATCCATCGTCGGTCAGGTCGACACTCAATAGTCGAGCCGCGCGGCGAACCACCTGCTCCAGCTCCTCCACCGTGTAGAAATTGAGGCGGATCGGAATGCCGAACCGGTCGCGGAGCGGCGTCGTCAGAAGTCCCTGCCGCGTCGTTGCGCCAATCAGTGTGAATCGCGGAAGCTCGATCCTGACCGACCTCGCCGACGGCCCCTCGCCGATCATCAGGTCGAGTGCGCGGTCCTCCATCGCCGGATAGAGCACCTCCTCGACCGCCGGATTGAGCCGGTGGATTTCGTCGATGAACAGGACGTCGCCGTCCTCGAGGTTAGTGAGAAGCGCTGCAAGGTCGCCCGACTTGGCAATCACCGGCCCGGACGTGGCGCGGAAGCCTACGCCCATCTCGCGCGCGAGAATCCCGGCGAGAGTTGTCTTCCCTAGGCCCGGCGGCCCGTGGAGAAGCACATGGTCGAGCGCTTCGCCGCGGCTCTTCGCCGCCTGGACGAACACCCGCAGATTCTCCCGCGCCGCCTGCTGGCCGATGAATTCGTCAAGGCTCTTCGGGCGAAGTGCCGCGTCGGCATCTTCGCTCGTCCGCTCTGGTGTCGTGATTCGTGCGGGATCCGTCGCCATCTCGCTGTTGATTCGCAGATGGGTCGCCTTACGACAAGCAGTGAGCTTTCGGGCGGAGAGGCGGCAACATGGAAATCGATCGACGGACGATGCTCGCGGGCGGACTGGCCACGCTGGCTGTGGCTCCGGCGCTCGCCAAGCGAGCGGCTTCCACGAACGACTGGTATCGCAACGCGCTGGTCATCGACGGGCTCGGAAGCGTGAACGACCCCTATGACAGCGGGCATCAGTTGCGGCTCACCGAGCGCGCCTGGGCCGAGATGCGGATGACGGGGATCACCGCGGTTCGTGACACGCTGCTGCCGGTCGGCAACCATGCCGACAACTGGGAACAGTTCCTCGCCAACCTCCGCGACTACCAGGGTCAGCTGAGCGCCAATCCCGACCGGCTGAAGCTGATCGAGAAGGCTTCCGACATTCCCGTGTGCAAGCGCGAGGGAAAGCTCGGGATCATCCTCGGCACGCAGGATACGGCGATGGTTGGGTCCGCGCTCGATCGCCTCGCGGAGATGAAGAAGGGCGGTGTCCGCTGCGTCCAGCTCACCTATAATGTCGGGAACCTCAGCGGTGACGGCTCGATCGAGCCGCGCAATGCTGGCCTCACGACCCTCGGGCGCGATACGATCCGCCGCATCGAAGCCGAAAACCTGCTTTTTGATTTAGCCCATGGCGGCGCGCGGACGATCGACGAGGCGATCGCTTTCGCAAAGCGGCCGCTGACGATCAGCCATACCGGCGCCCGGGCCATCACCGATCACCCTCGCAATGTATCGGACGCGGCAATCCGCGGAGTCGCCGACAAGGGCGGCGTGGTCGGGCTCTATTTCATGCCCTATCTCGCGCCCGACATGCACACGAGCGGCGTGATGCTCCTCGACCATATCGACCATGTCGCAAGGGTCGCCGGCGAGGACCATGTTTCGATCGGTACGGACGGCGGCGTTCTCCCGGTCGTGTTCGACGCGGCGGCCATCGAGCATGCGCGCAAGGACTACGAGTATCGCAAGTCACAAGGCGTCGCCGCACCGGGCGAGGGACCCGACGTCTTCCCGCTGGTCCGCGACTATAATTCGATCGACAAGCTCGAGCGGCTCGGGAGCGACCTCATGAAGCGCGGCTGGATGACCGCGCGAGTGGAGAAGCTGCTCGGTGGCAATCTCATGCGACTATACGGAGACGTGTGGGGCTAATCGTGCTCGATACCGGAGCCGACGATCTCGACCCAATCGTGCTTCCGCGACTCCCAGACCGAGTAGGCCGGGGTCAAGAAGAAGGGATCATCGAACGCGCCTAGCGGGATGGCGATGAGGTCGTTGAACTTATCGTCGAACTTGCCATCGATCTCGTAATAAACGTCGGACCCGCACTGCGGGCAGAAGTGGAATGTCGCGCGGTTACCGCTGTCGGCGACCTTCACGAAGGTCTTCGACTGGCCGTCGATCCGGACCTGCTCCTTCGGCCAACGCGCCTGCACCGCGAAGGCGCTTCCCGACCGCTTCTTGCAATTGAGGCAATGGCAGACGGAAACGCGGATCGGGTCGCCTGTGACCGTAACTTGCAACTTCCCGCAGCGGCAGGAGGCGGCCCGCTCGGTCATTTCGCGGCTTTCTTGAGCGCGAGGCGGACTAGTGAATCGAGCGAGGCATCCGCGCCGAGCTCCTCCTGCGCGGCATTGACGGCCGCGCTCGCTTCTGCCGGCTTGAATCCCAAGTTGGCGAGCGCCGACAGGGCGTCTGCAGCTGCCCCGGCGCGCGGCGCCGGCGCACCACCGCCAAGTCCTGCGGCGCCGAGTTTTCCCTGTAGCTCGTTGGCGATGCGCGCGGCGAGCTTGGGCCCGACGCCGTTGGCGCGGCCGATCATCGCCTTGTCCTCGTGAGCGACCGCCCGGGCGAGCTCGTCGGGCGAGAGGGCCGACAGGATCGCGAGCGCGAGCCGCCCGCCGACTCCCTGAATGCTGGTGAGCGCGCGGAACGAATCGCGCTCGGCCGGAGAGCCGAAGCCAAACAGGGTCCAAGCGTCTTCCCGTACCTGGAGCTCGGTCAGGATCACCACTTCGCCGCCGATCGGACCGATCGCGCTCAAAGTCTTGCCGCTAAGGTGCACGAGATAGCCAACGCCGCCGGCGTCGATGACCGCGGCATCCGCGGCCATTTCAGCGAGGGTTCCGGACAGGCGCGCGATCATGACAGCATCAGCCTAGGCTATGCGGCGCGCAGTCGCCAAGTGATGCGCATGGGTGATCGCCACGGCGAGCGCATCGGCGGCGTCCGGCCCGGCGATCTTCACGCCGGGAAGAAGCCGCGAAACCATCGCGTGGACCTGCGCCTTCTCGGCGGCGCCGGTGCCGACGACCGCTTTCTTGACCAGCGCCGGAGAATATTCGCCGACGTCAATTCCGGCTCGCGCCGCGCACATCAGCACCACTCCACGCGCTTGCCCGAGCTTCAATGTCGATTGCGGGTTCTTGTTGACGAACACTTCCTCGACCGCCGCAGCAGCCGGCGCATGGTCAGCGATCAGTGCTTCGAGTTGGCCGGCTAGCGCTGCAAGCCGGCGCGGCAAGGGCGCGCTCGTATCAGTCTTGATCTGCCCGTTTGCAATGTGCGCGAGCCGGTTGTCTTGAGCTTCGATCAGACCCCATCCGGTCGTGCCGAGGCCAGGGTCGAGGCCGAGAATCCGCATCAAGGCTCGCGGGGCTGGTCGAGGCGCCGCCTGATCGACTCCAGCTGAAATATGATGGTCATGAGTGCAGCAAGGATGATGAGCAGCAACAGGTTCATCTTTCTTTCCTGCCTTTACGCGAGCTTCTCCAGCTCTTCCTCCGGCACATCGTAATTCCCCCAGACGGTCTGGACGTCGTCGTCCTCTTCGAGGGCATCGATCAGGTTCATGAGCTGCTGCGCCTGCTCGCCGCGCACCTCGACCTCGGTCGAGGGCTTCCAGGCGAGCTTCGCCCCTTCGCCTTCGCCGAGCATCGGCTCCAGCGCCCGAGCGACATCGTGGAGGCTATCGATGGTCGTCCAGATGCGATGACCGCCTTCGTCGCTCTCGACGTCTTCCGCGCCGGCTTCGATCGCGGCTTCGAGCACCTTGTCGGCGTCGCCCGCACTTGCCGGATATTCGATCAGCCCGAGGCGCTCGAAGCCGTGGCTGACGCTTCCGCTCGCGCCCAGATTGCCGCCGTTCTTCGAAAAGATCGTGCGCACGTTGGTCGCCGTCCGGTTGCGGTTGTCGGAGAGCGCCTCGACGATGATTGCGACCCCGCCAGGACCGAAGCCTTCGTAGCGGATCTCCTCATAATTGTCGGCGTCGCCGCCCGCGGCCTTGTCGATCGAGCGCTGGATATTGTCCTTGGGCATCGACTGCGCCCGCGCCGCGATGATTGCCGCCCTCAGACGCGCGTTCGCGTCGGGGTCGGGCAGACCCATCTTCGCCGCGACCGTGATCTCTCGGCTCAATTTGGAGAAGAGGGCGGAGCGCTTCTTATCCTGCGCCCCCTTCCGGTACATGATGTTCTTGAATTTGGAATGGCCAGCCATTGCCGTTCCTTACGCGAGTCCGAGCGCCTGGCGATAGGTCTCCAGGATCGCGTCCTGCTCCTGGCGGGTGTGCGTCTCCATCTTACGCAGGCGGACGATCATGCGCATGATCTTCGGGTCGTAGCCATTGGCCTTGGCCTCGGCATAGACGTCGCGCACATCATCCGCGATGCCCTTCTTCTCTTCCTCCAAACGCTCGATCCGCTCGATGAACAGCCGCAGCTGATCGGCCGCGACGGTGCCCTCCGCCATGCACATTCTCCACTGATTTGAATGGTTGCGCCGGGCTCTAGCGGGTTGAACCGCCATGGCAAGCGGCTAAGGGCAGGCACGGAAAGAATGACGGAAACCCTCGCACCCCGCTCCCGCAAGGTGAAAATCCTCGCAACGCTCGGCCCGGCGTCGAGCGACGCGAAGATGATCCGCCGGCTGATGCTCGCCGGCGCCGACGCGTTCCGGATCAACATGAGCCACGGCGACAAGAAGACGAAGGCCAGGCTCGTGGAGCATATCCGCGCTCTGGAAAAAGAGTTTCACCGGCCGACGACGATCCTGTTCGATCTGCAGGGGCCAAAGCTGCGGGTGGGTCATTTCGACGGCGGCAGAACGGTGCTCGAGAAGGGCGCCCGCTTCATCCTCGACCGCGAGGAGAAGGCCGGCGACTGCAAGCGCGTCCAGCTGCCGCATGCCGAGCTGTTCGAGGCGATTCGCCCTGGCAACAGGATCTTGATCGACGACGGCCGGGTGCGCCTCAATGTGCTCGAGGCCGACGAGGGCCATATCCTCAGCGAAGTGAAGGTCGGCGGACCGGTTTCCGACAACAAGGGCGTCAACGTCCCGGACGTCGTCGTTCCGATCCCCGCGCTGACCGACAAGGACCGCGAGGACCTCCAGTTCGCCCTAGAGCAGCGGAC
>JAICSX010000033.1 GCA_025936675.1 Sphingomonas sp.
AGGAGAAGGCCGAACAGCTCGCCCTCACCTCCAAGTACAAGTCCGAGTTCCTCGCCAACATGAGCCACGAGCTGCGGACGCCGCTCAACTCGCTCCTGATCCTGTCGAAGCTCTTATCGGACAACGCCCACGGCAACTTGAACGACAAGCAGGTCGAGTTCGCGCGGACAATCAACTCGGCGGGTTCAGACCTTCTCAATCTCCTCAACGACATCCTCGACCTTTCGAAGATCGAATCCGGAACGGTGACGATCGAGGTCGGCGAGATGCCGATGATCCACCTGAAGCAGCACATGGAACGGACCTTCCGCCAGCTCGCTGCCGACAAGGGCCTCGACTTCAACGTCAAGTTCGACGCCAAGCTCCCGCATAACATCCGGACCGACGAGAAAAGGCTTCAGCAGATCGTCCTCAACCTCTTGTCCAACGCCTTCAAGTTCACCTCGAAGGGCAGCGTCACGCTTGGCGTACGCTGTGCTAGCAGCGGCTGGAGCGCGACCCATCCGGTGCTCCGCAATGCCGACAAGGCCATCGAGATTGCGGTTACCGACACCGGTATCGGAATTCCCGAGGACAAGCAGAAGCTCATCTTCGAAGCGTTCCAGCAGGCGGATGGCACGACCAGCCGCAAATATGGTGGCACCGGTCTCGGCCTTTCAATCAGCCGCGAGATCGCACGCATGCTTGGCGGCGAGCTCAAGGTGCGCTCCAAGCCGGGCGAAGGCTCGACCTTCTCGCTTTTCATCCCCCTTGAGGCGGAAGCGGAGGTCGGAACGGCGATTGCCGGGACACCCGCCCGCTACGACAATAGCGGCGCGGTCGTGCCTTCAGCGCTTCCGACCAGTTTCGAGGTCAGCGACGACCGCGACGAGCTCGGCAAGGATCCGTTCGTCCTCATCGTCGAAGACGACCCGACCTTCGCGACGATCCTGCTTGATGCTGCGCACGAGGCGGGTCTTAAGGGCGTCGTTTCGACGGCCGGCGCGGGCACGCTGGCAATGGCCCGCAAGCTTCAGCCGAGCGCGATTACGCTCGATCTGGGCCTTGCCGACATCGACGGCTTCGTGCTGCTAGACCTTCTGAAGCACGACCCCGAAACGCGAAACGTGCCGATCCATGTCGTATCCGGCGCGGACCGGAGCCAAGCGGTGATGGGCATGGGTGCATTCGGGATCACCGAAAAGCCGGCAGAACGCGAAGAGCTCGTCCGGGTCTTCCGTGAACTGCATGGTCAGGCGGAGGCGAAGCCGCGAAAACGCCGCAAGGCCAACGACAGCTCAGCCGCCAACATCAAGCCGCTGGCAGAGTTGGCAGGGGCCAAAGTGCTGATCGTCGACGACGACATCCGCAACATCTTCTCGTTGACGAGCGTTCTGGAGAGCCATGACGTGGAGGTGCTCCACGCAGAGCGCGGGAAGGACGGCATTCTGATCCTCGAACAGACGCCGGGCGTCGATGTCGCCCTGATCGACATCATGATGCCGGAAATGGATGGCTACGAGACAATGCAGCAGATCCGGGAGCGGCCCGAGCTTTCGGATCTGCCGCTGATCGCGGTGACGGCCAAGGCGATGAAGGGAGACCGTCAGAAGTGCCTCGATGCGGGCGCCTCCGACTATATCGCCAAGCCGGTCGACATCGAGCTTCTGCTTGCACTGCTGCGGGTCTGGGTAGCGCGAGCACGCGAGGCGCAGGCCGCTGCTCCACTGCCGCTGGAGGCCGCCGAGTAGGCCGATGAACCGGCCCGTGGGAGAAATGCCCGTGCGGCTTCGGATCGAGGAGGAGGTTGCGAATCCCTCTCCCGAGACGGAGCGCGCGCGTGTCCTCCTCGTCGACGACGATGAGCGCAACCTTCTCGCCATCGCGACGGTCCTAGAGGATCTCGGCGAGGTCGTGCTCGCCCGATCCGGCGAGGAAGCACTTCGCCACCTCCTCAAGGGCGAGTTCGCGGTCATCCTGCTCGACGTCTACATGCCCGGCATGGACGGCTATGAGACCGCCCAGATCATCCGCAGTCGCGACCAGACGAAGGGCATTCCGATCGTCTTCCTGTCCGCGGTGAACAAGGAAGCGGAGCATCAGCTGCGCGGCTATGCGATGGGCGCGGTCGACTATGTGTTCAAGCCGGTCGACCCCGTCATCCTGCGATCGAAAGTCGCCGTGTTCGTCGAGCTGTTCGAAAAATCGAAGGAGGTCGAGCGAAAGGCCAGGCACGAGCAAGCGCTGCTCGACGCCAACCTCCGCGCGAACGCCGAGCGCCTTCGTGCCGAGCAGGAGCTACGCCGAGCCGAGCAACGCCAGGCCGCGATCATTCAGTCGCTGCCCATAATGCTCTATCTCGAACCGTATGACTCTGTGCGGCGAGCCCCGAGTTATTTCAGCGGCGACCTCGAAGCGATCACAGGCGTATCCTATGAGGATCTCAAGGCCAATCCCGACACTTGGGCCGAGAGGCTTCATCCCGATGACCGCGAAAAGGTTCGAAATGCGCTGAAGACGCGAAGCGTCTCAGGCCGCTTCTCGATCGAATATCGCTGGCAGTGCGCGGACGGGACCTACAAGCATTTCCTCGACCAGGCCGTCCTGCTCAAGGATCAAGAAGGCCATCCCGTCGAGTTCGCCGGGACGATCACCGACGTCAGCGACCAAAGATCGCTCGAAAGCCAGCTGATCCAGGCGCAGAAGATGGACGCAATCGGCAAGCTGACGGGCGGCATCGCGCACGACTTCAACAATCTGCTTGCCGCTGTGATCGGTGGGCTGAGCCTGATCGAACGGCGCGCGGAGCTCGGCGCCGAGCAGCAACGCGTACTCGGCATGACCAAGCGCGCGGCCGAACAGGGAAGCGATCTCGTGCGGCGATTGCTGGCATTCGCCCGTCGCCAACGCCTGGAGCCGCACCCCATCGACCTCCATCCTCTCCGCGAGACGGTATCGGAGCTGATTACGCATACGCTCGGTGGACTGGTCGACGTCGAATGGAAAATCGACGAAGGAGTCTGGAACGCCTTTGCCGACCAGGCCCAACTCGAGCTTGCGCTGGTAAATCTTGTGATCAACGCCCGCGACGCGATGCCGAGCGGCGGCACGGTGACGATTGTCGGTGAAAATCGACAGCTCACCGACGGCCATCTGCCGGGAATTGCGGCAGGTGATTATGTCTACCTCGCGGTAAGGGACACCGGCACAGGGATCTCGCCCGAAGATCTCGAACGGGTCATGGATCCCTTCTTTACGACCAAGGAGGTCGGCAAAGGCAGCGGCCTGGGCCTCAGCATGGTCTATGGCTTCGCCAAACAATCGAACGGCGCATTTTACATCGACAGCAAGCTCGGCGCCGGGACGACGGCAGCGTTGTGGCTGCCCCGCGCTCCCGAGACCCTCGAGCCCGAAAAGGTCGCGACACAGGAGCCACGGTCACGGCCGTCGCGGGCCTTGAAGGTGCTGCTGGTCGACGATCATGCCGAAGTCAGGAGCACGACCGCGGCGGTGCTCGCGGATTCCGGGCACGACGTCATGGAGGCGGCGAACGGAACCGATGCGCTGCAGCTTCTCAAGGAGAGGAAGTGCGATTTCGACCTGCTGATCACCGATTATGCGATGCCGCACCTCTCGGGCACCGAGTTCCTGCGCGAAGCGCGGCTAATCTGTCCCAAGGTCCCCGCCTTGCTCATCACCGGTTACGCGCAGGCAGAAATGATTGGAGACAGGCCCGAGGACGTCGAGATCCTGCTGAAGCCATTCACCCCCGCGTCGCTCGACACATCGATGGCCCGCGTTTGCGGTGCCGAGGTGATCGTCCAGTGACCAGCTATCGCCGATAGCACCCAGCCTGCCGCATAGGCCCGTTAAAGATGGCAACACTTTCGAAGGGTGGTGAGTTTGGCATCCGTAGGCGTGCCTCTCTCAACAACCGGGCGATTATGGAAGACGGAGAAACGCAGCCGCAATCCGAAGCTGCAGCAGCAACCTCAAGGCTCGATCGAGGCCTCAAGAGCTGCCGAACGCTCATTTCCGGCTACCGCTCACTGCTACTGCAAAGCGACGAGCCCGCCGCCGAGCCGCCCGCGCAAGAGAGCGAGACACCTCCGCAATCCTGAGCTAGTGCGACGCTCGTCGGCGCTCCTCGCCCTTTCGTCGAAAGGAACGGCGGGGATCGACGAAAGTTAACTTAGCGGCTCGCCCATGTTCATGTTCCCTGCGTCACAGGCGGCCGGGACTTGCAATCAGGACCGACAATCGAAATTGGCCGCCTTGTGAATTTTGCCAATCCAAAGAGACGTGGAGGATTCGTCCTCCTCGGAGCGATGCTGCTGCTCAGCGCCTGCGGAAGCTCCGCCGGTGATTCTGCGGGCGGCGCACGCGGAGGACGTGGCGGCCGCGGCGGCTTCAACGGGCCGATTACGGTTGGCTATGTCGTCGTCCAGCAAGGCTCCGCTCCAATCGTCCAGGAGCTACCGGCGCGAGTGTCGGCCTACCAGATCTCGGACGTTAGGCCGCAGGTGAATGGGGTGATCCTGCGGCGGCTGTTTCAGGAGGGGTCGGTCGTCCACCAGGGCCAGACGCTCTACCAGATCGACCCGAGCATCTATAACGCCGCGGCGGCGCAGGCGCAGGCGAACCTTCAGGCGGCTCGAGCTCAAGCCGAAGCGGCTCGCACCCTTGCCGCGCGCTACAAGCCGCTGGTCCAGCAGCAGGCGATTTCCAAGCAGGATTATACCAACGCGGTCGCGCAGGCGCGGCAGGCCGACGCTTCCGTCGCGCAGCAGTCAGCTGCACTGCGGACAGCGCAGATCAACCAGCGGTTTACCCGCGTACCAGCGCCGATCACCGGCCGCGTCGGCCTATCGAACGTCACCGAGGGGGCGCTGGTAACCTCGGGCCAGACTCAGGCGCTGACCACGATCACCCGGCTCGATCCGGTCTATGTCGACATCCAGGAGTCGGCCGCGGACCTCCTGAACCTGCGCCAGTCGCTTGCTAACGGTGGTGCAGTCCCGACCAGCGCACAGGTGCACCTGATTCTCCCCGACGGCTCCGACTACGGATCTACCGGGACGGTCGAGTTCAGCGAAGTCGTGGTCGATCAAAATACGGGCACGGTCACGATCCGGGCGCGCTTCGCCAACCCGCAATCCATCCTGCTCCCAGGCATGTTCGTCCGTGCGCGATTTGCGCAAGCGATCGACACGTCTGCGTTCCTGGTCCCACAGCAGGCGATCACGCGCGACCCGCAGGGCAATGCGACCCTGTTCGTCGTCGGTCCCGGCAATCGAGCCGTTCAGCGCACCGTCGTTGCCGAGCGCGCGGTGGGCACCAACTGGGTTGTGAGGCAGGGTCTCGCTCCCGGCGAGAAGATCATTACCCAGGGGACATCCAACCTGAAGGATGGATCTCAGATCAAGCCGGTGCCGGCGAGCTCTCCGCAGAACGTGGGGGGTTCGCCGGGCGGCGGGATGAAGGGGCAATATTCCGGCAAGCGGCGCGGCTGACCTAGATCATGTCGCGTATTTTCATCGAGCGGCCGATTTTCGCCTGGGTGCTCGCCATCATCATTATGCTTGGCGGCATCGGCGCGATCTTCGCCCTGCCCGTCGCGCAATATCCCGATGTTGCTCCCACCCAGATCAACGTCCGCGCGACCTATCCCGGAGCATCGGCCGAGACGCTCGAAAGCAGCGTCACGCAGGTCATCGAGGAGACTCTGACCGGGCTCGACGGTCTGCTGTATTTCAGCTCGTCGTCGAGCTCGCGCGGTCAGGTCTCGATCCAGGCGGTTTTCGACAAGAGCGTCAATGCGGACATTGCCCAGGTCCAAGTCCAGAATAAGGTCCAGTCCGCGATCGCGCGCCTGCCGCAGCAGGTGCAGCAGCAGGGCGTCACCGTCACGAAGGGGTCTCCGGACTTCCTGATGATCGTCGGTGTCTATGATTCCACCGACAAGAGCAGCAACGTCGACGTCGCGGACTGGCTCGCGACCAACATCCAGGACGACCTCTCGCGCATTCCAGGCGTCGGCGACGTCAACGTCTTCGGCTCGAAATATGCGATGCGCATCTGGCTCGATCCGAACAAGCTGCAGAGCTACCAGCTCATGCCGAGTGACGTCGTCTCCGCCATCCAGAGCCAGAATGTCGAGGTGGCCGCCGGCGAAATTGGCGGAATGCCGCAGCCCGCCGGCCAAATGCTCGACGCGACCGTCACCGCGCAGTCGCGGCTCCAGACGCCCGAGCAGTTCCGAAACATCATCCTCAAAGCCGACCCGACGGGCGCGCGGGTTCTGTTGTCCGACGTCGCCCGGGTCGAACTTGGCGCCGAGAATTATTCGGCGACGATCCGGATCAACGGACATCCTGGATCGGGTATCGGCATCTTTCTCGAGCCTGGCGCTAACGCGCTGACCACCTCCAAGCTGGTCAAGGCCGAGATGAAGGACATCGGCCCTCGCCTGCCGCCCGGTTACAAGGTGGCCTACGCCAACGACAGCTCCGACTTCATCAGGCTCTCGGTGATCGAGGTGGTGAAGACGCTGGCCGAGGCAATGGCACTCGTCATCCTGGTGATGTTCGTGTTCCTGCAGAGCTGGCGGGCGACCCTGATCCCCGGGATCGCGATCCCGGTCGTGCTACTCGGCACCTTCGGGATGCTCTACATCCTCGGCTTCTCGATCAACACGCTGACGTTGTTCGGTCTCGTGCTTGCCGTCGGCCTGCTGGTCGATGACGCGATCGTCGTCGTCGAGAACGTCGAACGAATCCTGCACGAGCAGCCCGAGCTGACGACCAAGGAAGCGACGATCATCTCGATGCAGCAGATCCAGATGGCGCTCGTCGCGATCGCGCTGGTGCTGTCTGCGGTCTTCCTGCCGATGGTTTTCTTCGGTGGCTCGACCGGTGTGATCTACCGTCAGTTCTCCGCAACCATCGTCTCGGCAATGGCGCTGTCGGTGCTGCTCGCGATCACCTTCAGCCCGTCGCTCGCTGCCAATGTACTCCGCCGCAAGCACGCCAGTGTCGAAGAGACCTGGCTCGGCACTCGCGCCCCTCGCCTTGCCCATGGCATCGAAGCCACTCGACAGGGCTTCAACAGCCGCTTCGACCGCACGATCGAATGGTATGTCGGCAATGTCGGCAAGGTCGTCGATCGGAAATGGCTGTTCCTCGCGATCTATGTCGGCGTCTGCGTGCTTCTCGTCGTCTTGCTGTGGCGACTTCCGACCGGATTCATCCCGAGCGAGGACCAGGGCAATGCCTCGGTGCAGGTCCGCCTTCCAGCGGGCGCGACCTTCGAACGCACGCACGCGGCCCAAATGGCCGTCGAGCGCTATTTTCTGCACGGCCCCGACGCCAAGAACGTGCACACGCTGTTCGCGGTGACCGGCGGCGGCGGCGGAGCATCGGGGCAGAACAGCGGCCAGGCCTATATCAATCTAGCTCCGTTCGATCAGCGGAAGGGCGCCAAGAACAGCGCCGAGGCGATCGTCGACCGGGCATCGGGCGCGTTCCGCGGCTTGCGTGACGCGCAGGTGTTCGCGCTCGTGCCAGGCGCAATTCGCGGCCTTGGGCAGGCAGCGGGCTTTTCGATGCAGCTGCAGAACACGAGCGGAATGAGCCGCGAGCAATTCGCTGCGGCGCGCGACCGCCTGCTCGCCGAAGCAAGTACCGACCCGACCCTCCAACAAGTCCGCTTGAGCGAGCTTCCCGATGTCGCGAGCCTCAAGGTCAATATCGACGTGCCGCGCCTGAGCGCGTTCGGCCTGACACCCGGCGACGTGAACTCCACGCTCTCAACTGCGTGGGGCGGCCGCTACGTCAACGATTTCATCGACCGTGGACGCGTGAAGCGCGTGTTCGTCCAGGGCGACGCGCAATATCGCTCGGAGCCCTCCGACATGGGCAATTGGTATGTCCGCAACAAGCAGGGGCAGATGGTCCCCTTCTCGTCGTTCGCGTCGACGTCTTGGACAGTGGCGCCGGTGACTCTCGACCGCTTCGAAGGCTATCCCGCCTACGAGCTCGACGGGCAGCCGGCGGCGGGTAAAAGCTCGGGCGACGCCATGGCCGAGATCGAGAAGCTTGCGTCGCGAATTCCCGGCGTCAGCGTTGCCTGGTCGGGCGCATCGTATCAGGAGCGGCTCGCCACCGGACAGGCGCCCTTGCTTTACGGGATCTCGCTGGTCGTGATCTTCCTCTGCCTCGCTGCGCTCTACGAGAGCTGGTCAATCCCGCTCGCCGTTCTGCTGGTCGTGCCGCTCGGCCTCGTCGGCGCGATCCTGTTCGTAACCCTCCGTGGGCTCCAGAACGACGTCTTCCTGCAGATCGGGCTGCTGACCACGATGGGCCTGACGTCGAAGAATGCGATCCTGATGAACGAATTCGCGGAGCGCGCGGAAAAGGAAGGAAAGCGGATCATCGATGCGGCGGTCGAAGCGGCACGGATCAGGCTCCGACCGATCCTGATGACCAGCTTCGCCTTCATCTTCGGCGTCTTCCCGCTCGCGATTGCGACGGGCCCGGGCGCAAACGGCCGGATCGCGATCGGCACTGCGGTGATCGGCGGAATGCTGACGGCAACCATCCTCGCAATCTTCTACATCCCGTTCTTCTATGTGCTCGTCCGCAGGGGTGTGCGCGACGGTTTCCGGATGATCGGCGAGAGGATGCGGCGCCGGCGGGAGGCCGAGGCATGAAGCGCGCAGCCGCACTGATCGCGCTCCTGTCGACCTCCTGCGCGACGATGGAGCCCAAGCTCGACCGGGTGGATCCCGCTATCCCGGCGTCATGGACCGCCGGAAGTCCGTTTCTAGCAGAATCCGAAGCCGCCCTTCCTGCCGTCACCTACAAGCAGATCTTCACCGACCCACGACTCCAGACGCTGATCGAGCAGGCGCTGGTCAACAACCGCGATCTGATGACGGCAGCCGCCAATGTCGCAGCAGCGCGCGAGCAGGTTCGAATCCAGCGCGCACAGCAGTTCCCGCAGCTCAACGGGAGCGCGGGCGTCACTCTGACTGGTGAACGCAGCAGCTCCAGCAGCGGTTCGAGCTCCGGTTCCGGCAACTCGAAGTCGGGAGTCAGTGCCGACTATACCGCGGGCCTCGGCGTCCCTAACTTCGAAGTTGACCTGTTCGGCCGACTGCGCTCGCTCACGCATGTGCAGCTGGAGCGCTATCTGGCGACCGAGGCGGGGGCGCGGGCGACGCGGCTGGCGCTGGTTGCCGAAGTCGCGAACAGCTGGCTCGACTACGCCGCGGACTCGAGTCTGCTGCTCGTCTCCGAGCAGACACTTAAAACGGCGCAGGAGAGCGTGCGGCTGACGCGGATCCGGCTCGAGGGTGGAATCGCGCCGCGCACGGACCTCAGTCAGGCACAGGAAATCCTGAGCCAGGCGCAAGCCAACCTCGCGCAACAGCGAACGCTCGTCGCGCAGGACCTCAACCAGTTGCAGTTGCTTGTCGGCACATCGATTAGCCCGACGCTGCTTCCGGAATCCATCGAGCAGGCGGGCGCGACAGTCGCGAACTTGCCCGCGGGGGTCAGTTCCTACGTGTTGCTGCGCCGTCCGGACGTGGTCCAGGCCGAATACGAACTGCGCGCTGCCAATGCGAACATCGGGGCGGCCCGCGCGGCGCTGTTCCCCAAGATCACGCTAACGGGGCTGCTTGGCTTTGCGAGCAGCGCGCTCGGAAGCCTGTTCACGGGCGGAGCACTCGGCTGGAGCGCCGGTGCCAACGCGGGCTACACCATCTTCAACGCCGGCGCCGGCCGCGCGAACGTCCGCTTGAGCGAAGCGCAGCGCAATGCGGCGCTCGCCAGCTATCAAGGCACCGTCCAGACCGCCTTTCGCGAAGTCGAAGACGCACTGGCTCGGCGGGTCACGATGGACGACCAGCTTGCCGCCACCCAGCGTCAGCAGGCTGCCGCGGCGGACGTCCTGCAGCTCACGGAAGCGCGCTACCGCGCCGGGATCGATTCCTTCCTGAACGTGCTCGACGCCCAGCGATCCTATTATGGTGTGCAGCAAACGCTCGTGAACACGAGACGAACCGCTGCGCAGAATCGCGTCAGCGTGTACCAAGCGCTTGGCGGCGACGCGCTGATCGCGAACTCTCCGGTTTGCGCCGTCGACTATGTCAACGGTCCGGCGAGTGCCACGGTGGCGACCGACTGCGCAAAGAAAGCCTAGGCGGACTCGACCGCGTAGCCGTCGCCGTAGAACTTGCTCGTGCTTCGGGTGTGGAAGTTGATCGCCTTCACGGGCGTATATTTCGGTTCGCCGAGCCCCGGCAGCACTTCCAGAAGCTCGTCTTCCCACACGTAAACCGCCATCGGGAATGAGATCCGCGGCTCGCTGAGGTGCGATCCGTCGCGCGGCTTTGCGACACGGTGCGTCGTCGATGGCAGCCAGTCGTTGGTGATGCGCTGCATGTAGTCGCCGGTGTTGATGATGATGGATCCAGGCGGCGCGTTGAGACGCACCCACTTGCCGCTGCGATGATTCCAGACCTGCAGCCCTTCCATCCGCGAGGCCGGCAGGATGGTGAACAGGTCGACGTCCTCATGGCCGAGCAGGCGCCCGGCGCCGGACCTGTCTTGCTCCGCAGTCATCGGTGGATAATAATTAAGGCGAAGACCGAAGTTCGTTTCGGTCAGTTGCCGGTCGAGCAGCTGCGGATCGCACCCCAATCCCTGGAGCATCGCCTGGGCGAGCGGCTTGAACAGTTGCTCATGCGCCAAGACCAGACGTCGAAAGATCGGCTCGTAGTTCGCGTCCGGCCAAGACTCGTTGGCGTCGAACGGCCGGTCGCGATGCTGCGGAACGTCGAATGCACGACGGCAAAAGACCCATCCTTCCACCAGGTCCGGGTGGATCTCGCTCGTTTCCTCGATCGGGAAATAGCCCTGGTTGACCGACCCATGCCGCTGGGCGCGAAAGCGCATCTTCTCGGCGAGCGGTGTCGAGCTCATCAGTTCGAGCGCGGCGTCGTGCATCTCTTCATACAGCGCCGGATCGACGCCGTGGCCGACGAGCACAGCGAAGCCGATCTCGTGGAGCGCTGCGGCAAAGGCTTCAGCGAAGCGCGCTTTGGCCGCTTCGTCGCCGTCGAGGAACGGCTCGAAATCGAGGCACGCGATCTCGTAATCTTCGTCGAATTCGTCGCTCGAATGTTCGGCAAGCCGATAGGTGTGCGACTTCAAAACCTGATCGAAGCGGCTGAACTGCTGGTTGACGGAATGGACGTCGGCCATGGGGGCAATTTAGTCCTGGGGCGCGAGCAAGGCCAGCAAGGCGAAGCTCGCGAGCCAGTGCTCGCCCATATAATCGCCCGAAATGTGCGGGAGAGAAGCGGCGAGATGCTCGTGCGCCGCTGCCGTCGCGACGTCTCGCTCGGCGTCCGCAAGCGATGGCGCGATGCTTCGGTAGCACCAGGCGCGGCTGAGATTGACCCCGTCGAGGTGGGCAATCTTCCCGTCGCTGCGATCGCTCACGACCGCCGGTTCAAAGAGCGTTGCCGGTCGCCGCGCGGCAAAGCTCGGCAGGAAGTGACCGAACCAGGCGGCAAACTCCTCTGAATGAGTCCGCGCCATGCACAGCGCCTCGATCAGCGCCGACGACAGGAATTCGTCGCCTCCGGGCTCCCAAGCCTGGCAGTCGCGGTCTTTTCCGAACCACTGAAGCGCGCGGACACGGATGAGCTCGGCCAGCGGAGGATCGAACTGCTCCGCCCATTCGAGCGACAGCACGAGCGCGAACGCCGTGTTGAAATGGGTGCCGACGCGGATCGGATAGGTGAGCACCGGCAAATAGTCGGAAAGGCGATTTGCGAAGGCTCGAGCGAGCGATTCCAGCTCCCCCGCCCATCGCGCATCGTGCCGTGTCGCTTCGAGGTGCAGCTTGAGAAGCCACGCCCAGCCGTATGGCCGCTCGAAGCCACGGCTCGACGGGCGATCGAGATAGGCGAGCTCGACGGCAATCTTCTCGGGCGTGAAGGTCGCCTCGGCGAGCTCTGTAATCGCCAGCGCTTCCTCAATGTCAGGAAACATCCGCCGAAGCGTCAACAAGGTCCACCAGCCATGAACGCAGCTGTGCCAGTCGAAGCTGCCGAAGAAGATCGGGTGCAACACGCGCGGGGTCAGCGCGTCGGCATCGCTCGTCATCACATGGTCGAGCTTGTGCGGATATTCCTTCGTGACGTGCCCAAGCGCGATTCGCGCCATGTGCGAAGCCAGTGCGGCGTCGAGCTTGCTCACAGACGGAACCCCGCGACGTACAGGATAAGGATGTTGGCGATCAGAAGCGGGATCGCCGTCGCGATCTGCATCCTGATGACTCCATATTGGCTTTTGAGCTCCAGAAGCGCCGCCGGGACGATGTTGAAGTTGGCTGCCATCGGAGTCATCAACGTCCCGCAAAAGCCGGACAGCATACCGACGGCGCCGATCACGGCCGCCTTTCCGCCATCGCCGTGGATCAGGATCGGGACGCCGATTGCGGCCGCCATGACCGGGAACGCAGCAAACGCATTCCCCATGATCATCGTGAACACGACCATGCCCAATGCGTAGAGCAGCACAGCCAGGAAAATGCTTCCTTGCGGGATGATGGAGGACACCGTCGCTCCGATCGTGGTTCCGACCCCGGCCGCGGCGAAGATCACTCCAAGCGCTGCCAGCATCTGCGGCAGCACGGCCGCCCAGCCGACGCTGTTCATGAGGCGGCTCCCTTCGTCGACGGCCGAAAGCAGCGGCGGCCGGAGCCAAAGATATTCGGCCGCCAATGCGATCAGCACCCCGGTTCCGAACAGGACGAGAGTCACCGATTTGGGCTCGATGAGGCCTGTCCCTTTCAGTGCCGTGTAATTGAACAGGATGGTTCCGACGAAGGCGGTGAAGGGGATGATCAACGCCGGGATGAAAAGCTTGTTGCCGCGACGCTCGGACGATGTGTCGCGTTGCTCGGCATTGGTTGACTGTTTCGAACCGCGACCGATCAATTGGAGGCCTGCGATACCGACCAGCGCGAGCACGAGCACGCCGTTGCCGATGTCACCGAAGAAATCGCCGAACCAGAGACTGATCGCGACCAGGAACCAGAAGGCTGTGTTGCCCCATCGCTTCGGATTGGTCTCGTCGCGCGCGCTTCCGAGCGCGAAGCCGGCGAAGATCACGCCCGCCACAATGTAAAGCCAGTGCAGGTTGATCATTTGCGCCGCCCCAGCCGACGATCGAGCAACAGCAGCCTCGTTCCGTGAATCAGGAAAGCGCAGATCGCGGTCGGTATTGCCCAAACTGACAGCTGGAATGGCGTCAGCTCGATTCCGAAGCTCGCAAGCGAACCCTGGATGAGCAGGATCGACGCAATCGCGATGAAGATGTCCTCGCCGAAGAATAGGCCGACATTGTCCGTCGCCGCAGCCATCGCCTTCACGCGCTCCGCTGTTCGTTCGTCGAGCTCGTCGTACTGTTTCTCGGCGGCAGCGACGGCCATCGGCGCGATGAGCGGCCGTACCGTTTGCGGATGACCTGCAACTGTCGTGAGGCCGAGTGCAGAGATGATCTGACGGAGCGCCAGGTAGACGATGAGCAGCCGGCCCGCTGTGGCGCCGCGAATTCCAGCAATGACCGTCCGCGCGCGCTCCTGCAGGCCGTAACGCTCCAGCAATCCGACAACTGGGAGGATGATCCAGACGATCGTGACGTAGCGGTTCTCGTTGAACCCATGTCCGAGCGTTGCGAGAACCTTCAGGAACGGCATGTTGCCGAGCAGGCCCGTGACGATGCCGGCTATTGCGACGACCAGCAGCGGGTTGAAGCGTAGTGCGAAGCCAATGACGACAAGCGCTATTCCGAGCAGTGGCCAATAATTGATCATCCGCCCTTCCTCCCAAACCCGCCGCCGCCTGGGGTCTCGATCACGAAGCGGTCGCCAGGCTGCACCTCGGCATAAGCCGTGGCACTCAGCATTTCGACTGTGCCGTCGGTTCGCTCGACCCAGTTGCGTCCCGCTTGCGCGTCCGATCCGCCGTCGATTCCGCGCGGCGGCACGCGGCGGCGGTTGGCGAGGATGTTGGCCCGCATCGGCTCCAAGAAGGTCACCGCCCGGACGACGCCGTCGCCCCCCTTGTGCGCCCCTTGCCCGCCCGACCCGCGCCGGATCGCAAACTGGTCAAGCCTGACGGGCAACCGGCTCTCGAGGATCTCGGGATCCGTCAGGCGACTGTTGGTCATGTGCGTCTGGACCGCGCTCGTGCCGTCGAAATCGGGCCCGGCGCCCGATCCGCCCGCTATCGTCTCATAATATTGGTGCCGCTCGTTCCCGAAAGTGAAATTGTTCATCGTGCCCTGGCTCGGCGCAAGGCGGCCGGTCGCGGCGAACAAGGCGTCGGTCACGACCTGGCTGCTCTCGACATTGCCGGCCACGACGGCGGCCGGATAGCTCGGGTTGAGCATCGATCCTTCGGGCACAACCAGTCTGATCGGCCTCAGGCACCCGTCGTTCATCGGGATCGCATCGTCGATCAGGGTGCGCACGACGTAGAGCGACGCGGCTCTGACGATCGAAAATGGGGCATTGAAATTGTCGGGCAACTGGTCGCTCGTTCCGGTGAAATCGAAAGTCGCCGACCGTGCCGCCTTGTCGATGGTAATGCGGACGCGGACATGCGCGCCATTGTCCATTTCATAGTCGAACGCGCCGTCGTCGAGCCGGCCGAGTAGCCGGCGTACCGATTCTTCGGCGTTGGCGAGCACGTGCCGCATGTATGAGGCGACGACATCAGGCCCATAGTCACGTGCCGTTTGCGCGAGGACCTCCGCGCCGCGCGTGCAGGCGGCGAGCTGGGCTCGAAGGTCGGAAATGTTGCGGTCCGGCTTGCGTGCCGGCCATTCACCGGACTGCAACAACGTGCGCATCTCCGCCTCACGGAAATGGCCTTCGTCGACGAGCAGAAAATTGTCGACCAGCACGCCTTCCTGATCGATGCTGCGGCTGTCGGGCGGCATCGAGCCCGGTGCGATCCCACCAATGTCGGCGTGGTGGCCTCGCGCTGCGACGAATGCGGACGGCTCGGGATCGTCACCGTAAAAAACGGGAACGATCACAGTGATGTCGGGTAAATGCGTTCCGCCACGATAGGGGTCGTTTAAAACATAGGCGTCGCCGCGGCGAATGCCGCGCCCATCCCTCGCCTCTCCTCTCGTGTCGATGATCGTCCGGATGCTCTCGCCCATCGAACCCAGGTGAACCGGAATGTGCGGCGCGTTGGCGATCAGCGCTCCGTCGGCGTCGAAGATCGCGCAGGAGAAATCGAGCCGCTCCTTGATGTTCACGCTCGTCGCCGTCGATTGGAGCGCAACGCCCATCTCCTCGGCGATTGCCATGAAGAGGTTGTTGAAGATCTCGAGCTGGACCGGGTCGACGTCCGTGCCGATTGCCTTTCCCCGCTGCAGCGCAACGGTACGGGTCAGCACAAGCGTGCCGTCGGACTCGCGTTCAGCGCGCCAGCCGGCCTCGACAACGATGGTCGACGTGGGATCGAAGATCAGTCCCGGCCCTTCCACGATTTCGTCACTGCCGGAACCTTGGGCCGTAATAGCCGCGTCGCTTCTCGCGACGGCTTCGACGACAAGCGCGTCGACGATGACCAGAGCGCCTTCGACATAGCCGAAGCGTCTTCGATGCAGCTCGGCGAAGGCGGAGCGCATCTGTTCAGCTGGTCCGATTGGCAGCTCAAGCGTCGTGTCGCTGCCGGACGTCCTCAGGCGCGCGCGACGGTCAATCTCGATGTGCGCATGGTGGACGCCCTGCTCCAGCAAGGCGGCACTTGCTCGCTCCTCCAGTTGAGTCAGCGCTGTTGAAAAATCGTCACCCAGCGGCTTCAGCCAGCTGGTCTCGCGGATCGCCTTCACGTCGGCGATTCCGATGCCATAGGCCGACAGCACGCCGGCGAGCGGATGGATCAGGATCCGCTCCATCCCAAGCGCGTCGGCAACCGCGCACGCATGCTGGCCGCCCGCGCCGCCGAAGCAGGCAAGCGTGTAGCGGGTCACGTCATGCCCGCGCGCGATCGAGATTTTCCGGATCGCGGCCGCCATATTGTCGACTGCGATGTCCAGGAACCCGCGGGCAATTTCCTCCAAGGACTTTGCCCCGCCGAGTTGATTGGCGACTTCCTGCAGTCGAGCTTTCGACGCAGCGGGATCGAGCGGCTGGCCGCTATTGGGACCGAACACGGCCGGAAATTGCCGAGGATCGATCCGGCCGAGGAACAGGTTGCAGTCGGTGACGGTGAGCGGACCGCCATTGCGGTAGCATGCGGGTCCCGGATTGGCGCCGGCGCTCTCCGGACCGACGCGAAAGCGCATCCCGTCGAACCGGCAAATCGACCCTCCGCCTGCAGCAACGGTGTGGATCTGCATCATCGGCGCGCGGATGCGGACGCCGGCGACGACGCTCTCGTCAGCGAGTTCGAACGCCCCGGCATAATGCGACACGTCGGTCGACGTGCCGCCCATGTCGAAGCCGATCAGGCGCTGTGCGTCGAACGGCGCGCTGGCCGCGACCATTCCGACGACTCCGCCGGCTGGACCGGAGAGGATTGCATCCTTGCCGCGAAACGCTCGGGCTTCGGCGAGGCCGCCGTTCGACTGCATGAAATGAAGGTCCGTGTCTTCCGGCAGCCCTGCAGCGACGCGATCCACGTAATGCCGCAGAACAGGCGTTAGGTACGCATCCACGACTGTCGTATCGCCGCGCCCGATCAGCTTGATCACCGGCGCTACCTCGTGACTGACCGAAATCTGCGTAAAGCCAAGCTCCCGTGCGATCTCAGCAAGCCGCTTCTCGTGATCCGAATGGCGCCACCCGTGCATGAGCAGGATCGCAAGCGCGTCGATTCCATTGTGCCGCAACTCGTTTAAGGCCACTCGCGCAACTGCGTCGTCGAGAGGTACGAGAACGTCGCCATCCACGCCGACGCGTTCGTCGATCTCGACGACGCGCTCGTAGAGCATCGTCGGAATCACGATGTGCCGCGCAAAGATGTCGGGCCGCGCCTGATAGCCGATCCTTAAGGCATCGCCGAAGCCGCGCGTAACGGCTAGCCCGACGCGCTCTCCCTCGCGCTCCAGCAAGGCGTTCGTTGCAACGGTCGTGCCCATGCGAACTTCCTCGACCGCTCCGCCCTCATCGGCGAGCACGCGCCTGATCGCCTCCAGCGCGGCGTCCTCATATTGGCCCGGATTCTCGGACAGCAGCTTCTCGACGCGCAAAAGCCCGTCCGATGAGCGCGCGACCAGGTCGGTGAACGTCCCGCCGCGATCGATCGCGAAGGTCCAGCTGCGTCCCATGCAAGTGCGTCTAGGGCTTTTCAGCACGCCGCTGCACCCCCTAAGGAAAGCCCATGGCTGTTTTGGTCACCGGGGGGGCTGGTTTCATCGGCGCGGCGACATCGCGCGCTCTCCTTGAGCGTGGAGACGAGGTCGTCGGGATCGACAGTCTCAACGATTATTACGACCCGTCATTGAAGCAGGCGCGGTTGCAGAGATTGCAGCAGCATTACGGCAATCGCTTCCGTTTCGAGCGGCTGGATTTCGCCGATGCAGATGCGCTGACAAGCTTCGCCAAGACGATCGAGATCGACCGCATCGTCCACCTGGGTGCGCAGGCGGGCGTCCGCTACAGCCTCGAACATCCCGAAGCCTATGTCCGATCGAACCTAGTCGGCCACTGCAACATGCTCGAGCTCGCGCGCTCAGTACGGCCCCGGCACATGGTCTACGCGTCCTCGTCGTCCGTCTATGGCAGCAACAAGAGCCTGCCGTTCCGGGTGGAGGACCGCGTCGATCACCCGCTGTCGCTCTACGCAGCGACCAAAAAGGCTGATGAGTTGCTCAGCGAAAGCTATGCGAGCCTATACCGGCTGCCGTTGACCGGCCTTCGCTTTTTCACCGTCTACGGACCGTGGGGTCGGCCCGACATGGCGATGTGGATCTTCACCAGGGCGCTCTACGCCGGCGAGCCTCTGCCCCTTTTCAACGGCGGCGAGATGCGGCGCGACTTCACCTATATCGACGATATCGTGCGGGGCGTGATCGCCTGCCTGGATGGACCGCCGGCCGACGACGGCGAGATGAAGGCCGGCGGAAGCACCAGCCCGCATGCGCTGTACAATATCGGCAACAGCCGCAGCGAAGACCTGATGCGGGTCGTCGAGCTGCTGGAGCAGGAAACGGGAAGGAAGGCGCTGCTCGACCCCAAACCGATGCAGATCGGCGATGTCAGGGAAACCTATGCCGATGTTACTGCGATCGGTCGGGACCATGGGTTCAAGCCATCGACCAGCATCGACGAAGGCGTTCCGCGTTTCGTGAGGTGGTATCGGGAATATCACGCGCTGTGAGCCTCCCTCCGATCCTTCAGCGGCTTCGAATCCCTGTGATTGCCGCGCCCATGTTCATTATCTCGAATCCCAAGCTCGTGATCGCGCAGTGCACGTCTGGCGTTGTTGGGAGCTTCCCGGCGCTAAACGCGCGCCCTGCCGAGCTGGTCGACGAGTGGCTGCACGAGATAACCGAAGCACTATCCGCCTGGGATCGAGACCACCCAGAGCGACCGTCCGCGCCATTCGCCGTCAACCAGATCGTGCACCGGTCGAACGACCGCTTCGAGCATGACATGCAGGTGTGCGCGAAATGGAAGGTGCCGATCGTCATCACATCGCTCGGCGCACGGGTCGAGCTCAACGAAGCGGTGCATTCATGGGGCGGGATTACGCTTCACGACGTGATCGACGACCGCTTCGCGCGCAAGGCCATCGACAAAGGCGCCGACGGGATCATCGCAGTCGCGGCGGGCGCTGGAGGCCACGCCGGTCGCTGGTCTCCGTTCGCGCTCATCCAGGAAATCCGCACATGGTTCGACGGGCCGCTGATCCTTTCCGGTGCGATCGCGAATGGCCGCTCCGTTCTCGCCGCGCAGGCCGCGGGCGCCGACCTCGCCTATGTCGGCTCGCCCTTCATCGCGACCGAGGAAGCCAATGCGCCCGAGGCGTACAAGCAGGCAATCGTCGAAAGCGGCGCGGCCGACATCGTCTATTCCGACCTCTTCACGGGCGTGCACGGCAATTACCTGCGCTCATCGATCGTCAACGCCGGACTCGATCCGGACAATCTCGCTGCGGGCAATCTCGATGCGATGAAGTTCGGTTCGGAAGGCTCCCAAAAAGCCAAGGCGTGGCGGGATATCTGGGGTTCGGGCCAAGGGATTGGCGTGGTCGATCGAGTGCGGCCAACCGCTGAATATGTCGACCTGCTCGCGGAGCAATATGCCGCGGCGAAGGCGCGGTTGTGCGGCGCTTAGGCCTGGCCGCCTAAACCGCGTTCCAGACGGCCCATCAACGCACGCGCCGGGCTTTGCGGCACGTCGCTGTCCATCACTCCATCGTCGAGCCGTTTGACCCTCGCATAAAGATCCGAGCTGGAATTGATCAGCTTTTGCGCTGATTCCGGAAGGGTCGCAACGACGTCAGGATCGCTATCCTGCGCATTGCCGAGGCGGCGATCGGCGCGTTTGCCGTCACGCATCGGAATTTCACCCGATTCGATCGCCCGTTGCGTCAGCAGCCAGGCGACGATGTGCATGATCCGGGTCGTAACCTTGAGCGACTCGCAGGCAAAGCCCACGCGCGCGAGCGGCTGCAGCGTCGAGCGCTCCTCCCGCCCGGCATCGTCGAAATATGAGCGCGCCTCGTCGGCGAGGAGCATCGCCTCCGTATAGAGCGAGTCGATCAGGCGCGAAGTGATCCGCACCTGCGGCTGCGACATGTCCGATTCGTCCATCGTCATGACAGTGCCACCGTAAATGCGTGCAGAAAACGCCCGACTCGCCGGCCGGACGCCATTTTGCGCCGCTTGTCCCCAAGCGGGACAAGCGTGAGCCTCAAGCAATGATGTCCGGAATGTTCGAATCGACGATCCGCTGGATCTGATCCTTGAGCTGCAGCTTGCGCCGCTTGAGACGCGCGATTTCGAGCTGGTCGCCGGTCGGCTCGGAGGACAGGAGCTGAATCTGCTCGTCGAGACGGCGGTGCTCTGTCCTGAGCGCCGCGAGCATCACTACCGGTTCGTCATCGTTCATGGCCGTCGGGTTTACAATATCCGAGCGTTCATCGGAACGACACAGCAGCCCGCGCCGAGCGGCGCTCGCCGGCGGGCGAGCCGTGAGAAGGGTCAAGACAAGCGGCGAGATTCGTGGTTTATTACGCGGTGGTGACACGCTGACTGAAAGGAACGCCGCCAATGGACAAGGCAATGGTCGAGGAACTGGAGTCGAAGCACCAAGCTCTTCACGCCCTCATCGAGGAAGAAGAGCACAGAGCCCATCCCGACGAAGACCTTCTCCACCGCCTCAAGAAGGAAAAGCTGAGGCTAAAGGACGAAATGGCCGGCCACCTCACGCATTAGAGGCGGCCTTTTTCATAGGCGGCGATTGGCGCGCCGCCGGCCCGAACGGCTGACGAGCACGCCAATGCCGCCGCCGAATCTCGCCAATCGCGCTAGCCGCGAACGGCAGCAAGTTCACTAAGTTCACGGAGAACAGCGCTTTTGGCGTGAACTTAAGCGGGGGCCCGGTTTCCCCGGACCTCGAAATTTGCAGCGCCGCCATGCGGCGAGCGAAGCAGTCCAAATCCAAATAGGAAAGCGGATCGCGCTAATGTCCGTTTTCGACCCATTGCAGACATCAGGCGGCAGCTTTCGACCCGTCTATTCCCATAATTCCTTTGAGTAGGATTGGGTCAGTCTTGTGTCGGCCCGCTAAGCCCTATGAGCAGCTTCAGCAGCTCCGCTTGGCGTGTCACGCCGGTCTTAAGGAAAACGCTTCTCAGTTGAACGCGGGCAGTGGCTTCCGCGATGCGAAGCGAGCGGCTGGCGTTGGCCAACGTTTCCCCTTCCGCGATCAACCTACTCAAGCGGGCTTCAGCGGGCGTAAGGTCGAACAGGAGGCGCAGCAGGTCTGCGTTCGGCACTGCGAGGTTGTTTCCGTCCGCAATCAGCAGGAGCAGCCCGTCCGAATCATAGAGTTCGCGCGCCGCGCCTCGGATGGGCACGAGGTGCATTGCAAAAGGAGGCTCGCCGTTCTCGCTTCGGACAGCGACGGACTGGACCGCAGTTGGCTTCTCACGTCCGCGGCTCAGCGCCCCGGCGAACTGGCTTTGGAGGAATGGATCGTTAAACCGGAGACCCAGCGGCCCGTCCATCATGCGGCCCCCAACCCGTTCGATAAACCGGCCGTTCGCCGCGCGCAGCCGGCCATCACGCCTCACAACTGCCGCCGCCGCGCCGGCAAGCGCCAGGCTATCGACAACGATTTGCGAACTATCCGGACGGAGTGCGGTTAGGCTGATCGCACGAGCGAAATGCGGTCTGAGGGTATCCAGGAGACGAACCGCGCCGCGCGCCGCCTCGTGGGTCGGGAACCCTTCAAAGGCGAGGAATAGCGATCTGTCGCTCGTTCCCTGGATAGCCGTGGCTGTACCGGCGATGAGTCCTCGTGGATCGAGGAATTCTGCGTGAGCCGGCAGCGCCTCGATCTCGTCAACCGTGCGATAGTCAGTCTCTGAGCGAAAGCCGGGAAACTGATCGGCAAGCAGCGGCGCGGTCCTGACTGGATCAGCCGCCCAGCCCTCAGACACATAGTCCGCGAGATCGCGCTCGAGAGCCGGTGAAACGACGGCCTGGGTACCTTTCGCTGACGTGCTCATGAACACACCGCCCTTGGCGCCGACCTGCGCTGCCACCGCCTGCAGGATCGCGGGCCATCGCTCAGGTAAGACGGCGGCTTCGTAGATGCGATCGACCAGACTGATATCCACGCAATATCCTCACGCCCGAGTCGTGCAGATTCAGCAACATACTCAGTGGGATCGTTAGTGCCAGCAGCGCGACACCCCTGCGTCACTCACGCCGGTCAAATACCCCATTCCGGGTATGTGGCGCGCTTCCCCACGGATTACTCGAAAGGAGTCGCGATCATCATCGCTCGCGCGGCCCGTCACGCGGATTCAGGGGCCTTGGGAGAGTCGCTATGCGTACAAGCGAGGCACGAGCCCGGTGTGGTTACCTCAAGGTAACTCACCCCAAACATTTCCTAAATTGATCGGACACTCCTCACACGGCGCGAAGTATTTGGGAGGGCAGGATGGCCACGCTAGTCGCGAATAGCCAATTCAACATGGACGCGTTTTTTCGCTACGACATGATTTACTCGGGTTGGCACGCCATCGTTTATGGGGGCACGCTTCTCGTCAATACGTCGTCAACGCTGCAAATGAGACTTGTAACGGATACTCTAACCCTGACGGGTGACTTCAGCACGTATGATTCAAGTGGCAATCCGGTCGGTCCAATTACCGGGATCACTTATCTTTCAACTGACGGTGACGAAGCCAGCTTCTCCAATTTCAGCTTCTCCGGAGTGTCTATCAGCGTTGCTGATTTTCTCAGTTACATACAGGATCCCAGTAACGAGAGTCCGGCTGGTCTATTCGCGAGACTTCTCCAGGGCGATGACCAAATTACGGGAAGCGCATCCGACGACGCATTGCATGGCTTTGCTGGCAACGATGTCCTCAACGGAGGTGGGGGAGACGACGGAATCAGTGGAGGAGCAGGGGCGGACATACTGACGGGCGGTTCTGGCAATGACACCTTCGGCGATAGCGAGTCAGATCACAATGGTGACACGATCACTGACTTTTCGCTTGGGGACAAGATCCACTTCTACGACGCCAACCCTGCGACCTTTGCGTTCAGTCTGTCTGGCAACACCCTAAACTACACCGGCGGCACGTTGACGCTGAGCAATCTAGGCCCCGGGCACTTGGTCGCCAGTGCGGCGCCGGTCGCCGGCGTGCAACTTAGGCTTGTGGCGCATTCGACGGTTAACGACTTCAACGGTGACGGCTTCAGCGACGTGATCCTGCGCAACGACAATGGGCAGGTCACCGATTGGCTGGGTCAGGCGGATGGCAGCCTGGTCGACAACAGCTCGGTATTCAACGTCAATCCGGGCACTGAATGGCACGTCGAGGGCACAGGCGACTTCAACGGTGACGGATACAGCGACGTGATCCTGCGCAACGACAATGGGCAGGTCACCGATTGGCTGGGTCAGGCGGATGGCAGCCTGGTCGACAACAGCTCCGTGTTCAGCGTCAATCCCGGCACCGACTGGCACGTCGAGGGCACCGGCGATTTCAATGGCGATGGCCTTGGCGACGTGCTCTGGCGCAATGATTCGGGGGCGGTGATCACCTTCCTCGGCGCGCCCAATGGCTCCTTCGTCGGCAACGTCAACTTCAACCTCAATCCCGGCCTCGACTGGCATGTCGAAGGCACCGGCGATTTCAACGGCGACGGGCGCGACGACATCCTGTGGCGCAACGACCTTGGCACCGTCGTCACGCTGCTCGGCAATGCCGACGGCTCCTTCACCGGCAACGTCAACTTCCTGCTCAATCCCGGGCTCGACTGGCATGTAGAAGGGACTGGCGACTTCAACGGCGACGGGCGCGACGACATCCTGTGGCGTAACGACATCGGCAATGTCGTCGACCTTCTCGGCAATCCCGACGGTTCGTTCACGGGCAACGTCAATTTCCAGCTGAATCCGGGATTGGACTGGCACATCGTCGGCACCGGCGACTTCAATGGCGACGGCTACGACGACATTGTGTGGCGGAACGACAGCGGTACCATGACCGACCTACTCGGCCAGTCCAATGGCGCTTTCATCGGCAATGTCGCGATCTTCACAGCCAACCCGGGCAGTGACTGGCACGTGCAACCAGACCACGCGCTGTTTTAAGCGTCAGCTTCCCACCCAAAGTAATCGCGACAGCCTTCGACCCATTGCTGCCGCTGGCGTGAACGTTAGAGTCCAACCGCCAGCTGGCCAATCGGTCTTTCGCCGAACCTCAATCCGTAGTTGGGAGGAGCTGTCTATGTTTACGCGCTACGCTTTGATTGCAATCGGGCTCTGCGTTGCATTCGAGCCAGCCAAAGCTGCAAGCCCTTCGTCCATCGACAGGAAGATTCGATCAGAGGTTGCCGAGATCGTCGCGGGCATCAACTCCAAGGACATCGACAAAGCGACGAAGTACGACGCGCCAGACCTTGTCTCGATGGAAAGCGGGCGAGCCCCCTCGATCGGCACCAAAGCCGAACATGACGGCCTGTCGATGGCGTTCAAATATTCTCCAGACTGGCATCTGACTATGATCGACGAGACTGTCGATGTCGCAAAAGGAGGCGACATGGCGGTCTATCGGGGCACTTATGCGGAAGACAGCACACGCGATGGCATGCCGTTTACGCACACCGGCAACTACGTGGCAGGATTCATGCTTGGTCCAGATGGTGTTTGGCGAGCGCATTGGTCGGTTGTGTCCTGGCAGACACCTTCGCATAAAAAGTGACATCGCGCGTGCGTATCGAACGTCCGCTTTCCACCAGAACTGCGCTAGCCGAGCGTCTGATTTCGACCCGTTCCTGCCATTGGCGCTCGCAGCAAACCGACACGTCACTGGGTCCTAAGAAAGCCATCCGACTGCACGATTCGAATGAAGTGCACGAGATGATCGGGGCCGAACTCATATTGCACCGCCCGTGCGTGATATCGCGGGTCAAAGACGCAGGTGCCGCCCTGCGGGCAATGCTCATCCGACCGATCATCGAAGCGATCGAATACGAGCAGATTGTCATGCCCTTCAGCGTAGCCATAAACACTCCGGTCGATCTTCCCGAGCCGAGATCGTTCGATTTTCAGCCAGTCGACCTTGTTCGCGGCAACCATGTTGCCGTCGAGCGTGACAGTAAGATCATCCGCCAACAGACCCGCATATCGGTCGAAGCTCGCGGAAGTTTGTGTCTGCACGAGCTGCTTGGCCACATCATCGATGAACGAAGGCGGTGGAGGCGGCGGACTGGCTGCCGCCGAAGAGGCGAACGCTGAGCTGGCTAAGAGTAACAACCCGCTGGTGGTCCTGGACATACGCACTCCTGACCCGAGCAGAGCGCGAAATTACTGAAAGCTGAGAGAGGTCACAATGGCAGCTTTCCACCCAAACTTGCCGTTAGCCGAGCGTCTGCTTTCGACCCATTGCAGACATTCGGGGCTCTCTTAAGGGCTTTGTCCTCGTGCCGACATATCGGCTATTACCTCACTCGTTACGCGACGGACGCGGCTCGGTGGCAAAGTCTGCCGGGCCGCCTTCCGCCCGGTCACTGGCCATCCGCCTCTGACAGTTGGGTAGCATTACGTATCGCGAAGTCCGTTGGCTTTCGTGCACAGCGGATTTCATGACGCACGAATGGATCCTGCAGACGCCTGCCGACCTTCGGCGCCATGCATCCAAACTTCAGGCCCTCGCAGCCTATGTCAGTCGTCCTGATGTGGCGCAGCATCTTCAGGAGCACGCCGCCAGCTTACTTGCCGAAGCCGCACTGAAGGACAGCAGGTGAACCTGGGAACGCTTAGCTGCAGGTAGTAGTTTTGTCGGCGCACCGCTTGAGTTCCCCTTTCGCGGTGCTCGACCTTGGGCGGCTCCCCTGCCATGCGGAGCCGCCCGTTTTCATATGAGCGGGAATGAGAAATTCGAAGGGGTGTTCAAAACAAGATGAATAGGCAGCCGCCGAGATTTGGCCCGAAGCTCGAAGCTTTGATGGATGAACGTGACCATCTGCTCGTGACGATCAGCCTGGAGCGCGATAGGTCGTCGTCAGATCCGGACAAATTGGAGGCGCTGCATAGGAAGGTGATCCAGCTTGAGAACCAGATCAAACGTGACTGGGGCGAGCTTCATGCCGAAAGACCGGGTGATTGAGACCGCATCGTATTAATCTACTTTAGTGTCGCTTTCGCTGATCAACGATAGCCGTACCGCTTCAGCCGGGGGGCTGAGCGTTGGGGTTCTACAGGTTGTTCTTTTTCGATGGGGCCGCCCATATCGAACGTGCGCACGAGTTCGAGGCGCCGGACGACGAGGCAGCAATCCGCATCTCTGAAGCGTGGCGGGAAGGCCGCGGTATGGAGCTATGGCAGCGCGATAGGCGATTGAAGGTGTGGGCGGCGGCGCAAACTGTCTGACCGACTCAGTGCGGTCAACAGGGGGAATCTTTGCGATGCGAAAAGCTATGCTCGGTCGGGTAATTGGCGTCTCGTTAGCCGTCATCAGCGCACCTGTCGCCGCTGCG